>NZ_FNOE01000011.1 GCF_900106555.1 Nitrosomonas oligotropha | reverse complement strand
TTTGATCCATAGGGCACGCCCGCCGTACGACACCATGATTGTATCGAAGTGTAGTGGCAACCAAATTCCTTCGATAATTGCTTCGGACATTTGCCTAACGCTACCAATTACACCATCTGTTGGCGAAACTCCGCCGGGTAGGCTGGCTTGTAGTTTTGTGTCATCTTATCTCTCCTTTAAACAGAACTTAATGTGTCCGTTCAAAGGGGGGCAACTCCAACTCCAAACAACTTCGGTAGATCATCGGCTTAGTTGTAATGCCTCACTATTTTCCAGTATGCAGGTCGCAGTGCCTCCGCACGCTGGACCGGTTAACTTCCACGCATAGGTTATACTATGCATATCAGCTTTGCAGGTCTGAGACCGGCGCACTGTTGTACTGCTATCGCTGCAAAATTCAGTACCCTCCGGGGCATATTCTTACTGCGCCGTTTACTGCGAACAGCAATCACGGTGCATGTAAAACTTTTGCAGAACATCAATAAGGGCTTAACCCTACGCGTTCGCACGTACAGATAAATTAAAAATATTGCATTAAGATGGTGACTCACCATTTCAGAACAGTACCGCACCAGCCAGCGCATTTCGTTGTGCGTAGCCGGATGGCTGGAAGAGTTTAAACCCAGTGCGCCTCTTCTTACTCCTAACCCAACTCCTTGGGCGCGCTGGGGTCCTTATGAGCAGAACTGTGCAACGGATCCTATGCCCCTCAAGACTGCGCATAGTGCCGACCCAGTTCTGCTCACCACCCTTCCGCAAAAAATTTTATTCATCGAATTTTTATTGATACGATGGACTCTATTATCTATGCAAGTCATTAAAAACATCGGGGGTAAGCAATGATTGAGCTTTTGGGGTGGATTGGGTTAGTGATTTCTTTTGCATTGATGATTTACCATCAATACATGCACTCTAACTACGAGAAAACCTATGAATACATTAGTAAAAGATATGCCAGTAAGGTAGACAACATCAAATTCCCTTCCAAGGATGATCATTTGAGGGATGCTAAAAAATTTTCATACTACACGGTATTCCTCGCTTGCATTTTGATCATCATGAATTTTCTCTCTCAACAATATGCGGCGGATTACTGATAAGCAAAGGAGCCTATCCGGGTTCACAAGCGGTCAACCAGTAAGATAGGCACAGCCGATACAGAGCCGGCATCGCACCGTCTACCCTGTATACCATCACTAGATAACAATGCGACGCCGTTTTGCCTGGAAACGATGGGAGTAATATGCGCTGCATGCACTTCGGCATTCGCTGCATATTCCAACAATTCAGCTACGCATCACAACATCTTTGAAACATTGCGATCTTATCCCCTGAAAATATAACCGGGAACCCCCTATTTTCATGTAAAAAAACAGATACCGCTTTCTACTGACACAACACTTCTACTGAAGTCAAAATACGCACTTAATTCTTCCGCTGGTTATAATGCCTCGCCGCTCAAACTTACAGCGCCGCCAGCAGCATCCGGACAACGTTAATCCATTGAAAAACGCATGAATTCATCAGGACATCCCAGAGGTCTATACCTTTTATTTTTCACTGAAATGTGGGAACGTTTCAGCTACTACGGCATGCGTGCCATCTTCACATTGTTCATGATTAAAGCCTTGCTGCTCGACAAAGCATTGGCATCCGAGATTTATGGCAACTACACCGGCTTGGTTTATCTGACGCCGCTCATTGGCGGTTATATGGCGGATCGTTATTGGGGTAACAGACGGGCCATTCTTGTTGGCGGCATCTTGATGGCGGCCGGGCATTTCTGCATGTTTCTGTCTGCAGCGAATTACCACAACATTGCCTTCGCACAACCGATGCTCTTCCTGGGTCTGGGATTCCTGATTTTTGGCAACGGTTTTTTTAAGCCGAATATATCCACTATGGTTGGCCAGCTGTATCCGGCAGGCGATCAACGTATCGACGCGGCATTCACCATTTTCTATATGGGCATCAACCTTGGCGCATTCCTTGCGCCGCTGGTGTGCGGCAGCTTGGGCGATACGGGGAATCCTGCGGATTTCCAATGGGGTTTTTTGGCTGCCTGTATTGGCATGATCATTAGTATTTTCACTTTCGAGCTGCTCAAAAACAAACTCATCGTCACACCCGAAGGCGCAGGAATCGGGCTGGCCCCAGAGAAAAGAATCCAAACGAATCACGCTGCCAAAGCACCTGCGATGCCGCTTTCTCAAAGACTGGCTTGGGCGGTTGCTGCGTTGGTTTTATTCGCTATGTTTTATTACCTTATGGATCTGGGTATCATCGGGTCGAGCATCTTCTCCATCACGATCATCGGCCCCGCAGCGATCATTGCCGATAAGGCCCTGAGCTCCATTGAGAAGAAACGAATAGGCGTCATTTATATTCTGGCTTTCTTCGTGATTTTTTTCTGGGCAGCATTTGAGCAAGCAGGTGCGTCATTAACCTTCTTTGCTGAGGAGCAAACTGACAGAAACTTGCTAGGAACCGAAATTCCCGCCAGTTTCTTTCAATCCATCAATGCCGTGCTGATTATCATACTGGCACCGGTATTCGCCCTGATTTGGACATTCCTGGGGCGGCGCGATCGGGAGCCTTCATCGCCCGCCAAGCAGGCATTAGGGCTGTTATTTTTGTCGTTAGGCTACTGCGTCATCGCATTCGGTGTCAAAGGCGTGGACCCGGCCATCAAAGTCAGCATGATGTGGTTATTCAGTTTGTATTTGTTGCATACCATCGGCGAGCTGTGTTTATCACCCATTGGTTTGGCCATGGTGATCAAACTCGCGCCAGCGAAGTTTGCTTCGTTATTGATGGGCGTATGGTTCTCATCCATGGCGGCCGCCAGTAAATTCGCAGGAATACTGAGCGCTTTGTACCCCGATCCGGCATTGCCCGCAGCACCGGTATTTGCAGGCTTTGAAATCGCAGGTTTGTACGAGTTTTTCATGATCTTCGTGATTTTGTCCGGGATTGCATCCCTAATTTTGTTCGCGCTCACCAAAACATTGCAAAAAATGATGCACGGTGCGCCATAGCGGTTTTGCGTCAATTCAATTTTCACCGGATAACGCAATCCCTGCGAATTTACCATTAAGTCCACCATTTTCCGTCTCATCTCCGGTGATGGCCGCCTCGGTGGCCTCCACCCCAGTGTCCCCGGCCATGGTGTTGATGTCCGCCGCCGATATGTCTATGTTCTCCCGCGAAAGGACGATATCCGCCGCCTTGATGCATATGGCCATGGTTATGTCTATGTCCGCGATTGGAGTATCCGAACCCGCCGCCCATATAGCCTTGACCGGCATAATAAGATGGCTGATAGCTGTAACCGTATGCCGCGCCTCGATAATAGCCCGTTCCTCCGTAATAGGGCGTGGCCACACAACCGCCTAGAAAAATAATTGCGACGAAAGCAAGCGGAATAAGTATTCGTTGAGTGCTCATGATATTTCTCCTGAAAATTCACACAGACGAGCTATTTTTGTAACGTAATTTTTTTAAGCCCGTTCTCTTCTCTAAAACCCAATACCATAATCAATCGTGGTATCTCAGTTGCCATTGTGTGAGCATTGGGCTGAATATCAGCTGAATACCAATCGTGCTTATCGCAATAAGCATCTCCGCACCTCGTTACCGGCTGCATTACTGACCGGATAATAACGATGCAGCCATAACCTGCTATTATCAGGACAGATAGGATGAACATGGAACTGTAAAGAATCGTTCATCGCCCGATAACGCTTTCTACCGGAATCAACATACACAAGATGCGCATTGCCATTATCGGTGCCGGCTGTTCCGGTCTAACCGCGATCAAGCACTTAGTGGAAGCGGGATTGCACGATATCGTGTGCTATGATAAGAACGATCAGATCGGCGGGAACTGGGTATACAGCACCACACCAGGCCGCAGCAGCATCAGTAGGGCAACGCACATTATTTCCAGCAAACCGATGTCGCAATTCAGTGACTTTCCGATGCCGGACGACTACCCCGATTACCCCAGTCATCAGCAAATACTTGCTTATTTCCAGGCTTACACCCGTCATTTTCAACTCGAGCAATATATTCGCTTCAATGTTGCCGTGCTGCGCGTGGAAAAAATTGCACAAGAACGATGGCGGCTGTTTCTAGACGATGGCACACACGCGGAATTCGATTACCTGCTCATTGCCAACGGGCATCACACCAAGCCGCGCCATCCCGGATGGAAAGACCGTTTTGCCGGAACATATCTGCATGCGCACGAGTTTAAAACCAATCAAGGATTAGACGATAAGCGGGTGCTCGTGGTCGGCGCCGGTAACTCGGGTTGCGATTGCGCGGTTGAATCGAGCCGCGATGCCGCGCGGGTCGATATCAGCCTGCGTACACCGCAGTACATTATTCCCAAACTGGTCATGGGAAAACCGACCGATACCTTTGCGGCGTCTATTCAATGGATACCGCAAAGCATAAGGAACCGCCTGCAAAAAATTTCCCTGCGGATCCAAATCGGACGTTACCGCGATTATCAATTGCCGGAGCCGAAGTTTGCACCCACACAAGCACATCCGACCATCAACTCGGTAATCTTCGATAGGATACGGCATGGCAAAATACACCCTCGCCCTGCTATTCAGGATGTATCGGACCACACAGTCCGCTTTATCGACGGCGCGTCGGCGCAGTACGATGTCATCATCGCCGCGACCGGCTATTCCATCAACTTTCCCTTCTTTGATACAGACTTTATCAATTGGGAAAACGCCAGCCATGTGCCGCTTTATTTGCGCATTTTTCATCCCGGTCATCCCAGTCTGTTTTTTGTCGGCTTGATACAACCGCAAGGTTGCATTTGGACTCTGGCCGAGCTGCAAGCGCGGCTGATCGGTCAATTCCTCAGCGGCAGAATCCAGCTGCCATCCAACTGGCGTGAACAAGCCGATGCTGAAGGCGCATTCTGGGCACGGCACTTCATTGCGCGCCCGCGGCATTCCATTGAAGTGCAGTACCACCCCTATCGCCGACAACTCCTCCGCATGCTGCAAGGAAAATCCGTTGGATAAATTATTGTTGCTCCCGGCAGGGGATCGATTGAATCACTCCCCTGCACCAGGAACATACCAAGATAGGCGGTGTCCTTTACAATAGTGTCACATGACAAGAATTCCAACCCAACATACGCGAAATAAACCTATGCAATTCAATGCACAACCTGCAAATGATAACGTTGGCTGGCGCTTTGACAACAGCTATGCCCGTTTGCCCGATTATTTTTACGCACCGGTTCATCCAATGCCGGTGCGCGCGCCGCGAACGGTCCTATTGAATCATGCGTTGGCCGAATCGCTCGGACTGAATCTTCGTGCATTAACGGCAGACCAAGCAGCTTTGCTGTTTGCCGGAAATGCACTGCCGGATACGGCGCAACCGGTTGCGCAAGCCTATGCCGGTCATCAGTTTGGTCATTTCACGATGTTGGGCGATGGGCGCGCAATATTGCTCGGCGAACATCTCACCCCGGCAGGCGAGCGGTTCGATATCCAGTTCAAAGGCTCCGGCCAGACACCGTTTTCACGGCGCGGCGATGGCCGCGCGGCGTTGGCGCCGATGCTGCGCGAATACATTATCAGCGAAGCCATGCATGCGCTGAATATTCCTACTACGCGCAGTCTTGCCGTGGTTACCACTGGCGAACCAGTGGTGCGGGAAACCGTGTTGCCCGGTGCAATTCTGACTCGTGTCGCTTCAAGTCATATCCGCGTCGGCACATTTGAATATGCGGCGGGGCAAGGCGATGTGAAAGCCATCCAAATACTGGCTGATTACGTCATCCAACGCCACTATCGCGCCCTTGCCGATGCCGACAACCCTTATCTGGCGTTGTTGCATCAGGTCATTGAGCGCCAGGCGGCATTGGTCGCGAAATGGTTGTTGGTCGGGTTCATTCACGGCGTGATGAATACCGATAACATGAGCATCAGCGGCGAAACCATCGATTACGGTCCTTGCGCCTTCATGGACGCGTACGATCCGCACACGGTGTTCAGTTCGATCGACCGGTCCGGCCGTTATCGCTTCAGTAATCAGCCTGTGATGGCGCAGTGGAATCTCGCGCGTTTTGCCGAAACTTTGCTGCCGCTCATCGACCCGGTGCCGGAAAAAGCCGTGGCGCTGGCGGAAGAAGCCATTCACGCTTTTCCGCGCATATACCAAGCGCAATGGTTGAATGGAATGCGCAAGAAGCTGGGGTTATTCACTGAAGAAACCGAGGATGCCGAGCTTATCGCCGCCCTGCTCGCCTGGATGCATGAACGTCAGACCGATTACACCAATACGTTCCGCGCGCTGGCAGCCGAATCCTTACCCGAAGACGCGGTGTTTCAAGATGCCGGATTTGTTGCGTGGCACACCTTCTGGCAAGCGAGGCTCGCGCGCCAGAGCAATTCCCGGGAAATGTCGCTGCAGTTGATGCAAGCGCATAATCCCGCAGTCATACCACGTAACCACCGCGTTGAAGAAGCATTGTCCGCAGCTTCGGAACACGGCGATTACACCATATTGCAGCAGCTGCTTGCCGCACTGGCCAATCCATTTGCCGACTTGCCGGAATACTACCATTACCGCACACCGCCAGCGCCGTCGGAGCGGGTCTATCAAACCTTCTGCGGAACGTGAGCGGCACTTTAAAAGGAGAAGATAATGGCGATTACCCTGAACCACACTATCGTGCCTTGCTTCGATAAAACCGCATCGGCAAAATTTTATAGCCGGGTGTTTGGCTTTGAGTATGTTGGTGTGTTCTCACATTTCATCGTCGTGCGTGTGAATGACACACTATGCCTGGATTTCGACAACAAAGAAAAATTTGACACCCTGCACTACGCGTTCAAAGTCTCGGAGCAGGAATTCGACGATATATTCGCAAGACTGCAAGCCGGGCATATCCCATACGGCAGTGGCCCCGGCACCGCGGACGATATGACCATCAATCACAACTACGACGGACGCGGCGTTTATTTTCGCGATCCGAATGGGCACTTGCTGGAGATACTGACAGCGGATTACGTCATCCCGCCGCAATGACGCATTGGCGGATAAAGCTCCGCTCATAGAAGTCGTACGGCATGGCGCGCCTGTTAAATACCGCATTAAAAACCTTCCACGCCTGGATAGCGCTGGTAAAAACAGAATAAATGAGTGGATGATAAAATAATGTTCAGTGAAAAAATCAACAGACGGTAATCATGCAAACATTCCATGGCCATATTTATTTTCTGGAAAATGAAATCGATCGCGCTGCCATTATCCGGGAAAACATTGCCAAAGCGTTTCCACAGTTAACCTACGTCGGCCGGTTGATTGCAAAGCCGGTCGGCCCGCATTCCAAACCGATGTTTGAAATCCATATCCCGGCATCCGAGATCGAAAAAATCACGCCGGTCCTGGATGAAATGCGGCAAGGTCTTTCCGTGCTGATTCATCCCGTGCAGGAAAACGAGCTGGAAGCACATACCGTGGGTTCCAGATGGCTCGGGGAAGCGCTTCCACTGGACTTGAAAGCGCTGACTAAAACCTGATGGCAAGAGTGCATCGTTTAATCTTTATCTGCGGACGCAGGTGATTCTTTCTGATCTTTCTGTTTTTTCCATTGGTCGTAGCACTCAAGTCCGCAGTAATACACGATGTAATCGGTTGCTTTCACACTGGTTGCTTCGGATAGCGGTATTTCTTTAAAGCACACTTCACAAGCCACTCTCTCCGGTGCAATGATCTTTTGCTGTTCAATCATCAGCATCTCCCAATAATACAAACGGTTTTGCTGCATTCCTGCCATCGCTTGTCACACACATGCAATCCGGTTAGCGCGGTGGCGGTGGTGGCGGATTACCCGGCGGAGGTGGGGGCGGCGTGAAATTTGCCGGTGGCGTTGCAATTCTGGGGCTACTGCCGGTGCTCACCGGTTGATCGTTAGTGATATTTCCCGACACAGGAACACGATGGCCTTTTGCATACATGCACTGGATGTAGCTGATGTCATACCGGTCTTGATTGACATACCAGGATGATGAAGCAGTGCCTGCCCCGGCTGCGCTACCGAGCAAAAGCCCCGTACCCGCTCCAATTGCAGCACCCTGTCCGCCACCTAAAGCAGCCCCCGCAGCAGCGCCGAGTCCGGTGCCAATCGCCGCGCTTTCCACACCGCTGGAACGCGCTGATTGCTGCGGCGTGGTGCCGCCGATTTGCTGGTACGCGTAGGCTCTGCATTCATAATCATCGGCCCGGAACTGATCAAAGCTTTTACCGGTGCCGGGTAACGTCAATACGCTCGGACCTGTCGGCATATTGGCACAGGCGGTCAGCATGCCAGTCAACAATAAAACGGAAAATCTTTTGGATGTGAACATGTTTGAGCTCCCCGCGTTATTGTCCAGGCGGTTGCGGCGCTACCTGCATCCAGCCCCCCGGGCAAGTTTTGACATAAGGATAGTAACCATCCGCCTCTTGGCAATAATACCAATAATTGGTTTGCGGCTGCGCCGGTTGCGCTGGCTGAGCCTGTTGCTGCTGAACATAAACCGGCGGTGTTGTAGGCACAATCACCGTCTGCGGATACGTGTACATCGGCGGGTAGTAATACGGATAACCAAACCCGTAACCGCCAAAGCCATACCCGCCATAGCCGTAGCCACCATAAAACCCTGGTCCGTAATAACCCAGCCCAATACTTAAATGACTGTGACCATGGCTATGACCGCCGACATGCCCGCCGCTACGCGCCCAAACGGAATTGCTTGCCAGGATTATCACAAGTGCAAAGACCAGATACATCGGTTTAACAGTTCGCATAGAAGCTCCACTGACGAGTTATGCTGCAAGATACTTTTTAGACTGATACAAAAGCGCAGAATTCAATTGGTATCGAAGATGATAAAACAAAATCAACGCTGCCGCTTCTGGTCTCAGACCACCTCACACCAGCCCAGCCGCTTCAACACTATTCAATCAACACTCATGTGCTCAGCCCGCAAAACTTTTTTATCGACCTTACCCACGCTGGTTTTGGCGATGGCATCGACTTGCTTGAATTTCGTCAGCAAGGCATGTTTTGAAATCAATCCGCGTTCGATGGATAGCCGCATTTGCTCATGCACAGCCGGTTCATTGAAAATCGATTGATCCACGACCAGCAATGCCAGCGGACGTTCTCCCCAGCGTTTATCCGGCACACCGATGACGGCCACTTCTTTGACACCGGCAACCAAGGATAAGGCATTTTCGACTTCCAGTGACGACACCCATTCACCAGCCACTTTAATGATATCTTTTAAACGATCGGTAATGTGCAAATAGCCATCCGGATCGATCACACCAATATCCTGGGTATGCAAATAACCGTCCTGCCAAAGCGCTGCGCTGGCTTCCGGGTTAGCGAGATAGCCTTGCGCCAACCACGGCGCGCGCGCCACGATCTCACCACTACTTTGTCCGTCATGCGGTTGCGGCCGCATTGTTTTATCAACGATTCTCAGCTCTACCAGCGGTATCGCACGCCCGGCGGAGCACACTGCTGTCAGCGCATCATCCGGCGCGGAAGCTTGCAGGCTGTTGCCGGTCAATTGCGCCAGCGTCAATATGGGTGCAGTTTCTGATAAACCGTAACCGGCAAAGCAATCAACCCCCATTGCCAGCGCTTGCCGGGCCAGCGCGTGCGGCAACGCCGATCCGCCGATGACGACTTTCCATCCGTGCAGATCTGTGGCGGATGCTTGTGCCGCCGTGAGTATCATTTTTAATAAAGTTGGCACGCAATGCGAACAAGTCACTTTTTCTTCACGAATCAATTTCAGTAAGAGATCGGGTGCGTAACGCCCGGGATAAACCTGTTTGATGCCGAGCAGCGTGGCAATATACGGCATACCCCAGGCATGCACATGAAACATCGGTGTCAGCGGCATGTAAACATCCTCGGCATGCAAACGCTGATGCGCCGCCGGCGCTGCCAGCGCCATACCGGCAGCAAGCGTATGCAACACCAATTGCCGGTGCGAGTAATAAACACCCTTGGGCGCGCCGGTCGTGCCGGTGGTATAGAAAACCGTCGCACGGGTATTTTCATCAAAATCGGCAAAATCAAAAGTGTCCGTTTTATCCGCCAACCAGGATTCGTACTCACGCTCGAAATGCACGGCGGTTTGCGGCAGCGCTGTACCATCGGCGATAACGACAATCTTTCGTATGCCGGATAATTCCGCGCGTATGGTTTCGATCACCGGGATGAAATCGGCATGCAACAGTAGCAACGCAGCGCCTGAATGATTCAAGGTATACGCAATCTGCGCCGGAGTCAGTTTGGTGTTCACCGTCATTAAGGTCGCACCGTACATCGGAATGGCGAAATAGCATTCCAGATAGCGGTGGCTATCGTGATCTATCACGGCGACTACATCGCCTTGCTCAAAGCCATCGGCTGCCAGCGCGGCCGCGAGCTGATTAACACGTGCGTACACTTGACGGTAACTCAAGCGCACTTGATCACGATAAATAATTTCCTGTTGCGGCGCATTCGCCAATGGCGTGTGCCAAAGCTGTTTCAATAGAAGTGGATAGGCTGTCATTTTTTTGCGAGTTGAGCGTTTCAACAATGATATCAATCAAGAATACCATCTTGCCATTCAAGATTAACCGGTCTTTATCTGCTAAATTTCAGTTGGGAAGCGGAATAGCCAAGCTATAATGCTCAGCAAACCAATCTTTGCGTATTTTTTACCTTTTTTACAGCGCACTGAAAAAGCGTGAAGCCTTTCATTCCAATACGATAAAAACCGAACTCAACGTACATGAATGTCTGGACAAAATACCTGCTTCTGTTCAAGACCACCGAGTCAAGGCGTTTTGCCGCTCTGTTCGCCATTATTTACTTCGCGCAAGGCATGTCGGCATTGACCGATCAAACCATCTCGATCACCTTCAAAGATCAAGGTCTTGAAGCCGACGATGTAGCCGCTTTTTTTCTTTTGGCATCGATTCCCTGGTTCATCAAACCACTTTACGGGTTGATCTCGGACTTCCTGCCACTCTTCGGTCAGCGGCGCAAGAGCTATATGCTGCTGACTTCATCGCTGGCGTGCGGAGCGGGTTTGGTCGCTGCATTGACCACGCAGTATAATTATTGGGAACTCGCCATCCTCTATACGATCATGGGATTCGGTCTGGCGTATAACGATGTACTCAGCGATGCGCTAATGGTGGAAAATGGTAAATTGCATGGACTGACCGGCGCTTTTCAGTCGGTGCAATGGATCGCGATCACCACGGCATCCATCTTTGTCGGCTTGCTGGGCGGGTATTTTGCTGAGCACCGCGACCTGCACACGGCTTTTGCCGTCTCAGCGATATTCCCGTTTACTGTACTGCTCATGGCAATATTCTTCTTGCGTGAGAAAAAGCACGTGCATTCAGGACCTGAAGCATTCAAGGAAACCTGGAAGGCACTGCGGGAAGGATTTGGAGAGCGTTCGATATGGTTGGTCGCGGCATTCATTTTTCTCTTTAATTTCAGCCCGTCATTCGGTCCGGCGTTTTTCTACTACAAAACCGATACGCTAGGCTTTAGCCAGCAGTACATCGGTATCCTGAGTTCCATCGATTCCACCTTCAGTATCATTGGCGCGCTGATCTATGCCTCGCTGTCGAGAACGATACC
This sequence comes from Nitrosomonas oligotropha, assembly GCF_900106555.1. Lineage (GTDB taxonomy): Bacteria > Pseudomonadota > Gammaproteobacteria > Burkholderiales > Nitrosomonadaceae > Nitrosomonas > Nitrosomonas oligotropha_A. Next base: position 78,495 of record NZ_FNOE01000011.1, on the reverse strand, counting down.
ACTACGCCGTATGATCAACATCGCGATCGGGTTATCGGTGATCACTTTGCTAGCGTACTTGGTTTATCGCGGAGAAACCTCCGCGTTGTTCATTCACATGATCTGGGGCGTCACCAACATGATCACCACCTTGGCGTTCCTGGATCTTGCCGCGCGCGCCTGTCCGAAACGGGCGGAAGCTACTTTCTTCGCACTGCTCATGTCAATTTTCAATTTTGGCACACTGGCTTCGCAGAACATCGGGGCGCAGTTATACACTTCGCTCGGCGAGGGATCGTTTGCATACACTTGGCTGGTAGCCATCTCGACATGCACGACCGCCGCCATCTGGCTGTTCGTTCCGCTGGTTCACATCGAACGCATCGAAGCACGCGCCCGCGACGATCAGTCAAACCAGTGTTGAATTTCTTAAGCGCCGTTCCCCGTTCTCATTCCATGATCGGATGCAGCAACCATCGAGTTTGGTAGTAAAATACCCGCCGTCTTATGCCTCGATCAATCATCGAGCTATTGATACACAACCCATTCAACACTGAGGACTCGAGTCATGTATGTCACCATCGTCTATGCTTCAGTCAAACCGGAAAAAGTGGAGGCATTTAAAGAAGCTTGCCGGTTAAACCACGAAAATTCGATTCGCGAACCAGGTAATTTGCGGTTTGACATACTGCAATCCGCCAGCGATCCGGCCCAGTTTGTCTTTTACGAAGCTTATAAAACCCAACAGGACGCCGCCGCGCACAAAGAAACCGCACATTATCTGGCTTGGCGCGATACTGTCGCGGATTGGATGGCCGAACCGCGCAAGGGCATCGTTTATGACGGTTTGTATCCGATCGTGGGCAGCTAATGACTGTTTTTTCCATCGCCCGATTGCCGCGCATCGAATTTGGCGCAGGCGCTTTACAGAAACTACCGGATATTATCGCAAGTTATGGCGCGCGCGTTCTGCTGGTTACCGGTGCGCGTTCCTTTATCAATACCCCGCATTGGCAATTCCTGATCGATCAACTCGAACATCGTTCCATCACCTGGCGGCACTGCACCGTAGCGGAAGAACCTTCCCCCGCTTTGATCGACGAACTCGTTAAAGCCCATGCTGGTGATGATTTCACCGCAGTAGCCGGTATCGGCGGCGGCAGTGCGCTCGATGCCGCCAAAGCAGTGGCCGGATTATTGCGAGTACGGCGCTCGGTGATGGATTATCTCGAGGGCGTCGGTCCGGAACTGCCGTATCAAGGCCCGGCCGTGCCGTTCATCGCCGTGCCCACTACTGCCGGTACCGGTAGCGAAGCAACCAAAAATGCCGTGCTCAGCGTGCAAGGCGAAAACGGTTTCAAGAAATCCTTCCGCCACGACAAACTGGTCGCCGAATACGCCATCGTCGACCCGGACTTGCTGGCCAGTTGCCCGGCCAGCGTGATCGCCGCCAACGGCATGGATGCGCTAACGCAACTGCTGGAATCGTACGTGTCGATCAAAGCCAACGCCTTCACCGATGCACTGGCAATCAGCGGCCTGCAATCCGCCCGTGACGCGCTGATCCCACTTTACCGCCAGCACGGCGATATGGCGCGCCAGCGTGAAAAAATGGCGTACGCCGCACTGCTCTCCGGCATCACACTGGCACAAGTGGGCTTGGGTTCGGTGCACGGCCTGGCATCCCCGCTCGGCGCTTTCTATCCGATCCCGCACGGCGCCGTCTGCGGCACCCTGGTCGCCGCCGCTACCCGGGCCAACATCCACAGCCTGTTAGCGCGAGAACCCAACAACCAAGCACTGGCGAAATATTTACACGTTGCGGAAATTCTCTGTGAAAAACGCTTTATCGACCCCGAAACGGCTTTTAATGCCCTAATCGATCTGCTGACACAGTGGACAGAAGAACTCGCCTTACCCCGATTATCGCATTATGGTTTGCAGGAAGCAGGATTCGGCAAAGTCATTGCCAATTGCCGCGGGAACAGTATGAAAACTAATCCGATTGTGCTCACGGATGAGGAAGTCCGGCAAGTTTTGCTAGAGCGGCTGTAATAGGATATCGTTTTCTGAATTCAATCAAATCGGTTTAAACGTTTTCTATTTTGCTCCCTGCGCCGGATAGCAAAACCCAGTACGCTAAGCCCGGCCAGCAGCATGGCATAAGTCTCTGGTTCCGGAACAGCGGCCATAAGCAAACCACCGCCATCCAGCGCATAAGTTTTTCCCAGCAGATATGCATTACCAGCCAAAGCCGGGTTATAGTAAATATTGTAATCGCTATGGATGCTGCTCAATTGGCTAACACCACCCGCTAGATTGAGCTGTTCCACATACATCGCCGCACCCGGCGTTGCGTTACCATCCAAAATATTAAGCTCGGCACCCTGTGCGAGGAACAGTGATCCGAAAGCAAAGTTATTGGTAAAGCCGAAGGGTGACGCGCCTTCATCTATACCTGCCAGGTAGAGACTTTTCAATCCGCCACCATCGAAGAACAAGCCGGCGTTAGCGGTATTCCATAGCGTATTTTGCAGACTGTGATTCTCAAAGCTGCCCGTGATGTGCCACTCATCTCCAGTACCGCCAACGAGATAACCGCTTGTGCCGATGATTAGGTTAGTAAAATTATTGATCGATGGATCACTGATGTACGAGCCATTTTCCGTGTAGGTACCGGAGAAGGTGACTGTCGTGTGCGTGGTCTTAAATTGTCCATTATTGACAACGTCACCGGTGAATATCGCCGGGCTATTTGCTATCTCAATCTTTCCGCTCGCGGCATTGATAACATTGCCGTTCACCGTCATTGTGCCGCCGGTTTGGGTTATCGTACCGCTGTTATCTATGGCACCAGCTACGAAGGCACCGCCCGAAAGATTGTAGGCACCGTGATTTGTTACAAGACCAGATACAGTATGAGTACCGCCAGTTTGATTAAAGCTACCAGCAGGGATAACACAACAATTCCCACTCGCTATGAATTCACTACCTGTAGACAGGCTACCGGCATTTAAGTTATAAGTACCGGATCCAATTAATTTGCCAATTGTAAGTTCCTGCTTCACCGAATGAGTTCCACCGTTCTGAATAAAGGTTCCACCATAACCAATATCCTCGCTACCTACCGACAGACTACCGGCACTTAGACTATATCTTCCCCTACTACTTTCAGCAAAGATTGCTATTCCATTACCAATGGAAAGGATACCACTCACCGTATTCGAGCCGCCGCTTTGAATGATGGAGCCAGAGCTGTTATAAACACCCTCGCCGATATGCTCGGAACCTGCCAACAAGCTACCGGCACTGAGTCTATAGTGACCGGTTGCAGTGTCAAAGATGCCAGAATTACCCCCAACGACAAGATCTGTAATCACTGTGTGCATGCCACCGCTCTGGGTAAAATCGCCGTAGCCGCTTTCGCTGCCACCTGAGCCTAAGACTTCACTATGTGTCAATAGACTACCTGCACCTAAAGTATAAGTGCCGGCGCTCATACCAAGCTCTCCATTCACCGTATGTATACCGCCGTTCTGGATGAAAATACCATTTCCAGGGCCGTAAGGATCATAACGACTAGTGGTGGTGCCGAAATATTCACTATCTGCCCACAAGCTTCCAGAATTCAGTATATATTTTCCGGTAGCTACCGCTCCACTGCCAATAGCGAGACCACTTACTCTATTCATACCGCCGTTCTGGTTGAAGCTGCCATTCGATCCAAAGCCTCCGCCCAGAATCAAAGATTCAGCTGCATTAGTACCACCATTTAGCGTATAACTCCCTTTCCCAGTCGAACCAAATGAACCAAGACCGACTATCTCGTTATGGCTTATAGCTAGATTACCACCCGTCTGCAGGAAGTCGATGGTGTTAGCCGCGTCTGAATTGACCACCAGCGAATTGGCAAATTGAGCGCCAGTAAAACTATCAAATCTCAATACCGTATCCACCCCGCCGTACGGGCTGACCATCACGTCGTCAGGCAAGCTCGGCACGCCGACGGGAGACCAGTTACTGTCAATATTCCAGAAACTGTCACTGTTGCTCCAAGTTTTAACTTCCGCTTGGACAACTTGACTGAGCAGCCCTGTCAAAACCAAGCTAAAAGCAAATACGGTTACCGGAAGTGTCTTACTCATAATGCTACCCCCCTTTAAACGAGCTAAACAATATGAACTGCAGCATCGTTCCAAAAACCTATTGGCACTTACATCATGTTAAGCCGCTTTTTATGGAAACAAAATAAGCAAATTCCTTAATTTAGATGCAGCAATTATTTACTGAAACACTTCCTTCAAAAAATCCGCAATCGACCGATACGCCCGGTTCGCTGCGACTTCTTTGTACACCGTGCCAAAGCTCGGATTATTGGCTTTCGGGTTGGTGAAGGCGTGCATGGTTCCGCCATAGACGTGGATTTGCCAATCCACATTGGCGCGGGTCATTTCGGTTTCGAGCGCGAGCACTTGCTTCGGCGGTACCATCGGGTCGTCGTGGCCGTGCAGGCACAGCACTTTGGCGGTGATGGTTTCGTTGGGCACATTGCCCGGCGCGAGGATGCCGTGGATGCTGATCACGCCTCTGACATCCGCGCCGGAGCGCGCCAGTTCGAGCACGCATAGGCCGCCGAAGCAATAACCCATCGCCGCGACCCGGGTTGCGTTGACTTGCGGCAGTTGCCGCACGGCGTGCAGAGCGGCGTTGATGCGGCGGCGCAGTAATGCCCGGTCTTGCGTAAACGGCGCCATCAACGCGCCGTTGCGATCGGCGTCGCCGTCGGCGCCGAATATGCCTTTACCGTACATATCCAACGCAAAACCGACGTAGCCCATGTCCGCTATCCGTTCCGCGCCCTTGCACGCCAATTCGCGCCGCCCGCTCCAGTCGTGCGACACCAGCACGGCGGGTTTGGGTGTACCGGTATCGTGGTAGGCGAGATAGCCTTCGAGTGGTGTGCTGCAGTCCTGATAATCGATCGTTTTTGTAATCATGTTGCCACCTTTCCTTGAAAGTAGTGATAATCTCACGGTGTAGATGCTATTTCGATTCAATGAACCCAAAGGAGCTCACCATGAACAACAACCGCAATCGTTTGGCCATCGCTGTCTCGGCAATATCGCTATGGGCATTGTCCAATCACGTTTTCGCGCAGGATTTCCCGGTGCAAAAAGTGTTGCCGCTCGAATTATCAACCCAGGCGGCGATGGCGGCAATCAAAAAATGCCACGACGACGGTTTCAAAGTCAGCGTGGCGATTGTCGACCAATCCGGCTTGCTCAAAGTGCAACTGAAAGCCGACGGCGCCGGACCGCACACGCTCGATAGCAGCCGCCGCAAAGCTTACACCGCCAACAGCCTGCGTGATTCGACGCACAAATACGCCGTGCTGGTCGCACAAAAGCCCGAATTGCAAAGTTTGACACGGCTGAACGACAACATTTTGTTACTGGGTGGCGGTTTCCCGATTAAGGTCGGCGGTGAAGTGGTCGGCGGCATCGGCGTTGGCGGAGCGCCGGGCATCGAGTTTGACGAAGTCTGCGCCAGCGCGGCGCTGAAAGTATTGAAAGCCGATGAAACGTATGAAAAGAAGTGACTATTTTTTACCCATCAATGCAGCATAGGCGATAAACAGCTCTTCCAGAAACAAACGCGGATTCAGCGGGTGATGCGACAATTGCTGCTTGACATTGAGTCCCTGCGTGAAAGCCACGCATCCGGGTAAATCCATTTGCCCGCTGAGCGCTTGGATGGCAGGTAACTGTTTCACGTAGTAGCGGATTTTTCCGCTGGTGCGATAGCTGACCAGGTCGTAGCACCATTTTTGCAACCAATTGACGACGACGGATAGATTGGTTTGTTGCAAGGTTTCCGCCAGGGACAACGGATCCAACCGGTTGGGATGACCGATTTGTTCGATGAATTGCCCGTATTGCGCGGCTTCTCCCTTAGCCAGCAGCAGCGCCATTAACGGAGAAAAACCGGCGGCCGCCAGGCTGGCTTCAGGGTCGCTGACTTCCTGCTGTTTTAACCAGGCCAGCGCTGCCGCCGCATCCGGTAGTGGCATCGCGATTTGCTGGCAGCGGCTGCGAATCGTCGGTAACAAACGCTGCGCTTGATGCGTCACCAGCAGAAACAGTACCTGTTCCGGCGGCTCCTCGAGTTTTTTCAACAGTGCGTTGGCTGCCGCGCTGTTCATGGTTTCCGCCGGATAAATCAGGATGATTTTGAGACCATTCTGATGTCCGCTCATATAAACGAAATCGGTCAGCTTGCGGATTTGCTCAACGCCAATTTGTTGACTGGCGCTTTTTTTCGGTGCAGCACCGCCGGATTTTTCTTCACTGTCTTCTTTTTCAGCACTGCTATTGGAATTGGCGAGCAACGCTTCCGGCATGACCTGATAAAAATTGGGATGGCTGCTTTGCTCAAACCAACCGCAACTCAAACACGCTCCACACGCTTTTTGTTCCGCGGCAGGCGCCGCACAGAGCAATGATTTCGCCAATTGGCGCGCAAATTCGTATTTGCCGGTGCCTTTTTTGCCTTTGAGCAGCAACGCGCGCCCCTGGAATTGACGGTTGTGCGTCAATCTCTGCCAGATGTCGTGTTGCCAGCTATAAATATCAGCCATGATTCAACAAAGGCTGCAATGTCTGTTCAACTGCCGCTTTGACTTCCGCTAAGGATTGGCTGCTGTCGATGATTTTAATGCGGCCGGGAAACTGCCGGGCCCGGTCCAGATACGCTGCGCGCACGCGCTGAAAAAAATCGCCCCGCTCTTTTTCAAACCGGTCGGCGGCTTTGATTTGACTGACACGCTGTTGCCCGACTTCCACCGGCACATCGAAATATAGCGTCAAATCGGGCTGCAAAGCACCCTGCACCCAGTGTTCCAGAATTTCCAGTTTACCGGTATCCAATCCCCTCCCCCCGCCTTGGTAGGCAAAACTGGCATCGGTGAAACGATCCGATATCACCCACTGCCCTTGCGCTAGCGCAGGCATAATCACTTTATCCAAATGCTCGCGCCGCGCCGCGAACATCAGTAAAGCTTCGGTCTCCGCGTGCATAGTCATCGATTTATCCAGCAGCACAGCGCGCAATCGCTCACCCAGTTCGGTACCGCCCGGCTCACGCGTCACAACGGCCTGCAACTCTGCACGCTGCAACAACTCGACAATCCACGCCAGTTGCGTCGATTTTCCGGCGCCATCAATGCCTTCGAGTGTGATGAATTTGCCTTGTCTCATGTCTTTTCAGTTTTCAAGTGTCATTTAGGTAAGCTACTATGCGCGGTCATTCCATTATCGATTCATTCTATCATGCGCATTGATACTGCCGGTTTGCTGGATACCGCCGAATTTGTCGCTTCGCCCAATTGCGACAAACGCCCGCCGGGTACGGAAATCAGTCTGCTGGTGATCCACAACATCAGCCTGCCGCCGGATGAATTTGGCGGCAACGGCGTGATTGAATTGTTCACCAATCAAATCGACCCACAAGCACATCCTTATTATCAAACATTACAGGGTTTGAAAGTATCGGCGCATTTTTTCATCCGCCGCGACGGCACTCTGATTCAATTCGTACCGTGCAGCCAGCGCGCCTGGCACGCCGGTGTATCCAGTTGGCAAGGCCAAGATCGCTGCAATGATTACTCGATTGGTATTGAATTGGAAGGCAGCGATATCACGCCGTTTACCGACGCGCAATATGAAATACTGATCGGTTTGACGCATTGTTTGTGCGAACGATATCCGATTCAGAATATCGCCGGGCATTCGGACATCGCCTCCGGGCGCAAAACCGATCCGGGGCCTTGGTTTGATTGGAAAAGATATGACAGCAGTTTGAACAGCGGTTTAATTAACCGACCAGCCAATAACACACCGTCGTAATCACCGCTGCGCCAATGAAATTAAGCACCAACCCTTCGCGCACCATGCTGCTGATCGGCACTGCACCGGTGCCGAACATGATCGCATTCGGCGCCGTGCCGACCGGCATCATGAAACCATAGCTGGCGGCCATCGCGGCCGGCAACATCAGCAGCATGGGATCGATATTGGCTGCTAATGCAGCCGGACCGAGAATGGGCATCAACAAAACGGTGATGGCCGTATTACTCGTTATTTCAGTCAGAAAAGTTACCGATAATGCAACGAATACAATGATGATTAACGGATGCAGACCGGACAGAACGGACAACTGCTCGCCCACCGCTTGCGACAATCCGGTTTCCATAAATGCCTGCGCAATCGCAATCCCTCCGGCAAACAAAATCAAAATACCCCACGGCACCTTGACGGCAGTATCCCAGTCCAGCAATTGGCCGCCACGGCCGTTCGGGATCAGAAACATCGCCACCACGGCGATCAATGCCACCGTCGCATCGCTTGCCCCTTTCAGGCCAAGCCAGACGCTCCAGCCGCCGAACGGTTCGTTGCGCGTGACCCACGCCAGCACGGTCAGCCCGAAAATCAACAGCATGCGACGCTCTTCCGCGCGCCACGGCCCAGTCGGCGGCATCGTCAATTCGCCCTTGAAATGTAAATGCCGGGTCAGCCACAAACCCGCCAGCGGCGTCATCAACAGCACCACCGGCACGCCCCAGCTCATCCACTGCGTAAAACTGACCGTGATCCCCGTGAAGCTTTCATATTCGCGCATGAACACCAGATTCGGCGGCGTGCCGATCGGCGAACCCAATCCGCCGATACTGCTGCCGTAAGCGATTGACAGCAGCAACGGGATAGCGAGCTTTTTATCGTTGCTCTGATCGATCACCGCCAATGCCAGCGGTATCATCATTAATGTCGTGGCAGTATTGGAAATCCACATACTGATGAACGCACAGGCGCACAAAAACCCGAACACGATGCGTCGGCTGCTATGCCCGCCGACGATGCGGATCAACCCGAGCGCCAGCCGGTGATGCGCGCCGGAATGCGCCAGCGCCGCCGAGATCATGAAACCACCGAGCATCAGCAACACCATATCGTCGCCATACGCTCGCGCAATATCCTCCTTGGTCAACACCCCCGCCAGCGGAAACACTGCCAACGGAATGATCGACGTCACCGGTATCGGAATCGGCTCGAAAATCCACCAAACGACGCACAAAGTGACGATGGCCCCGGCCCAACAGGCTTTGTTGTCCCAGCCGGAGGCGTTCATGCTGATGGCCATAGCTACGGCGAGGCAGGGACCGAGAATAAGCGACCAATACCGGATCATAGTTTCTTTGTAATTCCTTATATTTCCACTTGTACAGTTAACATTGAGTAATGGCAGTTATTCATGGATGCTTTCCTGAGTGACAGAAACAATACAGTAGAATTTTCTATCAAAAAACCAACACTATCCGCTTATCGCGCAAAGTGGTTGATGCGTATCGCGCTACCGGCAGCGGCTAGCAAACAAACGAAAAACATTTTCGAGGAAGCAAAAAGAAGTAGTTTATAGGTAACAAGCATTGGCCTATTCTCAACACCGCAGGTTTGATGTTGGGCTTTCTTCGACAGCCCAAACTACCGCGCTAACGCTAAGAATGATCCAGAAATTGCACCAGGAACTCGGTATTCCAGCAGAGTCGTTGATAAAACAATCGGCCTGAATTTGGTGGTGCTGGCTTATCGAAATCCGGTTGTTTGATATTTCAGCCGTTGTAAGAATGATATTATGATACGGATACGGCCCCTTGGATTGATTGATGCGCCTCCTTGTAGTCGGCACATCTTACCTGGCTGCTCCTCATTTCTGATTTCGTCGAAGTAAAATATCGAGATTCCTCTCTATTTCCTCCCGTGATCCTACTTGCTGGCGAGATATTCTTTCACCTTTTTTTTTATTCGAGTCATTTATGCCATCATCTCTAAAATCGATCTTATCAAACCCTAAAAACTTAGCGACGATTACTTCTGGAAACGATATTACAGCTATGTTGAATTGCTCAGCTAAACGATTTCTCTGAATCAATGCAGAATCAATCTGACCTTCAATGGCAGCGGCCATTTGTTGAGCAGCTCTAAATGATTCTTCATGTCGCAACTGAGGAAAGTGTACTGAGAGATCAGTCAATATAATTGACGGATGTGAAGATTTAGCCATTTCTTTCGCTGCATCATGGGTCGCATGTGCGATAGCTTTGTACGTATTCTGATCATAAATAGCGACTTGCTGAGCTATTTCTATGACCTCTTGTGCAAGGGAATTCTTTCTTAGCAAAGTCGCTTCAAAAGTCTTGTCAGAATTAATTACAGCCTCTCTCAACGCACTCAGCTGGTTATATACCCGCACTCCAAAAATTATTACCCAAAAAACAACGATTATTAATATTATTTCAGCCATATATAAGCCATATATAAAAATTGATTTTGTGCAACCTGTAGTAATTAAACATTATTAATTTATAATAACTTAAGATTCATTATATTTCTCAGAATACCATCTGACGCCCTGCTCCGAAATCGGAAGCCCCAAGCGCAATTTTATATAATCATCTGACTCTAAAAGGGATCTTAGCTTTTCTCGAATAGTTGAACTCATTATTTCTTCATATTTTTTTAAGGTTCGATTATTAAAATCCCTGTTACCCTTGTCCATACGCAACAATAAACGGAATAATGTACTACTGAATTGCTCATCATATCTTTCCTTCCAATCGGAAACGTTAGAAATGATAGTATCAATAAGTGCCAAATTCATTTCAATGTCGCTTCGTGCATTCGAAAGTCGATGCTGCAAAACAGATTTGATAATCTCCATTCCTGTGGCCCCTCGAAACACATCATCACATTTCACGGTTTCGTATAGCACTGGAAATGATTCGATACCGCCGACAAGAAATATATGAAGCGGTCTATATATTCTTTTTTCATCAAATGACACCCTGAAATTATTGCCCCAGTTAGGCCAATGACGTCCAGCTAACGCCCAAAAGCTTTCAGTTTCATTCTCGTACATATCGATCATAATTCTCGCAATACAAAACCGCCTTAGACCACCGAATAAGTCATCACTATCCAGATAGTTAGGAAAGCAAAAGTGAAGCTCCAACGCATCCTCCTTTCTGCCTTGTAATTCAAGCCATCGACCTAGCCAAATCAGACTTCGATTTACAATAGGAGCACCTTTTTCGGAACCATATCTCATCATGATTGGATCAATGATCCAATCATCGATTACAACCTTAATCGATTTTGATGCCATCCTATCTACTGTTGCGGCGAATTGTTCAATATTCTCATAATAATCGTCACCATCGCTTGGCGAGCGTATTACTGAGCTTTCATTTCCAGCAACTTTACCCAAACCTGCGAGCCATCCGTAAATATAAGCTTCTAATCGTCTCTGAATTGTTCTGGAATTTGTACCAATTAGCTGTTGATATACCTCCACATCTTTTTCTATCCGACTGAACCAATTACTTTTAGAGAATAATGAAAGATCGAAGTGTTCATCCCAGTATGGCGAACTACTTAGCTCCTTACATTCGTGACAAAAAACAGAAGCACCCGAGTTTTCGATACCACAGCATAAGCAGGAAGTAATTTTTGAATCCGAGACCATTAAAACACCTCTCAATTAAATTCAGACCATCAACCCATTAACTATGCACACAAAAGGATCACGCCCTAACACAACAACATCAATCGCAAAATTGACATGATCGGATCTTAAAGCATGCCCACAACCAATATTTATGATGGACTAATCAACCGCGCACCACCCGATAACTAGCCACCAACCGGCACTCCCCACCCGGCGCAACTTCCCGCACATCGTCCGCCGCATTAGTCGTTTCCACGCACAACAGACGCTGGTAATCGTGGTCTTCTAAATCGGCCATATCCTTGGCGATCTTCTCCCAAGGATTCCATACCACAGCGGTTTTACTGTTCTGCGAGGTGATTTGGATGCAGCGATTGAGGGCTGCGTCGTCGATGGTCAGGGTATTGCCAACATTCAGATAGATGCGGTCGACTTCGGCATCAATAGTTACGTCGCCGGTTTGATGTTTTTGCGTGTTGCCGCCACCGGCTTTGTCGAGATAATCGCAACCGGCCAATCCTGATACTTTTGCGCGAGAGATGTCACCGACCTTGAAATAAGTGTGAAACGCCTGGGTGATGGTGAATTTTTCCTTGCCGGTGTTGCGCGTGATCAATGACAGATTCAAGCTGTCGCCGATGACGATTTCCTGCCGCAGGCTGAAGGCATGCGGCCAGATGGCTTGCGTTTCCGGCGTATCGTCCAAGCCGACGGTGACTTTGATGTCGCCATTGGCCAGTGCTTCGGTGGCGATCACGTTCCAGGCGCGATTGCGCACGAAACCATGTCCGGGGCGGCCTTTGCCTTCCGGATCGGCGCCGAACCACGGCCAGCAGATTGGCGCGCCGCCTTTGATCGCTTTGCCGTCCTGGTAATACGCTTTCGCGCTCAAGAACATCACATCTTCCGCTTCTCCAGCGGGTTGATACGACAACACCTGACCGGCATGAATCGAAATCAGTGCTTTAGCTTTGGCGGTTTTCACTTGAATCATCGGCAGTCCGCCGTTGCCAGCGATAAATTCCAATTGACCTGCGATGCCGAATTGCGTGTTGAGTTGTTCGATCGTCATAATTTTCCTTTGTTGAATTGTTGATTGATTGGTTAGTGTTAAGGAAACGCTGATTAATTGACTACACGAGCGAATCACTTCGTTGCGCGGTACTCGCTCCCTTGCCTATCTTGTTATATGTCTCGGTTGCTGTGTTCCGTGCGCCTCGTGCTTCATCTCGTTCGCCGAATTAATCAGCGTCTCCTTAATCTTTAATAGGGATCACCCGGCTTGCCGCAAGTTTAGCACGGCCTCGAGCTTCATCAGTATCCGCGCCATTCGCCAGTGCAACCCCCATACGGCGGCGCTGGAACGATTCCGGTTTGCCGAACAGGCGGATATCGCTTTGCGGCACGCTAAGCGCTTCGGTTACGCCGGAGAATGCGATGCCTTTGGCTTCGAGTTGGCCGTAGATCACCACGCTCGCGCCCGGCGCCAGCAGTGAAGTATTCACCGGCAATCCGAGAATCGCGCGCGCGTGCAAATCGAATTCGCTCTGCTTCTGGCTGCACATCGTCACCATGCCGGTGTCGTGCGGCCGCGGGCTGACTTCGCTGAACCACACCTCGTCGCCTTTAACGAACAATTCCACGCCAAAAATGCCCAGCCCACCCAGATCATCGGTGATGATTTTGGCAATTTCACGCGCACGTTGCAGCGCCGCCGGAGACATCGCCTGCGGTTGCCAGCTTTCAACGTAATCACCATGCACCTGCACGTGTCCAATTGGTTCGCAGAAATGGGTTTTGACGTTACCACCCTCATCCAGCGCACGCACGGTCAGTTGCGTGATTTCATAATCAAAATGAATCACGCCCTCGACGATGACCCGTCCTTGATCGACGCGGCTGCCGCTGGCGGCATAATCCCAGGCTGCTTTCACTTCCCCGGCGTGATCGACGCGCGACTGCCCTTTGCCGGACGATGACATCACCGGCTTGACGATGCACGGATAACCGATGGTGCTGTCGATGGCCGCTTGCAATTCCGCCAGGCTGTTGGCAAAGGCATACGGCGACGTCGGTAACCCCAGGGTTTCCGCCGCCAGGCAACGAATACCTTCGCGGTTCATCGTCAACCGCGCGGCGCGCGCGGTCGGAATCACGGTTGCGATCCCGGCTTGCTCGATTTCGACCAGCATGTCGGTGGCGATCGCTTCGATTTCCGGCACGATGATGTCGGGCTGCTCCATTTCGACCAATGCCCGCAACGCCTGACCATCGGCCATGTTGATCACATGCGCGCGATGTGCCACTTGATGACCCGGCGCGTTGGCGTAGCGGTCGACCGCGATGGTTTCAACGCCGAGGCGCTGCAATGCGATGATGACTTCTTTGCCAAGCTCGCCGCTGCCGAGCAGCATAACTTTTTTTGCCGATGCACTCAGCGGTGTACCGATGATTGATGGTGTTTTCATGTTGATGACTCCTGAATAGCGGTTCTTTTTTGATCCTGTTGCTGCAACGCCCACTGCACATGCTCACGCACCATGTCCGACGAGTCATCCACGCGCGCTTGCAAGGTTTGCACAATTTCGACCGAATATGGTGCGTTGCCCAAACCGACGGCGATATTGCGCAGCCATTGCGTATGACCGATGCGGCGGATCGCGCTGCCGGCCAGTTTAGCTTCAAAGGTTGCTTGGTCCCAGCCAAACAATTCGATCAGCGATACCTCATCCAAGCCGTTGCGCACGTGAAAATCGTTTTCTTGGGTAATTTTGGCGTATTTATTCCACGGACACACCAGCTGGCAATCGTCACAGCCGTAAATACGATTACCGATCAGCGGCCGCAGTGGCTCGGGAATGCTGTCTTTCAATTCGATGGTCAGATAGGAGATACAACGGCGCGCGTCGACTTGGTAAGGCCCGATGATCGCCTGCGTCGGGCAAACATCGATGCAACGGGAGCAACTGCCGCAGTAATTGCCGGTTTCCTCATCGACGGGCAGCGGCAGATCGACGTACATCTCACCGAGAAAAAACATCGAACCGGCTTGGCGATTCAACAATAAGGTGTGCTTGCCGCGCCACCCCAGACCGGATTTCTGCGCCCAAGCCACTTCCATCACCGGCGCGCTGTCGGAAAATACGCGATACTGAAAGGTGCCTACTTCACCGGTTATCCGGTCGGCCAATTTTTGCAGCCGCGCGCGGATCACTTTGTGGTAATCGCGCCCCAGCGCATAGCGCGAAATGAATGCCTGGTCACCGTCATGGATCACATCCCAGCTATTTTTAACCGCTGGCGGCGCATAGTTCATGCACACCGAAACCACCCGCTGCGTGCCCGGTTCCAGTTCCGCAGGCCGGGTGCGTTTGGTGCCATGTTTCGCCATATAATCCATGTCACCGTGGTATCCTTGCGCCAGCCATTGGAACAGACCGGATTCCACCGTTGACATATCCGCCTGCGCATCAGCGATGCGGACATCGTGAAATCCGAGTTCCTTGCCCCAGGTTTTGATGGCGACCGCCAAGGCGGTGTAATCCGGTAATTTATTGGTTGAGGTATTTTCTTGCATAACGCTCGTTCGACAGATACTGAATCAGCACAAGGTGTTACCTGCTTTCTTGCAGATGAAGCGGCAACGCTGGCATTCGGTAAAAAACTGGCTGCCTGCTTGCATTCCGGACTGGCCATTTATCTGAGCGGCAATCTCGGTGCAGGCAAAACAACCTTGACGCGCGGTATTCTACACGGCCTCGGATATCAGCATGTAGTCAAAAGTCCTACCTATAATTTAGTTGAAATCTATAAAATCTCTGCGTTATACTTGTATCACTTTGATTTTTATCGGTTCAATGATTACCTCGAATGGGAAGAAGCAGGCTTCCGCGATTACTTTAATTCAGACGCAATTTGTTTGGTGGAATGGCCTGAAAAAGCAGGCAATTTATTGCCTGAAGCCGATTTGCAGCTCATCTTCAGCATTCTTGACAACGGCCGCGGGATTGAAATCCGGGCTGGCACAGAGGCAGGAAAACAATGTTTGATACATTGGAACAACCCAAAAAGCGAGTGATTGCGTATTCAAATAGCAACACCTACGCTGCCGTCCAAAATAACTTCCTGATATTTTTTATATTGGTTTTTTTCTGTTGCTGGATAAGTTCTAGTCAAACAGTGCTGGCTGCAGATACCACCGTTCAAGCGGTTCGTGTCGGGTTAACGCCGGATTACACGCGCATCACCCTGGAGTCCAACCAGCCGCTCGAATATGAATTAAGCATGCTGGAAAACCCGCACCGCGTGGTTATCGATTTAAGCAATACCAAACTTTCACAGGCACTTTCGGCACTCCCGCAAAAGGTGGATGCGATTGATCCTTTTGTGCAGAAAATACGCGTCGGGCAGTATAAACCGCACGTCATCCGGCTGGTGTTTGATCTGAAAGCCAATGTCGTGCCGCGCACCTTTGTTATCGAACCCAAGGAAAATTTTGCGCATCGATTGATTCTGGATATCCATCATCCGGACAAAGCTGGCAAGGCGGAACTGAATGCGCGTGGCGGTACCACGCCAAGCACGGATTTTGAAGCGGATGTTTTGGATGAATTGGTTGCCACGCTGGTGCAAGGCGGCGCCAAACAACCCAAAGCCAGCCCGCAAGCACGTCTTATCTGGCCACATGCACCCAAGCCGCAGTTGAATCAGGCCAAGCAGATCAATAATTCTCCCGCCGCGCAAAACCGCAAAATCAGCAAAGCTCCGCGCATCATTGTCGTAGCCATCGATCCAGGTCATGGCGGCAAGGATCCCGGTGCAGTCGGCTACCAGGGCACCTATGAGAAAGATGTAACCTTGGCCATTGCGCGAAAACTGAAAGAACGAATCGACAAAGAACCAAATATGCGCGCCGTTCTGACCCGTGACGGCGATTATTACATTTCACTGCCGCAGCGCCGCATTAACGCACGGCGCGCCAATGCCGACTTGTTTGTGTCGATCCATGCGGATGCCAATCCCAAAGCGCATGCGCACGGCTCCTCGGTTTTCACGCTATCCGAACATGGCGCCACTTCGACCACGGCAAGCTGGCTTGCCAATAAGGAAAATAGCGTCGATAGCGATTTGATGGGTGGCATCGATATCACTTCCAAATCAAAAGACATTAAGGAGTTGTTGCTCGATCTGTCGCTGAATGCCACCATCAATGACAGCGTCAAGCTCGCCGAGTACGTTTTGAAACAGCTGGGCGGCATTAATCACTTGCACAAAAGAAATGTCGAGCAAGCAGGCTTCGCTGTGCTGAAATCGCCCGATATTCCTTCTATCCTGGTGGAAACAGCGTTTCTCAGCAACCCCAAAGAAGAAGAAAAACTACGTAGCAAGGGCTATCAGGATAGAATGGCGGATGCGATGTTCCTAGGCATCAAGAAATACTTTTCGGATAACCCGGCACTGGCACGCGCCGCTGTCGCACAAACCCAATAGCGCCGTTGCGTTTCTGTTTTTCCCATGGCGCCCGCAATCCGATCCAACTATTTTGCTTTAACACGTTACAATAACTTCTGTTAGCCGGTCAGATCAGAGTATCCTTAAAAAGGATATCCGGATTTTAAATAGTAAAAATTATCCCGATTGTTTATGACTATACTTGGCATTCCTATGAATGAACCCAAGCCAGAATTAATGCACACCAGCGATCCGCCTGCCAATACGATGCAACAATGGTTCCAGCTTTCCACGAGAGCTGGTCTCGCGCATATCGTTTTAACCGGTAACTATACATTGACGGCGTTAGAGCCGATCCTCAAGTCATTAATGGATGAGCTGAGCAAACAAGCCAAGAATCGCGATCTACACTGGGATCTGACCGGCATTCAGCAAATGGATATCGCGGGAACGACCCTGCTGTGGCGTGCATGGAAAGCACAACGGCCGGAACATCTTCAGCTGCGCCCGGAACACGAAAAAATGTTTGCACGCCTTGAACAGTTGCCGGCGATCAAGACGGAAACCCCATACCGGGATTTGCTCTGGCCTTTAACCGCTGTGGGCGGACTGGCTTTGCTGTTATGGCAACATGCCATCGGTCTGGTCAGTTTGATTGGTCAATTGCTGCTTGATGTGATTTATTTATTCCGCAACCCGGTTTATATCCCCTGGCGCGAAATCTCCGCCAACTTATACCGCACCGGGGCGCAAGCACTCGGCATTACCGCGTTGGTCGGATTCCTGATCGGTATTGTCTTAAGCTATCTTTCTTCCAAACAATTGCAGTTATTTGGCGCTGATATCTTTATTATCAACATATTGGGAATCAGCATCATCCGTGAACTGGGGCCCATGCTGGCCGCGATCCTGGTTGCCGGCCGTTCCGGATCATCCATGACAGCGCAACTCGGTGTCATGCGCGTAACCCAGGAATTGGATGCCCTGACGGTGATGGGTATCTCGCATAGCCAGCGTCTGATATTACCCAAAGTGCTAGGACTCGGTATCGCAATGCCCTTGCTGGTGGTGTGGACCAGTGCGATCGCTTTACTGGGCGGAATCGTCGCTGCGGAATGGCAATTAGGTTTGAACTCGCAATACTTTGTGTCAGCGCTACCGGATGCAGTGCCTATTGCCAACTTATGGCTCGGACTCGGCAAAGGAGTTGTGTGCGGCATGGTCATCGCACTCATCGCCTGTCATTTTGGTTTAAGGATCAAACCCAACACCGAAAGCCTGGGTGAAGGCACCACTTCTTCGGTGGTAACCGCAATTACCATGGTGATCATTATCGATGCCATTTTTGCCGTGTTGTTCTCAGACGTGGGGCTTACCTAGATGATGACAAATCCGGAATGCATCATCGAGATTGAATCGCTCTATACCCGTTTCGGGAATCATATCGTGCATCGCGATATCAATTTATGCGTTTACCGCGGTGAAGTACTGACACTGATCGGCGGATCGGGTAGCGGAAAAACCACGTTGCTACGCCAGATGCTGGGATTGGAAGAACCGTCGCAAGGCAGCGTCAAAGTTTTTGGCGGGACTCGTTCAAACGCTGCCACCAATCCGCGCAGAAAAAATATCCACAGCCGTTCGGGCGTGCTTTTTCAACAAGGCGCATTATTCAGTGCATTGACTGTATTCGATAATATTGCGCTGCCTTTGCGTGAATTGCACACCTTGAGCGAAGATATGATCCGGGATCTGGTGATGGTTAAACTGAATATGGTGGCTATCGGGCCAGAGCACGCGAACAAAATGCCCGCTGCCTTATCCGGCGGCATGATCAAACGTGTGGCGCTGGCAAGAGCGCTGGCGTTGGATCCGGAAATACTGTTTCTGGACGAACCCACCGCCGGGCTGGACCCCGAACTGAGTGAAAGTTTCGTAGAATTGGTGCTGGCATTGCGCAGCGAAATGGATCTAACGATTGTCATGGTAACGCATGACTTGGATACGTTGGTCGCGCTATCCGACCGGATTGCCGTTCTGGCCGATCAGCAAGTGGTTGTCATCGGTCCCTTGGACGAGGTATACCGCTTTCCACATCCTTTTATCAACAGTTACTTCAAAAGTATACGGCATAAAATTGAGCAACAAAACAACTCGGAGCAAACATGGAAAACCGTGCCCATGCCCTCGTAGCAGGTATCTTTGTCATTTTTCTGAGCATCGCCATCGCTTTAGTGACGGTGTGGTTTAGCGGCAGCAACATTCAGCGCATCGATTATCTCGTCGTCACCAAAGAATCGGTGAGCGGGCTTAATCCGCAATCGGCGGTGCATTATCGCGGCGTTAACATCGGTAAAGTTGAAAATATCGAATTTGACCCGGAGAATCCGCAACAAATTCTTGTGCGTATTTCAGTGAACGAGAATGTCATACTCAGAAACAGCACTTACGCGCAATTGGGCTACCAAGGTGTTACCGGGCTGGCCTACATTCAACTGAACGACGATGGCATCGGTACTGATCAACTGGCCCATGACACGCGCATCCCGATGCGCCGCTCATTGCTCGATGAAGTCGCTGGATCCGGGCAGGACTTACTCACCAATGTCAATCAGTTAGTGCTAAAAATGAACCATTTGCTGAA
The DNA here is from genome assembly GCF_900106555.1 of Nitrosomonas oligotropha. Classification (GTDB taxonomy): domain Bacteria; phylum Pseudomonadota; class Gammaproteobacteria; order Burkholderiales; family Nitrosomonadaceae; genus Nitrosomonas; species Nitrosomonas oligotropha_A. The sequence continues at coordinate 58,862 of NZ_FNOE01000011.1, read as the reverse complement.
CGACGAGAATCAAGATCAAGTTTTCCATATTCTGCACAATATTCAAAAAGCCACGCGCAATTTTGACGGTATTGCCGGTCACTTGCAGCCTGTGCTCACGTCGTTCACTGAACTCACAACCGAATCAGCGACGCTGGTTAAACGCCTGGATCAGATCCTGGGTGAAATCAATATAACCGTTGCCAAAATCAATCAGAAAGATGGCATTTTTGACAACTTGTCGCAAAGCACGCAAGAACTGGCCATGACGATTCCTGAATTGCGCAATGCCAGTCACAGCATTGCCCGCAGTTCGCATCATTTTGATAAGGTTTTGCATCAATTGGAAGAAAACCCGCAAAGTTTATTATTTGGCCGCCCTTCCCCCTTACCGGGTCCTGGAGAAGCCGGTTTTGTGTCCCCCAAGGAGTACCAATGACCAGAATATTCTTGTTGCTCACGATCATCTGCCTGCTTCCGGGTTGTACTGCTCTGCATAAATCGCATCCCACAGCTGTGTACGATTTTGGTATACAGACGCCACCGTCATCCCAACCATCGGCTCAGCCCGCCCAGCTGCGGAAGCATAGCTTGCTAGTTGCGGACACGACAGCGCCGGTATGGCTGGATAGCAAGGCGATTCATTACCGCCTGCTTTATCACAATCCGACACAATCGTACACCTACGCCAATAACCGCTGGATTGCCACGCCCGCCGCTCTGTTTACGCAGCAGCTGCGCAACCGTATCGCCGCCAGTACGCAGGAGCAAGTGATTAAAGACAACAGTATCGCAACCGCCGATCATGTACTGCATACCGAGCTGGAAGAATTCTCACAAGTGTTTGATACAGCCACGGATAGCCGCATTGTGGTCGGCTTGCGCGCCAGTTTGATCGAACGTAATTCACGCAAGCTGTTGGCGCAGAAAGATTTCAACATCACGGCAAAAACGCCTTCGGCCGATGCAGCGGGGGCCGTGTCTGCTTTGGGCGCGGCAAGTAATCAACTGCTGAATGAATTGGTTAATTGGCTGGCTGCCACATTACCGCACGATTAATCCCAGCTTGGGCAGTCAAAATTACTCTCAAGTTGGGTTAATTTATCATTCTCTTATGTTAGTATCCCGTCATTATTGTTCCAGAGGTTTTGCATGCGTTTAATTCTAATCCTACTGCTCTCCGCTTACTTGCTCAGCGCTTGTGGCCTGAAGGGGCCACTCTATCTTCCCAAGGTTGAGGAAGCCAGTACCGCGCCATCCAATCCAGCAGAGAAAAAATGAGCGGTTTCCCTGAATTTGATTACCGCAATAACGAGCTCTTTGTAGAATCGGTATCGCTCAAGCAGATTGCCCGTGAATTCGGTACGCCCTGTTATGTCTACTCGCGCGCCGCCTTAACCAAAGCTTATCAGGCATTCGATGCGGCATTTGCGAACCGGGAACATCTGATTTGTTACGCAGTAAAAGCCAACTCGAATATCGCCATCCTCAACCTCTTCGCACGGCTTGGCAGCGGCTTCGATATCGTATCGGGCGGAGAATTGCAGCGTGTCATTAAAGCAGGCGGCGATCCCGGCAAAACGGTGTTTTCCGGTGTCGGAAAACACGTTGATGAGATGCGTATGGCGTTGAATGCCAACATTCTCTGTTTCAATGTAGAATCCGAAGCCGAGTTAATCGTGCTGAACCAGATCGCCAAAGACATGGGCAAGATTGCGCCTGTCAGCCTGCGTGTCAACCCGGATGTGGATGCCAAGACGCATCCTTATATCTCAACCGGTCTTAAGGAAAATAAGTTTGGCGTTCCCGCCAGCGTGGCCGAGCGGATTTATCAATCGACACAGCAGTATCCGCATATCCGGTTTACCGGATTGGATTGCCACATCGGCTCCCAGCTCACCGAGCTTGAACCGTTCCTGCAAGCCAGCCATAAGATGCTTAATTTACTCGAAACCTTACAATCGCAAGGTCTATCCATTGAGCACCTGGACTTGGGCGGCGGCTTGGGCATCCGCTACACCGATGAAACACCGCCAAGCATCAAAGACTATGTTTCCGCGCTATGCGCCGGTACCCGGACAGTCAAACAACGCTTGTTAATCGAACCGGGCCGTTCACTGGTGGGTAATTCCGGTATTTTACTGACGCGGGTGGAGTACCTTAAACACACTTCGGCGCGTGATTTCGCCATCGTCGATGCAGCCATGAACGATCTCATGCGACCGGCTTTGTATGATGCTTATCATGCGATCCTGCCTGTGCAGCAAAATGCAAGTGAAGCCAGAAACTATCAAGTAGTCGGCCCTGTTTGCGAAACCGGCGATTTTCTCGGTCATGACCGCAAACTCAGCCTGAATGATGGTGATTTTCTGGCTGTCATGTCTGCTGGTGCCTATGGCATGAGCATGAGCTCAAATTACAACACCCGGCCGCGTGCCGCCGAAATCATGGTCGATCACGATCAAATCCATATCATCCGGCAACGTGAGACGATCGATCAATTAATGGCCGATGAGCGCGTACTGCCGCAATAAATGACAGGACATTTGGAGATACGCTTAATTGTAGTAACATGCCGTATCGCTTTATGACAAATCCGTAATGACAAGCCAACCCAGTATCGACGATGCGCAGTATCAAGACCATATCCTGCAAGGTGTTTCACGCACTTTTGCGCTGACTATCCCGCAATTACCCGAAACATTGCGCCGCGTGATCGGCAATGCGTACCTGCTTTGCCGTATTACCGATACGATTGAGGACGATAGCGCATTGACCAACGAGCAGACCCGTCAGCTATCCGACATGTTTGCCGAAGTCGTGTGCGGCAATGCTTCAGCGGAAGAATTCGCGCACCAGCTCTATCCGCTTCTTTCCGCTCATACCATTCCGGCGGAGCATGATTTAATCAAAAATACCCCTGCGGTTATTCGCGTCACACATAGCTTTAATCCCGTGCAACGCAGAGCGTTGGAGCGTTGCGTGCGAATCATGGCCAAGGGGATGGCGGATTATCAGGAAACGGAATCGCTAGATGGGTTGAAAGATCTGCCAGCAATGAATGAATATTGCTATTACGTGGCCGGCGTTGTCGGTGAAATGTTAACCGAACTATTCTGTGATTATTCGGAAGAAATCAATCGCCATAAACCCGCTTTGATGAAGCTTTCGGTATCGTTCGGCCAGGGATTGCAAATGACGAACATTCTCAAGGATATTTGGGACGATCGGAAGCGAGGCGCTTGCTGGCTGCCACAAGATATTTTTCTTAAAAACGGATTCGATCTGCGCGACTTGCGGCCTGGAATATCTGATGAGAAATTTCAAGCCGGATTAGCGGAGCTATTGGCAGTTGCCAAAGGTCATTTACAAAATGCACTGACCTATACCAGCATGATCCCTCCCAAAGAAAAGGGAATCCGCAAATTCTGCTTATGGGCCATCGGTATGGCCATCCTGACATTAAATAAAATCAATCAGCACCGGGATTTTTCGGAAGGAGCCCAAGTTAAAATCAGCCGCCGCAGTGTCAAAGCCACCATCGTAACGACCAGTTTATTTGCCAGTCATGACTGGATCCTGGAATTATTGTTCAGGCTGACATCCCGGAACCTGCCGCTGGCCGGTCTGCACAATGAAGCACTGCCGGAAATCCGGTAAATGATGGCTGCCATTCCAGGTTCTGGATACTCTTCAATCCCAGCCGGGCCCGAATACAGGTTCGCATTCAAAGAATCATGAAATCATTAGTAACAGGTGCAACAGGATTTCTTGGTTCCGCGGTGATGCGGTGCCTGCTTGCGGCCGGGCATGAGGTGCGTGTTTTGGCAAGACCCGATAGTGACCGGAGAAATCTGAAAAATTTCGCTGTTGAAATTGCCGAAGGTGATTTGCGCGATCATGCATCGCTCAAACGCGCCGTCCGGGGTTGCGACAATCTGTTTCATGTTGCCGCCGACTATCGGCTGTGGGTTCCGGATCCCGCAACCATGCATGAAATTAACGTGACTGGTACGCGTGCGCTGATTTTAGCCGCCCATGACGAAGGCATTCAACGGATTGTTTATACCAGCAGTGTGGCAACACTCGGATTAAACGCCGATGGCTCACCCGCCACTGAGGAAACGCCCGCCAATTTTGCGGGCATTAAAGGTCACTATAAGCGTTCCAAATACCAAGCTGAAAAATTGGTACAACAACTCGTTGATGAATACCACTTACCATTAATCATCGTTAATCCTTCCACGCCGATCGGCCCTGGAGACGTGCGCCCCACACCGACCGGACGGATCGTGCTGGATACCTTGATGGGACGCATGCCGGCGTACGTCAATACCGGTCTGAATATTGCGCATGTCGACGACATCGCGCAAGGCCATTTACTAGCATTTCAGCGCGGAAAGGCTGGAGAACGCTATATTCTGGGCGGTGATAACATGTTGCTGCTGCAAATTCTGCAACTCATCGACGAAATCAACGGAACACACAGAAAGCGCGTCAACATACCCATCAATGTCATGCTCCCGATGGCTTGGTGTATGGAAAAAATGGCGCTCTTCACACGCACGGAACCGCGTGCAACACTCGACAGCATTCACATGGCCAAGAAATTAATGTTTTTCTCCAGCACAAAAGCTAACCGGGAATTGGGCTATCAACACCGCCCCGCTGTTGAAGCGCTTAGGGATGCGGTCAAATGGTTCAAAGAAAACGACTACTGCCGCTAGATTCCGTGTAATCCGATTATCCCAGCGAAGCTTACTTCCTCTCACTCAATATCTTCCATCAATCTCCCGTAATACTATCAACCTTGTACGGCTCAGCAGTTTCAATGCGAGCTTAGCGTTACATTTTGCACCGCTCATAGGAATTTTCAGATTTATTCTAAACTTTCATGCTTGACGGTCGTAAAAACAACGGCGAAGAGAAAATCATGCAGCAAGAGCTGATGAGCTGGTTAAAAATCAAAGCAATTCTGGTAGTACATAAAATATTGTTATTTACGGAGAAGAGAATGCCTGACAAAAATTTAAAATTCTTAGTAGTGGATGATTTTTCTACCATGCGTAGAATCGTTCGCAATCTTTTAAAAGAACTAGGATTTGTCAATGTCGATGAGGCTGAAGATGGAGCAGTAGCTTTACGCAAGCTACAAGATGGCAATTTTGATTTTATTGTATCCGATTGGAACATGCCCAATATGGATGGGTTAACCATGCTTCAGAATGTACGTGCCAATGAAGCATTAAAAAATATCCCTGTACTCATGGTCACCGCTGAAGCGAAAAAAGAAAATATCGTTGCTGCAGCCCAAGCGGGAGCAAGTGGTTATATTGTGAAACCTTTCACTGCTGCTGTACTGGAAGAAAAATTGAATAAGATATTCCAGAACATGGAAGCCAAAATAGCTGTAAAAGCATAGCATTTCTTTTCATAACAAACCGATGAGTTCAAAATGAATACAAAAAGTCTTATGAAAGCTAAAACAGAAGATACTTCTCAAGAAACAATCAGCACCAAACCCAAGAAATCCATCAAATTAGCTGATACGCCGCCAGTTGAAATGGCTCAAAATACGGAAGCCAGCGAATCAGTGACTACTAATAAAAAAGTTATTGATCAGATTGGACAATTAACCCGAAACTTACACGATAGTTTGCGTGAACTGGGGTACGACAAACGTCTTCAGGAAATTGCATCCGAAGTCCCCGAAGCGCAAGATAAATTATCCTATATAGCGACCAAAACCGAGCAAGCGGCGGAACGCACACTGAATGCAACTGAAATTGCCATGCCAATTCAAGAGAAGATTTCCGCTGATGCCATGCATTTATCTGAGCAATGGAAACAAGCGTTCGAAACTCATCAAACCAACCCAGATACGGAAAAATTTAAATTATTGCTAATTGATACGCTGCAATATCTTGATAAAATCCCGGAACAAGCCAGCGCCACCAATACGCAGCTGATGGAAATCATGATGGCACAAGATTTTCAGGATCTTACTGGTCAAGTGATCAAAAAAGTTACAAACATGGTGCAAAGTTTGGAGAAAGATCTGATAGATCTACTACTTGCAAACGTTCCAGCCAAGAAAAATATTATTGTTGCTGATGAAGGACTTCTGAACGGTCCGGTCACGAATCCCGAAAAACGCAATGATGTGGTATGCAATCAAGATCAGGTTGATGATCTACTCGCCAGTCTTGGATTCTAGTTGCAGGTTCGCCTCGTCATTCACTGCAATTCTCACCCTCTCTGGCTCTACTTATTTCACTAGAGTTTTGTCCGGCATCACCGGCAAAACTCTACTGTTCTCTAATAGAACGTTTTGACAAAACCCCGCAGGTTAGCTATCAAATTTAATACCTCGTCCCGATTGATTCCGTATCACTGGCATTTGCGCTCTCGAGCTTTCTCCATAGACATTTATTGTTGCTCTCGTGCGCGATTTTTTCTAATACCATCGCATGCTGCGCCAATTCCTCAGTTGTTGCCTCGATAATTTTCAAATTCAAACTATCCAGATTCCCAACGGCGTGTTGAACGGTCTCGGTATATTCCAAGTCGATCAGTAAACTTTCCTGGCCGCGCGTCATGGCCAGATAAACTTCGGCCAATAGCTCCGCATCCAATAATGCCCCGTGCAGCGTGCGCTTTGAATTATCGATACTGTAGCGCTCGCATAGCGCATCGAGGTTATTACGTTTACCCGGATGAAACTCCTTCGCGAGTTTTAAAGTATCCGTTATCGCTGCACAATACTTATCCAGTGTTTTTAAATTGATCAAACTCAATTCATGATTGAGAAATCCTACGTCGAACGGTGCGTTATGGATAATCAGTTCGGCGTCGTTGATAAAATTCAGGAATTCCTTGGAAATGTCATGGAATCTCGGTTTATCCTGAAGAAATTCCGTTGTTAACCCATGCACTTGCAACGCTCCTTCATCACTTGCTCGATCCGGATTAAGATAATAGTGAAAGTGGTTACCCGTGAGTTGCCTGTTCCATAATTCCACCGCCGCTATTTCAACAAGACGATGACCGAGCTTATGCTCCAAGCCGGTCGTTTCGGTATCCAGTACAATTTGACGCATATCAGATCCTAGAATTTACTCTACTTATCCGGAAGTTATCATTTCCACGCCACGATTTGCCAGTTGATCGGCGCGCTCATTCTCCACATGCCCGGAATGCCCACGCACCCAACACCATTCAATCTCATGTTGCTGCGCTAACTCATCCAGCTGTCTCCATAAATCTTCATTCTTTACGGGCTTTTTGTTCGCGGTTCGCCAATTCCGGGCTTTCCACGAATCGAGCCATTCGCTGATGCCCCGCTGAACGTATTGCGAATCGGTATGGAGATGCACTTTGCAAGGACGCTTGAGTGATTCCAAAGCGCGTATGGCCGCGAGTAATTCCATGCGATTGTTCGTGGTTAATTGTTCTCCGCCGAAAATCTCACGCTCATGACCGGCATAGCGCAGCAAAGCACCCCACCCCCCAACGCCCGGGTTTCCTTTGCAAGCACCATCCGTATAGATCTCAACCACTTTAGCATCTGCTGTACTCATTATCTGCGCGACTCATCAGTCTGATTGAGCTTTTCCGCTGACTTCTCTTCAAGCGAAGCTTCATTTACTCTTTGCGCGACCGGCACCATTTTTTTCCGGGCATTGAGACAATTCTTCCAATCCGGCTTGATAATCCGCATACCGTGCATATGCTTAATCGCATGCAAAAAATACACTCCCCCGGAAATCGGCCACCAGCGATCCCCTGCCGCCTCCATAAAACTGAGCCGTTTTCGCCACTTTTCTTGCTTAAAAGGCGGTGTATAGCAGCATAACCGGCCGCCAGCCATTTCAAAATCCAGTAACTTCAACCAATCTTTAAGCCGTGACAACGCAATAAACTGACCATTCCAGGGAAATTCCCGCCGGGTCGACCGCAAGTAATGGCACACTCCCCACAAGCTGAACGGATTAAAGCCGGATATCACGACATGACCTTCCGGTATCAAAATTCGATGTACTTCACGTAAAATTTGATGCGGATTGGCATTAAACTCAAGCGTATGTGGCAGAATGACAAGATCGACACTGTTGCTCTGAATCGGCAGAAAACCCGGCGCGGCACGCAAGGATGCTCCAGTCTCAAGTCCCACGGAGAAATGAAAAGGCATTCTATTCAAGCGCAGAAAATTAAATTGCGGCCAGCCGATTTGCACGGCATTGTAGCCAAAAATATTCGCCACAACCTGATCAAAGTAGCACTGCTCATGTTCGATCAGATATTGACCAAGCGAGGATTCGAACCACTGTTGAACATTTTGAACAGTCATGATCAATAATTCTGCTTAAATTTATACGATTGAACTCATCCGATCAAAAACATCAGCTTCACCATTCGTAAGATAGGGAAATTTCATGTTGAACATTCAGCCGGTACCTGCATTTAGAGACAATTATATCTGGGTCATTCACAACCGGGATTATGCCGTGGTAATCGATCCGGGTATAGCGTTTCCCGTTATAGATTATTTGCAAACGGAAAAACTGCAATTATGCGCGATTCTTATCACCCATCATCATAGCGATCATACCGGAGGTATTGCCGAGCTGCGGCGATTATCCGCTGTGCCGGTATACGGACCATGCAATGAAGCCATCGCGGAAGTTACGCACCCGGTCCGGGAAAACGATCAGATCGATGTGCCGCAACTGCCGCTGCGTCTTACCGTCATGGATATTCCCGGGCATACCCGCGGCCATATTGCTTATTATGGAACCGATCCATTTGCCTTGGTATTTTGTGGCGATACGCTCTTTTCTTGCGGCTGCGGGCGGATATTTGAAGGGAACGCGCAGCAAATGTACCAGTCCTTGCAGAAGCTGGCTCGGTTACCCGAAGATACCAATATTTATTGCACCCATGAATATACGTTGAGCAACATCCGCTTTGCCAGAGCGGTTGATCCGGAAAACCGGAAACTCATCGAACTGGAAATCACCGCGCAACAACGGCGGCGGCAAAATATCCCGACGCTTCCCTCGCCATTGTTTCTTGAAAAAGCCGTAAATCCTTTCCTGCGCTGCGATCAGCAAGCACTCATCGAAAGCGCGCAGCAACACGCTGCAATAACGCTCCCGGATCCACTCAGCGTTTTCTCGGTATTGCGAGAATGGAAAAATAACTTCTGAAAACACAACCCATATCGATACTCAAATAAAAAAGCAATTTGATCCATGTTCATCACGAATCAAATTGCTTCGTTCAAAAACCAATGATGGCTAATTCGCCATCAACTTAATTATTTTTTAGGCTTAGCAGCGCGTAATACGGGGTAGTATTGAGTGAATACCATGTCTTGCGCGGCATTATCTTTATGGCAAGCTGCGCAAGCCTCATCAGCCTGTATTGCGCCTTCCTTGGCTTCATAAGATTCGAAACCGAAGAATGCCCAGTTACCCGGTCTGTTCGGGAAACGTTTGGAATCTTTTACCATCGCAGCGATTCCATTGAATTCTCCCGCGAAATAGCCATTTCCGCTCGGTGCTGATTTAGATCCTACACTCACCAATTCTTTCACAATAATCGTTCCATCACGGAATTCACCGGTTTTCTTCCAATGTTTCCAACTGGTTGGATCGATGTACACATTGTGAAATTCTGGGAATACGGCTTTGCCGTCATTCATATCGTTAGGTGTAACCGGTGCGCCGACAAAAACCCATTCACGATAACCTCTTGGCGTGAGCAAAATATTATCTTTGTTAAAGGCGGCAAAATTATGATCTTTTCCATGTGCATGATGCCCATCGGAAGCAATTACCGGACTTGCCAGTGCAATAGATAACAGTAATGGTGCAATACCACCTAATAACGTCTTTTTAAACTGTAACATAATAAGCCCTTAAAATAGTTAAAGAAAGACAAAAAACAGCAATAATCCATGCTGCTTTCTTTATAGTAGTCAGACATATTATCTTCGTCAAGTGAATATGTAGTCTTAATAATCACCTACATAGCACAATGTTTTTCATGTCATTGATCACGTTCCATTAACCGTCCGGGAAAGTGCTATCATGAATTGGAACCCGCTTAATAAAACTGGAGATTGATAAGATCATGATTTACATTAACTCTGTCACATTCAACCGGCACATTTCAGCAATCGGCTTCCTGCAATAAATACGCGAGAGAAAAATGAGAACAATGTTGATTACCGGCGCGAACCGGGGCATCGGACTGGAGTTTGTGCGGCAATATGCCGCAGATGGTTGGCGGGTTGTTGCTTGCTGCCGCAAACCGGCAGCCGCCGAGGCGCTCAATCGCCTCGCCGCGCAATACCCAGATCAAATCACCGTGCATGCGCTGGATGTCATCGATCACGCGCAGATTGATCAATTGGCACAAACATTATCCGAGCAGCCGATTGATCTGCTCATCAATAATGCCGGCGTCTATCCCCCCGCGCGCGGTGATGCTCTGGGCGAAACTGACTATGCCGCCTGGCAACAGGCTTTCGCAGTCAACACCATGGCGCCGCTGAAAATAACCGAAGCCTTTATCCAGCGGATCGCGCGCAGCGAACTCAAAACCATCGCCACCATCACCAGCAAAATGGGCAGCATCGCCGACAACCGCGGCGGTGGAAGTTATATCTACCGCTCCAGCAAAGCAGGTGTCAACATCGTGATGAAAAGCCTGTCAATCGACTTGAATCCCAAAAAAATCATCGCCGTCGTGTTGCATCCGGGTTGGGTCAAAACCGACATGGGCGGCCCCGGTGCGTTGATCACCGCCGAACAAAGCGTCACCGGCATGCGCCGCGTGATCGGCAATCTCACATTGCAGGATTCCGGGAAGTTTTATGCGTTCGATGGGCAAGTGGTGCCTTGGTAAAGCAGTCAGATTTGGTATTTCTTCATCGCAGAAAATTACTGCCAGACCAAATCCGGAAATTAGAACAAGAAAGTTACGATGTTATTGCGATTGCTCTGTTTTTCATCGCTTTATAATCCGCAAACCAAGAATTAATTGCCTATCTGTACATTTTGCAAGGAGAAAAGTATGCCGAGTATTACGGACGATTATCGTATTGACGCTGTGCTGGCGGGCAGTGACATCCGCTGGGATGCGGGACCCAGCGGAACCGTGGCGTTGACGTATAGCTTCATGTCGGCGTTACCGGTATATGCGGATCCGGCTCAGGATGGCAACGGCTTCAGCGTAATGACCAGCGATCAGCAAACCGCCGTGCGGGAAATCCTGGCTACGCTGTCGTCGCAATTCAACATCACATTCACCGAGGTGCATGATTCCGTGTCATCGTACGGTCAGCTTCGTTTCGGCAATAATTCCCAGGCTGCTACGGCCGGTTATGCCTATTATCCGGAAAAATTTACCGGCGATACCGCAGGAGATCTATACATCAACAATGTAGCCGCAGTTTCGCAAACAACCCACGTGGTAAAGGGGACCAATGCCTATTCAACTTTGATCCATGAAATCGGACACACCCTTGGATTGAAGCATCCCGGAGATTACAACGCGGCAGACCCGGGATCATCGAATCCCAATGACGGACCGTTCTTGACTGGCGTGGAGGATTCGGAACTATTCAGCATCATGTCGTACACCCAACAAAGCCAAGGTCTCGAGCGGATCAATCTCGCACCCTATGATTATGCAGCGTTGGCTTATCTTTATAATGCCAAACCGGTCAATACCAGCGATGACACCTACACGTTCACGACAGACAGCGGCCATATTGTGCAAACCATCTACGATGACGGCGGCACCGACACGCTCGATGCATCCGGTTTGACGACAGCCGTCACACTCAATCTCAATGCCGCCGCACCTGGCACGCTCAGCTCGGTCGGCCTCATCCCGGCAGGCCCTGCTGCGGTTGATAATTTGTCACTGGGATTAAATTCAGTGATCGAAAATGCCATCGGCGGCTCCGGTAACGATAAGCTAGTGGGAAATAGCGCCAATAATACGTTGATCGGAAACAGCGGCAACGACACGCTGATCGGACGATTAGGCAGCGACAGCATGGCCGGTGGCGAAGGTTCCGATATCTTCGGGCTATCCAGTGTCGGTTTCTATACTTTTCAGGATTTCGTTCCGGGCGTGGATAAAGTGGCATTCGATACCGGATTGGGGGTTGCGGACTATGCGCAACTATCACCGTATATCACCAGCATCGATGCACAAGGCGATGATATCGTGGTGCACTTTGTCAGCGACATTGCCAGCATCACATTTGTCGGCGTGCTGCAGCAGTCGACGGCGCTTTCAGTGAGCGATGTGGTGTTTCAGGCTTTGTAATTGTGTAAACACGCAATAGTTTGCGGATTACGTTCCCGGAGGTAGTGGAGTGACCGGGAACGTAATCAACTAGCTTAACGTTTCATTGACGCGCTGACTATTGCCCGATAGCATCAACCAGGAAAGTATCGCCGCAATTGGATTTACCTTGCAGCGGCGCATTCTCCATCAATTTCTCCAGATCGGCGCCCGGTTTCAAGTCAGCTGACAAATTCAGTTGCACTTCGACCAGCATGCCTTGATTGCAAGTCAATTTGATGCGGTCTTTAACTGCGGGGCCAAGCACCGCAACCACGCGACCAAGGAAATCTTCCGTGCGGACCTGCTGACCGATCCGGCGATTCATGAAGTAAGCCACCCCGGCATCGTTGAATTGGCGCGTCAAATCGGCTGCCAGATCAAAATAGCCTCCCATTGACCAGTTCGCCTGGCAAGTGCCATGCTTGAACCATTCGTGCCGTTCAAGACAGGAACCTGATGTCACACTGGGCATCACTTCAGCTAATGAAGCCGTAGAATCGGCGTCCAATTGAACCGCCGGGTAATCGCAGAAATTGCTCTTCTGTCCTTTGACATCGCCGCAAAAACCGTACTGTATCCCGCAGCTTTTTTTATTCGGCCATAAACCATGCAATGAAAAATGCCTGGCTTGATAAACCTTGGGATTGGTAATCTTACATTCCGCTTTGTCCGGCTTGGTTTCACAGAAAGCGGGCTGCCACGTCAGCGCCAGCACATAACTATCCGCCTGGCCGGCTGTGTTGCAGCTACCACCGGAATTTCCACCCCCCCCCGTTCCGCCGCCGGTAATCTGAGCTTGACCGCATTCGGCACTTACCCAGCGTTCTTTGGGGTCTGCATTGGGCAGAACCACCCGGTACCAGCTCGGCTGGCCGGGTTTAATCACTTCGATAATGTCGTACTGGCTGCCCGCAAGAATCTGCTTATTATCCGGATTGGTCGATTTGTTCTTTGACACATACGCCGGACAAGCTTGCTGTGCGGTAAAAACACCGGATACTTTATCCGCCCATACGGGGTGGGCATGACCGATGGTCAGAACAATTAGAAAAACTTGAAATACCATACTTTTTCTTAGCGTTATCATTCTTTCTCTCCTCTCTTTGCAAGCAAAAAATTAAACAACAGGATAAGTACCGGCTCAGTATTCAACATGGCTTTTCGGGGTCACTAGGGTTTCTGCCACAAAAACCGCCGTTCTCTCAAGGCACGGTCATTCCCGGAACAACCGGATGAAGTTTGCCACTTCTCCGGTTCGATTACCGCGTCCGTACCATGCACACAATGCAATGACAAATTTGATATCTTGTGAAAAAGTGAATAATTAACGATCCGTATTGGCTAAGCGCTTTCATCCATTACAATACGGTTATCGCATGGAAGATCCGGTTGCTACTTTACTCATAAAAGTGTCAACCAGGCAACCCATTATCCGCTAACCTACTGAAGAAAAATAATGACCGCTACTATTCCTCTGCAACCGCAACGGTTACGTCATGCCTGCGATCCCGGTCAATTCACGTTTAAGACCACGGCGGACGTACCGGACTTAACAGAGATCATCGGCCAAGCGCGCGCCATGGATGCGGTACGTTTCGGTTCGGACATTCGCCGGGAAGGTTACAATCTTTTTGTCTTGGGCTCGCCCGGGATGGGCCGGCACACCTTAGTGCAGCAATTTCTCGAAAGCAAAGCCAGCGAAGAAGCAGAACCACCAGATTGGTGCTATCTCAATAACTTCACTCAACCACACAAACCGAAAGCGCTTAAATTACCATCTGGCAAAGGGGAAGCATTGCGTGCGCACATGGCACGGCTGGTGGATTATTTGCGCAGCGCCATTCCCGTGCAGTTTGAAAGCGAGGAGTATCGGGGCAGAATCAATGCGATACAGCAAGAATACAATGAACGGCAAGAACGTGATATCGCGGAATTAGAAGCGGAAGCCGAGAAAAAAGAGATTATCCTGCTGCGCACGCCAGAAGGATTTGCGCTGGCACCAAGCCGTAATCGCGAAGCCATTCCGCCGGATGAATACGATAAGTTGCCCCAGGAAAGAAAAGATCAGATCGAGACCGATGTTGCAGAATTGCAAGCGCATCTGGAAAAAATTTTGGCCCGCTTGCCGCAACGCCGCCGCGAGCGCAGTGAACGTATCAAGCAGTTGAATCACGATATCATGCTATCCAGCATTGCGCATATGCTCAACGAATTGCGCGAAATCTATGCCGGTTTACCCGCCGTGCTCGATTTCTTCGATGCCGTACAGCAAGACATGGTGATGCATGTCGATGATTTCCGCAAACCGGATGAATCCGTCAATATTTCCGGCATGACCGTCGTCACTCATCAAACATTCAACAATTATCAGGTGAATGTGCTGAGCTCGAATCATCAGAAACCGGGAGCGCCCATCGTCTATGAAGATAATCCGACCTACAGCAACTTGATAGGACGGGTGGAACATATTGCTCAGTTTGGCGCGCTGGTCACTCATTTCACCTTAATCAAACCCGGTGCGTTGCATCAGGCCAATGGCGGCTACTTGCTGCTGGATATCCGCAAAGTACTGATGCAGCCGTTTGCCTGGGAGGGTTTGAAACGCGCACTGCAAGCCCGCAAGATTGATATCGAATCACTGGGACAGATTTACAGCCTGGTCAGCACCGTATCGCTCGAACCGGAGCCGATTCCGCTGGATGTCAAAGTGGTCTTATTCGGCGACCGGTTATTTTATTACCTACTGCAACAATACGATCCGGAGTTCAGTGAGCTATTCAAAGTCGCCGCGGATTTCGAGGAAACCATCGGACGGACCGCCGAGAGTCATTTCCTCTATGCGAAATTGATCGCCACTGTGGCGCGCAAGGAAGGATTGCTGCCTTACGACCGCTTCGCAGTTGCCCAGGTGATTGAATACAGCGCACGCCAAGCGGGTGATGCGGAGAAACTGTCCATGCACATGCGCAGCATCGCGGATTTACTGCGCGAATCCGATTACTGGGCACGCGCAGTAAATCATGACACCGTGCTGGCCAGCGATGTACAGCAGGCGATCGATGCGCAGATCCGCCGTCAAGATCGCATCAGAGACCGGCTATACGAGGCGATTCAGCGCGATATCCTGATGATCAGCACGCAAGGTGCGGTAACCGGACAAGTCAACGGTCTTGCGGTTATCGGACTCAGCGGTTTCGCCTTTGCGCAACCCATCCGGATTACCGCCACCAGCCACTTGGGCAAAGGGGATTTGATCAATATTGAGCGTGAGGTCAAGCTCTCCGGAGCCACTCACTCTAAAGGCGTGTTCATTCTTTCTTCATTTCTGGCCGCGCGTTACGCCAAGAATCAACCGTTGGCGCTGTCCGCCAGCCTGGCGTTTGAGCAGTCGTACGGCATGATCGATGGCGATAGCGCATCGCTGGCGGAATTATGCGCGTTGCTTTCCAATCTGGCGGATGCGCCGATCAATCAGTCGCTGGCCGTGACCGGCTCGATCAATCAGTTGGGTCAAGTCCAAGCCATTGGCGCAGTAAACGAAAAAATCGAAGGTTTTTTTGACATCTGCAACGCACGCGGATTGACCGGCACGCAAGGCGTATTGATTCCCGCAGCCAATGTCCAGCATCTGATGCTACGCCAGAATGTCGTCGATGCCGCAACGGCAGGTCAATTTCACGTCTATGCGATGGAAAATATCGATCAAGCCATTACGCTGCTGACCGGTTTACCGGCGGGGGAAGCGGATGCCAATGGCGGATATCCCGAAGGAAGTATCAATTACCGGGTAGCGGCACGATTAACGGAGCTCAGCAGCATCAGCCAGTCGTATCAAGGAAACAAACCGCATTAAAACGAATCACTTTCATGTTCTGTAAAAAATTCCGTGGCCGGCGCCGGTTTTCCGATGTAGTATCCTTGCGCATAATCAATATCCATCTTTTCGATGAGCGAGAGTATCTCCGCGCTTTCGACAAATTCCGCCGTGATTTTCTTACCGAAACCGCGAGCTACACTGCATAGCGCATTAACCAGGATCAAATCGTCGCTGCTTTCGGATAAATTGCGGATAAACGAGCCGTCAATCTTGACGACATCGACCGGCAATTCGCGTAAATAGTAAAAAGATGAAAAACCAACCCCGAAATCATCCAACACAAAGCCGCAACCTAGCTCCTTGATCTCTATCATCAATCCGCGCGCACCGGGTAAATCTTCCAACGCCGCAGTCTCGGTGATCTCAAACATGACACAGGCCGGATCCATGTCCTGCGAAGTCAATTCTTCCTTGAGGATCGGTAATAATTCCGGATCATTAAAGGCATGCGCGGATAAGTTGATTGAGAAGCTGACCTTGAATCCGGCTTGGTAAATTTTGGCCACTTGTGCGATGGCTTTGCGCAGCACCATATGATCGATGGCGTGAATCAATCCGGTATGTTCCGCCGCCGGAATAAATTCGCCGGGTGACAGCACCGAACCGTCTTTATCCTGCATCCGCAGCAACACTTCATAGTGCGAGATCTCTTTAGTTTTCACCTGCATGATCGGCTGCAAATACAGCATGAAATTATCATGCAAATGCGAATACTCGATTTTTTCTTTCCAATACACCAAGGTATGGATGCGCTCACGACTGCGATCCTTATCGGAGAATAGATACCAGGCATTCCGCCCCATCGCCTTGGCCTGATACATCGCCAGATCCGCGGCAGCCAGCAAGTCATGAATATTGGCGCCATGCTCTGGAAACAGGGCAATGCCGATACTGGCTGAAATCTTGTGTGTGCGGTTGTTGATGGTCAATTGCGCATGGCCCAGTTGATCCAGAACCTTTTTCGCTACTTCGATCGCACCGTTGGCATTGATTTCCGGCAAAATAATCGCGAATTCATCACCGCCCAAACGGCCGGTAATATCGTCTGCACGGATGGTCTGAGCCAGCATGCTGGCGACCATTTTCAGCAGCGTATCACCCGCCTGATGACCGCTGGTATCGTTGATATATTTGAAACGATCCAGATCGAAAAACAACAACGCGCCCGGGTGGCGGTAACGCTCCGCCCGGCTCAGCACTTGCTCCAGTTCTTCGCTGAAACGCCGCCGGTTGAATAAATTGGTCAGTGGATCGTGATCCGCCAGCCAGGCTAAGTGCCCTTCAACCCGTTTATACTCGGTGACATCCAACCCGACCGACAAAATCGACGGATCATCCTCGGATTGCCGGCCGAGATGCGAGTGCAGCCAGGCCACATGCCGTGTCGTTCCATCCTTGCAATGGGTTATCGCTTCATGCCGCAACTGCATTCTTTGCCCGCTGTGAATTTCTTTAAAGCGCGTCAGCAAATCTTGTGACTCATACTCCGGAATCAGGATGTTCAGGAAAGATTTGCCCTGCAGTTCACTTTCGGTGTAACGCATCAGCATTTCGCCATACGCATTGAGCGACATGATCCGGCCTTCGGAACTCTGCGTCAGCACGATAGCTTGCGCCGTATCCAGCAGGTTCTCGACAAAATCTCTTTCTCTGCCGAGCTCATTTTTTTGCTCGATAAGCATTTTTGTCCGCGTGGATACTTCCTGTTCCAGCTTTTCCAATTGTAGCGACAAGGAAACGGCAGCTTCCGACAGTGTGTCGACCTCATCCCTGAAACGCTGCACCCGGTCCGTGGAAGCCACCGATAAGCGGAATCTTTCAAACTGCCCGTTAGCTAGAAGTGGCAGAACAAACACGACATCTTTCAGCTTCGCCAGCAACCGGGTAAAAATCAGAAACAACAATATTTCCGCAAAAATCAGCCCCAGTAAACCGATCAGTGCAATCTTCCAGATGGAATCATGAATATTCTTCACCGCAGCGGTCACATCGGTCATTACGATCAGATGCGCTTTATCGGGTTCATACGAGTCGAGCGGAAATAATTTTATTTGCAGATACTGATCGTTCCAACGGATCTGAGCGCCATTATGTAACGCTGACATTTCCGGGTATATCCGGGCGACCTTTTTCAGAACCTCAAGATTTTTTTCTTTGTTGGTCAGTGCCGAGATATGAATATTCCAGCGCAAAAAATCGAAATCATTCTGCAGCAAACTATTCTGTTCCTTGATCAGCAGACCGATATCAGCGCCGGCGATGCGTTTAAACGCCAGAAATACATCCGCCAGCGATATCCCCATCACCACGACACCCACTTTTTTACCTTCTACGAGCAACGGCGCAACAATGTACTGTATGCAGCTTTCCCGGCAAAGTAACGGATTAATGGGTCTTTCCGATTGGTTCACATGACTGACCCAGGTCGACAGCAGAATATTGCCATCCATATGAGTATCCAGACTATCCCAGCTGGCGTTCAATTGATTCTGCGGATTATAAAAATGAACGAATTCAACGCCATTATGGAATTGTAATAGTGCCCAGTGCAGATCAAAAACTTTGCTGATGCTTTCGCCATCGTTAGTCAGCAAAGCTTTCTTCATACCGTCCAGAAACGGAATCATTTCAGCCAGCTGGTATAAATTCTGCGAGGTGTTCTTGATTAAACTATTGACTTCCCTGGAGTAGCGATGGTATTCGACTTCCCGCTGATTATCGAAATTGGCCATTAAGCCCAGGTAACTGACGAAACAAAATAGCATCACCACCGCCAGCAGAATCATGCTGCTCAGTGAGATTTTCCATCTCAGACTGCGGAACCGGCGCCCTTTGGGATTTGAAACGACAGGCGCTTTCTCCAATTTAATTCCGGAACTATTTTCCATCAGAATTTCTACTTAGAAACGATAAGAAGCCTGAATCGCGAAAAGATCCCAATATTGATGTGTGTCTATGGGCCGGCCCGTTTTTAGATCGATTGGATTGTCCAATCCGGATAACCAGCCTGTTCCGTTAACATGATGATATTCGGCACGCAGCATGAATGCCGGTGTAACATTCCAACGTATGCCCACGGCAATATCCTTGGCAAAACGACTATGTCCTAAACCACTTCGTCCGGCGGGATCTTTTGCAATCCAATCGCTTCCATCGCGATCTGATCGATCAATAAAGAGAGCATCATACCGCAAAAAACCTTCCCATTTCGGAGTAAAGCGATATTCACCTTGAAAGTAATAGCTCTCGCCAACGAAATGCTGACCATTTAACTTTGTACTTTTAAAATTTCTATCATAGCTAAAAGGCCGTATCGCATATTCCGAAGTCAGTGTCCAACGTTCCGAGTTATATTGAGCAGAAAAAATTACCGGCGTGAACTCTAAGGAACCGGGCCCTAATTCTAACGGGGAGTGTAATTTTTTTGGATCATACGATGTATTCAGCCATATCCCGCTGATACCCAAGCGTAGGCGTTTATCATTAGTCTCAAATATTCCACGGCCAATATAAGAAATTTCGCGATTCAATTCCCCCGGCCGTACCAATCCCAGTAATGAACTCTCAGTATCCCTGTTATTCACGACTGGCAGTGTCACGCCAAACTGGGTAGACAACGTACCCCAATCGGATACTGCGGTATCGCCATAGAGCTGCACGGAATCACTGGAAAGTCCCAAATTGCGGGTACGATCAAAATAAATCGATTGCGGCAGCATAATACTGGGACGCGTAAACGCCACATCCCGGGTTTCATTATAGAACCCGAAAGGATTCTTCAACCGGCCCACGCGGATACCGAATTGGTTTACCTCCTGGGAATACAAGCGGTAATCGAAGATGGCATAATCAAGACGCGGCATGCCCGAATTTCCCTCACCGGCACGGCGCGACAACACCTGCGCCGAGAGTTGCAGCCTCGGCAATGGCCGCAAGGAAGCGTTGAGCCCGGCTTCGGTCAAACCAAAGCTGCCGCCTTTATCACTATTGCCAAAAACATCATTATCCGAAGTTGTTATATAAGCCTGGCTGACAAAGCCATGAATCTGCAGATCTCCGGGGCGATCGGTTGAATGCCACCAATTGAGCACAGTGCTGACCACTCCGGGTTTTTCTTTGGTATTGCCCGCTTCTGTCGCTTCGGCGGGTAAATCTTTCGCTTGCACCCATTTGACAGGCGCTTGAGCGGATTCAGATTGCTTTTGTGGTTGATCAAGCTGTTGCGCCTGAACGGAAGCAGCGCCGATTACCCACAGCACGGCAACGCCCTTACCCAGCCACCGGACGGAGCTGCTGAAATAGCTACTTAATCTCGAGCACGTTAACATTTTCATTAATATTGGCTCTCCATAAATAACCTATTGCGCCGGGTGTAGTAGCAATCCTGGCAAGCATTTCTTCACTTGAGTTGACTTTAATCGGCGCTTGGCCTGTGCCCGAGAATACTAATCGATCCCAGGTGGATCTGAGTTGATAGGGAAATACGTTTAACTTCTCCTTGGAAACGATTTGATGCAATTGATCTTCATCGGATAGCACAAAAACCCTGATCTTGGTTCCGTCAGACCAGGTTTTCAAACGCATACTGAAAATTGAGCGTAACGAATTGACCGAGAGGGTTTTTTCGTTCACGCCCGGATTGGTGACAATTTCATAATGATCATTTGCTCTTACTTCTACTGCCACAACCCAAAGGCATAAAGTCAGAGCAAAACACAAGCAGGCTCTAGTTTTTAAGAAACAGTGCCTTGAGAATTGAGCTTGTAAAGAGAAATGAAATAAATTCAAGAAACAGATTCCTGATTCAGGGTTATTCCATTAGTTAATATGAATGGGATTATAAGTACCGCAGTCGGTTACGACTTCCCAGGCATCGTGATGCTCTTGATACATTTTATTGAGTGCGTCTTCTACTTTCACGTAATAGGGACGACGCATGCCATGATAGTCTACCGGTGGTCCGATCGGATTAAAATTCAAGCCGTAAAAACCCATCAGCTTATTCAGCGCGGGATCGGCAACCGATAGCCAGTGCTTAATATTGTATTTGACAGACATGCGTAAAACGCCCGCCATCAGCACCAGTCCAATGCTGAGCGCGGAACGGCGATCGGTGGAACGGCGATCCTGCGTGTTTCTTTTATCGCTGTCAGTCCCAGTGGTTTCCTTGCGGCGCTCTTCCCTGCGCCGTTCGTCTTTACGCCGGTCAAACTGACTGATCACCAGAAAGCGGGAAATTTCAGCCGTCTGCTGGCGCGGCAATGCTTTGATATCGCACAGTGCAGGATCTGTTTGACTATACAACTCAACCGGCAATAGCTTTTCAGGCCGCGTTGAATCCGGCAGAATTAACCGCACAGTGCCGATAAATTCTCCCGATGGGCGATAGCGCAAAAGCACATGGCAGGAATGACTGTCATAGCTATCTTTTTCCTTTTCACCCGGACAATGTGCAGGGTCGAATCCGGGCAAACGCTGTTCCACGCACAACACTTGATAGCGGATTCTATAAACATGCTCAAGCAGCTCAGCTGTATCAGCAACTACAATTTCAAAGAACTTCTGAAAATTTTGATACAAATCATTCATAGAATCACCCAATTAAATAAGCAGCTCGTTACATTCATTTTTAGCACTCCTCCGGACATTCGTTGATATCAAGCAAAAGTGTCAAAATAGTAAACTGTGCTGGCGCTACATCATCATTGAAAAAGCGCAGAATCTACGGTGCATTTCTAATTTTAGCCGCACGAAACAAAGCTTTTCTTTCAATAAGTAATATAAATTAACTACAGCGGTCATTTAAGTATATTTAAAGCGAATATTCAACTGATCTTTAACAATTAATGGGAGAATTACAACAAAGATAACTACTTGTGCACAATAAACAACAATTGCGCGCAGGATGATGAAATTTAATCGATTAAACCAGCACTTCGATGGGTGCGGGGTGACCTAAGAATGCGACCGGACTGGCACTTAAACCGTAGGCGCCCGACTGCAACACCACAACCAAGTCGCCTGCGGATGCTTTGGCCATGGACAACTGATCGGCCAGTATATCCAAAGGTGTGCACAATGGCCCCGTAACGGATACCACTTCTCTTTCCGCGCCACGGACTTTATTGGCGATGATGACCGGATAGTTCTTGCGGATGACCTGGCCGAAATTGCCGGAAGCGGCCAGATGATGATGCAGCCCGCCATCAGTGATGAGAAAAACTTGTCCGCGCGAGATTTTACGTTCCAGAACACGGCACACATAAATCCCCGCTTCCGCGACGATATAGCGGCCTAATTCGATCGCAATTCTGGCATCGGGCAATTGCCGCTGCACCTCTGGCATCAGGCGCTGCAAATTTTCACCCACAGCGGCAAGGTCCAGTGCCCGCTCTCCGGGAAAATACGGCACTCCCAACCCGCCACCGATATTCAGCCAGCGCGGCGCAGATGGCAGATATTCAGCCAGCCGGATACCCAGTTGCACGGATTTTGCATGCGCTTCCTGCAGCGCGGCTGCATTGAGATTTTGCGAGCCGCTAAAAATGTGAAAACCCATAAAATCCAGGTCCAGCATGGCTAATCGCCGCAGCACATCGGGCACGCACTCGGCATCGATACCGAATGGCTGCGGCCCGCCGCCCATTTTCATGCCGGAAGATTTGAGCGCGAAATCCGGATTAACCCGGATGGCCACTTTAGGTGTAATCCCTAAACTCGTTCCCAGTTTTGCAACCGCTTCCATCTCCCGCGCCGATTCGAGATTCAGAATAACACCCGCCGCGATGGCGCTGCGCAATTCATGCTCTTTCTTTCCCGGCCCGGCAAAACTGATGCTGTCCGGCGGCAGAACCGTATCCAGCGCCACGCGCATTTCACCCGCCGAAGCGACATCCATACCGTCGACCAAACCGGCCACATGTTGCACCAGCGCCGGCATCGGATTGGCTTTCATCGCGTAGTGCAGCAAAACCCCTGCCGGCAAATGCCGCCGTAATAATGCAATACGTTCGCTGATTTTTTGCCGATCATACGCATAAAACGGCGTCGCACCGACGCGTTGCGCTAAACGCGTCAACGCCATACCGCCCACTTGCAGACAATCGTCCTGCACGGCAAACTGCACCAGCGGCGCATGTTCCGGAGGTAAATTGCTCATTAAGCGGTTTCCTTAAACAAATGCTGCAATTCCTGAGAAAGCAATTTACGGTCTATTTTGCCGTTCGGATTGCGCGGCAAATTACCCTCACGCAGTTCGATGTGACTAGGCAGCATATACGCAGGCAAACGCTGCTTGCATAGACGCAGCAAAAGATCAGCTTCCGGCCGCATGCCGCGGCGGGCCGTCACGATCACCGCAATCGCTTGCCCCAGTACGGGATGCGGCACACCGATCGCAATCGCTTCCGCAACACATTCCGACGCATAAATAACTTCTTCCACTTCGGTAGGGCTGACCCGGTAACCGGAGGTTTTGATCATTTCGTCGCGGCGTTCGATGAAATACAGATATCCCTCTTCGTCGACACGCACGGTATCACCGGACCAGGCAGCGATCTCCACAAGCGGCAATCCGGCCTGGCGCGCCTTCAGCGGTTTGAAGCACAACGCCGTTCTTTCCGCATCGTTCCAATATCCCATCGCCACCAAAGCGCCCCGCTGTACCAATTCGCCCGGTTCACCCGGCGCGCACGGCGAGCCATCGTCGCGCAGAACCAAAACTTCCGCATTCGGCACCGCCTTGCCGATCGAATCCGGGCGCCGTTCGATTTCTTCCGGCGCCAGATAGGTCGAGCGGAAAGCTTCGGTAAAACCGTACATCAGGAAAACCTGCACTGCCGGTAAAACACTGCGCAATTGATTCAGCGTCGCACGCGGCATGGCGCCGCCTGAATTGGTAATGTAGCGCAACGATGGTGTTTTCCCCCAGTCCAATTGCGCCAGCTGAATCCACAGTGGCGGCACAGCCGCAAGGCCGGTGATTCGTTCGTCGCTGACAATGCGGATGATATCGCGCGGCAGCAGATAGTTCATCAGGATATTGGTTGCACCCGCATAAAAAGCGGACGTCAGTTGATTCAATCCATAATCGAAGCTCAGCGGCAGCACGGTCAGAATCCGGTCATCCGGACGGTTCTGCAAATACTGCGCGACACTTTTCGCACCGGCCAGCAAATTGCGATGTGACAGCACCACACCCTTGGGTTTACCGGTGCTGCCCGAAGTGTAAATAATCGCCGCCATGTCGCTGTCGATCACGCCTGCTGCGGAATATTCTTTTTGCACCGCAGAAATGGCTTGCCAACCAGCAACTGTCAAACCAGCAAGCGCAGGCAAATGATCTCCGCCATCAACGAGAATCACCGTATGCAAATCGTGGCAAAGCGGCAGAACCGCTTGCAGCAACTTTAACCGCTCCAGTGAGGTAACCAATATCCTGACATTACAATCGATCAGTATGTACGTCACCTGTTCCGGCTTCAATACCGGATTCACCGGAACCATCACACCGCCCGCCGCCGCTGCGGCAAAGAGCGCGATTACGGTCTCGGAACGTTTCTCGAGATAAACCGCCACACGCTCGCCACGGCTCAAGCCGCATGCACGCAAACCCTCCGCCGTTGCCTTGACTGCCCCTGCCAGCATGGCATAACTGATGCGCTGATTGTCATAAGACAACGCTTCAGCGTCCGGTGTCCGTCCGGCAGTGGCAAAAATCAGATCATGGATCAAGTCAGTCATTGAGCAAACGCGCTTGTCTGCGCCACAAGAAAAGCATCTGAATTAAAAAGTGCGCTCATTATAATCGGCTTTGGCTTTCATACGGCTATCAACATACTCGGCGGAATCGCGTAAACTATCCGCTTTCCAATATTCGGCGTAATAGTTGACACAACAATCATGATGGTACGCACACGATTTGCCCCCAGCCCAACCGGCTATCTCCACATCGGCGGCGCACGCACCGCGCTGTTTTCCTGGGCTTATGCTCGCAAGCACGGTGGAAAATTTATTTTACGCATTGAAGACACCGATCTGGAACGTTCAACGCAGCAATCGATCCAGGCGATTCTGGACGGCATGGCGTGGCTGGGATTGGATTACGACGAAGGGCCGTTTTATCAGATGCAGCGCTTAGCTCGTTATCACGAGATTGCCGAGCAATTATTGCAAAATAATCAAGCGTATTACTGCTATGCCACCAAGGAAGAGCTAGAGGAAATGCGTGAGCAGCAATTGGCGGCCGGTTTGAAACCCCGCTACGACGGCCGTTGGCGCGATAGCAAGCAAACACCGCCAGCCGGTATAAAACCGGTGCTGCGATTCAAAAACCCGCTGGACGGTTACGTGACCTTCAACGATCAGATCAAGGGAAAAATCACCGTCGCCAACAGCGAACTCGACGATCTGGTGCTGCTGCGCGGTGATGGCGTCCCGACGTATAATTTCAGCGTGGTGATCGACGATCTGGATATGAATATCACCCACGTCATTCGCGGCGACGATCACGTCAACAATACCCCGCGCCAGATCAATATTCTTAAGGCATTGGGCGCCACATTACCGGAATACGCGCATGTGCCGATGATTCTGGGCGCCAACGGCGAGCGCTTGTCGAAACGGCATGGCGCGGTCTCGGTCATGCAATATCACGAGGATGGATATTTGCCGGAAGCGTTATTGAATTACCTGGCGAGACTGGGGTGGTCGCACGGCGACGAGGAAATTTTCAGCCGCGATCAACTGGTGGAATGGTTCGATTTATCCGCGATCAGCCGTTCTCCAGCCAAATTCAATCCGGAAAAACTGCATTGGATCAATCAGCAATATCTCAAAACAGCGGATAATACCCGCCTAGCTGAGCTGGTGACACCTTTCCTGGCCAAAGACAATTGTCTGACGGATGGCGGCCCCGATCTGACACAGGTTGTCGATTTGCTCAAAGAGCGAGTGAATACCATCGAAGAATTGGCGGATGCCGCAGTGTACTTTTACCGTCCGCTGGAACCGGATGACGAGTTGAAAGCGCAGCATTTTACTGCGGAAACAAAACCGATCATGACCGGCTTGCTGGAAAGATTCCGCCACATCGAATGGACACGAGAAGTCATCCATCAGGAAATAAAAACCGCCGCCAAGGAACACGATGTCAAATTGCCGAAAATCGCCATGCCGTTACGGGTCATGGTCACCGGCGAGGTTCACACCCCGTCGATTGATGCGGTACTGGCGTTGCTCGGACGCGAAGAAACACTGGCACGCATGAACAGTCATCTCGGTAGTTTTCCCGGTTGATCTTTTCTTTACAATAAATCATCGCATCAGTATAATCCCCCTTCCTTTGATCAGGGGGTATAGCTCAGCTGGGAGAGCGCTTGCATGGCATGCAAGAGGTCAGCGGTTCGATCCCGCTTATCTCCACCAGTTTCTCTTGGATTAAGCGGTGCCATAAGCAACACATCACTTTGTCCCCATCGTCTAGAGGCCTAGGACATCGCCCTTTCACGGCGGTAACACGAGTTCGAATCTCGTTGGGGACGCCAAATAAAACAAAGACTTGAATAAATTCAGGTCTTTTTTATTTTCTCGGTGCGAAAAACTACATCTGATCCAGAAAAACGTGAGATCACTCGGAGTAGTTGTTATCCGAGGACATTTCCGGAAGACACCTTTCTTAGGGAAACGCTGAACAACCAGCAGCTTTTCGACCTCCGGCAATCCTGCCAGTTTTTTTGAACAAAGATTCCTGGTAATTCATTTTTTGACGGTATTTTGCCGCCCAACCGCCCCTGTTTCTGCTTTATCGTCCGCCACAAGGGGTATAGCGGACGGACTTTCCCTCTGAAGGAGTCATCGGCCCGTGGCACTCAGAATCACGCGCCTTCTCCCGATTTTTGCGCTGATTCTCAATCATCATCGTATTTTTATAAGCAAATCGCTTAGATAGAAATAAGCAAAAGCTTATTTATTTATCCAACCAGCAGCTTTATGATGAAAAATCTGGGGCAACAAGAAAATTCCCAGATAAATCAGTCATCAAAGTAAAGATCGGTGTGGGGTCTGCACTTTTGGGTACCTGTGTAGGGTCTCGCGTAGTTTCAATTCAAAAAATAAGGAGCTACTCATGAGCAAAAATAAAATTCTGGCTGCCTGCATTCTAACCTGCGCGCTGATGATGACATCGACAGCCAAAGCAGAAAGCTATTTCATCGACAAACTAAGCCAAGGTGTGGCAAACATCGCCTTCGGCTTTATCGAGATTCCCAAAAACGTGATCAATATCACCAGCGATCAAAATATTTTTCTAGGTCTGACGTGGGGTGTTATCCGCGGCATTGTGCATGGTGTGAGCCGGACACTGGTAGGCGGCGTGGAAGTCATCACCTCACCGGTTCCATCCAGTGAATTTGCCTCGCCAGCTTATGTTTGGAATCGTTTCAGTGAAGACAGCCGTTATTTTGGCTTGCATTACCCCGGCTACTGGACCAGTTACGGCCCATTGGATGATGGCGAATAAGCCAGCTGCGACCCATTCGATCATAAGGATATCATCATGAAAAAATATCATTACTTACCGCTAGCAATTCTGATACTGCTCCTGACTGCCTGCGCCACGCCAAAAACCGATACGGAAGATTTAAAGGCCGAGATTAAAGCCGCCAGATCGGGCCACTACGGCCAAGCCATGTGGCATCAAGAACAATCCGAAGAAGATCTGGAAACCGCCAATGAGATTCTGGGCCATCTTGAGAAAAATCACTATTGGAATATCAACGAAAAGCAAAAAGCGTTGGATGCGGCCAAATCAGCCGCACGCCATCGTCTGGAAGCGGAGAAGGAAATGTGTCTGTGGCTGACAGAAGTACATGGCCATAACCATCATAAAAAAGAATCGATTCACGATACCGTTGCTTATTTCAAAACAGGCAGCGCCGTACCCTTTAAAACCAAAGACGAAACCATCGGCAAAGTGGGTAATTGGCTGGAAGCCCATCCCGATGCGACTGCAACCGTCACTGCATCAACGGATACTGTCGGAAAACCGGCCTACAATCAGGATTTATCGGAAAGAAGAGCCCAGGCGGTGATACAACGCTTGGTGGCAAGCGGTGCACGGCCCAGTCAATTAATCACTAAAGCAATTGGTGAAGTTCCCGGTGCCGACAACACACCCGATCAGGAAAACCGTGTGGCGATTGTGATTACATCGCACCCCGTTTACATGGATTGTCCCAACGTAAAATAACGTGAAGAACTCACTTGGCTGAATAAAAACCAGCCCGGTGAGTTAGAATCTCAGTTCTAATCAACACGGGGAAAAAACATGAAATTACACTACCTTTTTATGATTGCGATAGCGCTATCAACTTTATCCGCCTGCGGACAAAAACCAACGGAAACCACAGAAAAGGTCATGGACAAAGTCAACGACGCGCTAGACCGTCGTCCTAACGAAAAAGCGCGCGATGCAGTCGAAGACATCACGAGTGCGGTGAAGGATGCTTCTGAAGAAGCTCAGGGAAAAATGGAAGAAATCGCTAAAGAAATCAAGAATAAAACTGAAGATGCTGTGAAATAATTCAGTTCGAGTTCTGGCGTTTTTTATTTCCAAATCGCTGAAGCGTTTGTTCCTTTCTTCGTCCGCGCACTCAAGCGGCCTGAACCCCTGGAGTCCGCCGCTACTGACGAAAATCCGCCAGCGCATTGAGCAAATAATCCAAATCCCGCTCGGTAGCGAGAATGTTGTGATCGAACAAATGCGCCGCCAGTGCAGCGGCCGCTTCGGCGGGCGTGATCGGATTGAGATGGATATATGACGGCGCGGTTTCCCGCAGGTAAGCAATAACCGTAGCGCTGGCAGTAACGTAACCGCCGTTGACGCCGAACGCCTTACCGAGCGTAGCGACCAACACATCCGCCCGTCCTCCCGTAATTTCTTCAGTACCGCGCCCGGTACTGCCGGAAGCGCCAATGCCGTGACAATTCCTTCGGGATAATGCTCGCCGCTTCCGCTTAATACTAAAATTAAAACGGCCTTCGGTCTTGGATAATGCGAATGACAATAGCCACGAGCGCAATGACCAGCAGGATGTGAATAAATCCACCGAGCGTATATGCGGAAACAAAACCGAGTATCCAGAGAATAATTAAAACCACCGCGATAGTTTCAAGCATTTGTTTCTCCTTATAATAATTACCGGCATTTCGCTAGAACCCAAGCTATTGACGCAGCTATTCAAACAGACTTACCGCGATAAACGCAATCTCGTACTATAACCTCAAGTCTATTCCTTCATAACTGAGATTGACGCGGTTAAATGCGAATCCCGCTTTGCGCAGTAGAAATTCATCGCCCAGATGCGAGCTTTGATGGTAAATACGGGCAAACGCTGAAAATTGCTGTGCTCGCATGCTGGCATAAATCGATCCGATGAAATACGAATTAACCAGATCCGACGATGGCGCATTCACATTAAAGTCTCTAAAAACAATGCGCTGTAGCCCTACTTTCCATTTCGCGACTAGCCGTCCCACATTACGCGATAAACCGGTATCGTTTCACCGAAGCTCACCGCAGCAATGCTTCTTCCATCAAAATTATAATTCATGAAATGACGGTAAGCAGCCGAGAAATCTGCCCAGCGCGGATCTGCCAATAGTGGATTGAATAAATGACCACTCGGCAAAAGACCTGCCGGTAGTAAAGTTGAACGCGCATCGACTACCGCCACCAGCGCTCTGCGGGTTGTTTGGCAGGTTGCGCAGGAACGTCCGCTACAGGCGCTTGAGTCATTGGTCTGGCAGCGGTTTCGGCTATCTTGACAGCGCTCACTCCGGGAATTTCCGCCAGCATTTGCATGACATTGGATCGATCAGGAATATTCAGGGCACCCTCCAGAAAAATAATGACGCCATTCTGTGCGGTAAGTGATGGAACATTCAGCATCAATTTATGCTTTAGCATATTGCTGGCTGCATAACCGGCAATGTAATCATCGCCAGGAGTGCGGCATGGCCACAAGCGCATTAAGCACTAGGGCCCCGGATGCGGTGACAAATCGCAAGAAATCATTATTCTTCACTGGATGAAGTTGCGATGAGAATCAGATCATTCTGTACCGATTTCACATTCTTTTGATTCTTAGCGACTTCTCCTGCTTTGTCGATACTTTCTTGGGAATCAAGCGCGCCGCTCAGTTGCACGACACCATTAACCGTTGTGACTTTAATCTGAGACACTTTCAGCAAAGGATCATTTAGAATTGCCGCCTTCACACTTGCAGTAATCACTGAATCATCAATGTATTGCCCGCTTGCTTCAGTTGTTTCACTGATCGATTTTCCCGCTTCCTTCTTTGCATCGCTAATTTCCTTACCTGCTTGCTCTGTCATCTGTTCAATCTTTTTTCCGGTGCTTTCAATTGAATGATCCAGCTTTTTCCCTGCTTTTTCTGCTGCCCCTTCTTGCTGGCAGCCGGTCAAACCAAGAACAATGAATAAACCAATCACTGCCAGGATTTTTTCTGCTGAGATATTTTGCTCGTGTTTGTTTGCAGTTTTCATAAGTTCTCCTTGAGTTGTTATATGAATCAATACGGTGAGATTTACATTGATACATGTGTCAGAAATCCGAGGGGAATAAGATTACAGATTGCGTGCAACACCTTATTGCCAACCTTGGCACATTCAGATTCTAGAGAATGGATAGGGAACGGTCTGTGCGATATCGTACATTGGCTATTGCCTCTCTACACAGCAGACTTTCTGACTCCGGTGGCTGAATCGATTATTGGATTGCCTCAGCATTGATTACTCTGCCTCTATGTATGCTACCGAACAGATTGCGATTGAATTTGCGGCTAAAGTGTTCCAGGTTGAGACAAGAGTGGCTCTCGTTTCTTAACGTAGCAGTGTCATAACCATCCTAGCAGGCGATGACTAAATAGCCGTGTAAGATCTTTGATTAACTTGTCTCGGCTGATCATTTGTGTGGAAGAATCCGTGATTTTTCCACATCTGCGCATCAGTACCGAAGTAGACAATTGACAGGAGATTCAACCATGAAGCATTTCGTTAAATTATTCTCCGCATCTTTCTTGATCTTAGTACTGTTGACTGTCATGGGGTGCGGGTCGATTCAGAAGCAGGAAGGAACGGGAGAGTACTTGGATGACACGGTCATTACCACGAAAGTAAAAGCGGCCATACTGAATGAACCGACGTTGAAGTCTGCTGAAATCAATGTTGAAACTTTCAAAGGCGTAGTTCAATTAAGTGGATTCGTCAGTTCCTCCGCCAGTATCAACAAAGCAATCGAAGTCGCCAAAGGTGTCGCTGGAGTCAAATCTGTAAGAAATAGCATGCATCTCAAATAGCATAGAAAACCACATCAAAATAGCCATTTTTATGCGGATATTGCGTAAAAATGGCTTTTCTAATTTACCGGGAGGCCATGAAATGTTGAACAGAAAAATTCTTTTTGGGTTGGTCCTAATGGTTTTCTTCCCGAGCCATGTCTCCGGTAAAGAGGAAATACCCGCAACCGAGACTGTCGCGATCCAACGCATCGCGCAGATGGTCGAGGAAAATATCCGGACCGGAGCCAAGAACGGTTCCGCACACAGAGATGCCCATTTCAAAGCGCATGGTTGTGTAAAAGCGCAATTTCGTGTTCTGCAATTACCGGATAACATGAGTACCGGAATTTTTGCGGAAGCGCGCGAATATCCCGCTTGGATCCGTTACTCCAATGGTTCCGGGAAAGTACAAGATGATTCGACCGGCGATGGCCGTGGCATGGCCATCAAACTCATGGGCGTTGAACGTAGCCAGTCCGGCACGCAGGATTTCGTGATGGTGAATCATCCGGTATTTTTTGTGAAAAATGCGGCAGACTATGTCGAGTTTCAGCAAGCGCTGTCGCAGGACAGTCCCATCAAGTTCTTTTTCCCCGGCCCCAATCCGCTGAATTTCCGTCTACACGAGCTGGCGACTGTCGTTGCCATCCGTAATAAGAAGGTTCTCAATCCATTGGACACACAATATTGGAGCGCGACACCCTATCAATTCGGCGATAGCGCTATGAAATTCACCGCCCGTCCTTGCGATAAATCTACGCATGCAACGTTCACCGATACCGCATCCCCTAACTTTCTGCGCGAAAATATGCAAAAACATCTCGACAGTGGCGCCGCATGCTTTGATTTCATGGTGCAACTGCGCACAAATGCTGTAGAAATGCCCATCGAAGACCCTACCGTTGATTGGAGCGAAAAAGATTCACCCTTTATTACGGTGGCGAAAATCACAATCCCATCACAGCCATTCAATACTCCAGAACAACAAAAGTTTTGCGAGGATCTGACTTTTACACCCTGGCATGCGCTGCCTGAGCACCAACCATTGGGAGGAATTAATCGCGTACGCCGGGTAGTTTACGAAACATCTTCCCGTATCCGTCATGAGCTGAACGATATCGAGCAGCTTGAGCCATCAGGTTTCTGATCACTATTGACATGCACAAACCGGAATTACATTTCACTTCTGCTACTTACAAAACATAGTTTTTCTCGGTTTAAGTTGGCTACCGTACAGATCTATCCTGTTTTTGCTTATATTCTTACCAACAAGTGATGAGACATATTCATGTCCGATCATCACTTCAATAAACGATAGGAGACTATGATGAATAAAGATCAGATAAAAGGCCGTTTGGAAGAAACCAAAGGTAAAGCCAAGGAAGTCGCCGGTAAGATACTGGACGACAAGGAAATGGAAATAAAAGGAAGTATCGAAAAAAACTTAGGCAAAGCGCAGGCTGGCTTAGGTGACGCCAAGGAAGATATCAAAAACGCAATTCGATAAACCGCAGCATATCTGAGTACTTTTCAATAATTTTTACTGGAGTTAAAAAATGCACATGAAAACGATCACTTTATATACAAGCTTCTTAATTATATTTTTCTTCTCGCTTAGCGCATTCGCCGCAGGAAATCATTTAAACGAAGCAATTCAGCGTGCTGAGGTTGCAGCTAAGGCGACAGAGGGAAAGGCTATTTCCCAGCATGCGGAAGAGGCTAAAACCCATGCGAATGCCGCAAAAGCTGAGAAAACTCAAGCAACAGCTACTAGTCCGCATCTGGATGCCGGTATTAGAAGCCTGGATGAAGCGATTAAAGAAGGTA
The DNA here is from genome assembly GCF_900106555.1 of Nitrosomonas oligotropha. Taxonomy (GTDB): domain Bacteria; phylum Pseudomonadota; class Gammaproteobacteria; order Burkholderiales; family Nitrosomonadaceae; genus Nitrosomonas; species Nitrosomonas oligotropha_A. Next base: position 25,451 of record NZ_FNOE01000011.1, on the reverse strand, counting down.
ATCTGGGCGCTGCTGATTCCGCGAGGAAAGCCGCAGAACAGGCTGTCGCTCATTTGAAACAGGCTGCATGATAAGTGAACTCTCTTAATAGAAAAAAACGGCGGGTAACAAACCGCCGTTTTTTGTTGATCGCTTAGTTTGAAATAATGTCACAAGAACACTGTCTATAAGTACCCCGGTCAATCCAGCGCTTCCATATTAAACTCACCGCATACGGCCAGGTCGGATTCATGACCCGCAGGCAGTTGTGCCGCCAATGTCCGCAACGCTGTGCGTAACCCTTCCTCCAGAACCGGATGATAAAAAGGCATACGCAATAAATCTTGTACGGTCAGCGAACGATCGATTGCCAATGCCAGTAAATGTGCCATGTGTTCCCCGGCTGGTACGCACATCTCCGCGCCCAGCAGCCGGCCACTTTCCATGTCAGCGTAAATACGCAGAATACCCTTGTTGCATTGACCGGTACGTGCACGTCCCTGGCGGTCAAAACGCGCTTCGCCAATTAATGTTTTCGCGTGATCAAGGTCTTGATACCGATTACCCGCCATTGCAATGTTCGGATCAGCGAACACAATCGCCAGCGGCGTACGGCGTTTAAAGCAAACTGGCACGGAACGGGTGGCATTAAACCCAGCGATATAGCCATCATCCGCGGCTTCATGCAATAGTGGCACTTGATCATTGGCATCACCCGCCATGAATATACGCAGACTGGCGACTTGCAGGGTATCCGGGTTGATAGGCGGCATGCCATGCTCATCGAGCGAAACGCCTAATGTTTCCAGACCCAGGTTGCTGATATTGGGACGCCGCCCGAGTGCGGCAAGAACGCGATCGACCGCTATCACTTCAGTTCCTACACACACTTCCAATCCGTCACCGTCAGCCGTTAATTCAGCTTTCTTGCCCAAATGAAGCGGAAATTCGTATCCCAGCAGCTCTATCGCTACCTCAGTGACCTGCGGATCTGTCAATCCGGCAATCGCCGGATTACTGCCTAATCCGGTTACCTCAATGCCGAGCCGGGAAAGCGCTTGTGCCATTTCAATACCGACCGGCCCCAGACCCAATACCGCCATTCGAGCGGGTAACGCTGTCTGTTCAAATAAAGTATCCGTGGTCAGCAGCCGCTCTCCCAGTGCGCTCCAAGGTTTGGGTACAACCGGACTCGATCCGGTGGCAATGATAATATTGTGTGCATGCAATTCCCGCCCATTGACTTCCAGCCTGCCCGGCGCAAGCAATCGCGCTCGTCCGGAAATAGCACGTTTGTCCAATTCCTGGGTGGTTTTTACGGTGCTCGCGACAAAACTATCGCGCAGCCGCCTGACGCGCCGCAACACGGAAGGTATATCGCAGACAAGAGCGTCAGCGCCCTGAATGCCAAATTCCGCAAAAGTATTGCGGCGATAAAAGGCATTCGCCGCTTCAATCAAAGTCTTGGACGGCATGCAACCTACCCGGGCGCAAACAGTGCCCCACGGACCGTCGTTAATGATCACGAAGCGCTGCGTGCGTTTTCTGACTTCGCGCAACGCGGCAAGACCGGCGCTTCCCGCTCCGATAATTGCAACATCCAGTATTTCACTCATGACATTTTCTTTATAACAAGGTAATCAGGTTTGAGTTTTATTTCAGGCAGATCAATCTGACTCAGATGCTGCGGCACTTTTTATGCATTGATTCGTGCGATGCGCGCTTTAATTTAGAAGCGCTGTCAGCGCGAAGAAACGGCCCCACTTTCATCGGATAAGATAATTTCTACGCGCCGGTTTAACTGGCGATGCTCGGCTGTATCATTGCTGGCTACCGGAAAAGATTTACCATACCCTCGCGCAGCGATACGACTGCTGCTGATTCCGCTCTCCAGTAAAGCCATCCGTACAGCATGGGCACGACGCTCGGAAAGTGCCTGATTATAGCTATCACTGCCCGTGCTGTCGGTATGTCCTTCGATCAATACGTTGCGTTCAGGATATTGTTTGAGAAAATCAGCCAACTTATGCACGGTGCGTAAACCATTGAGTTCGAGCTGCGCCATGTTGGTGCGGAATAATACATCCTGCAAGGTAATCACCAAACCGCGATCCGTTTTCTTGGCTTTTAATTCTTCTAGCTGTCTTTGGGCTTCTTCAGCTTGCCTTTTCGCCTCTTCGGCTTGTCTTTTCGCTTCTTCAGCTTCAGCCGTTCTGGCATCAAGCAGAATCCGGTCACGCGCTGTACTCGCATTCTTTACCGCTGCTTCAGCCGTTTTTGCTTTGGCAGTTTCCTGCGCAATTGCAACTTGCTGGCTGGCCATATAAGCCAAGTGATTCACTGTGGCATCACTTTCTCTTTTATTCAAAGCGGTATCCGCTTTGTCCAGAAATTTACTCGCTTCATTTAATTCAAGCGCAGCCATACCAGTGACCTGCGGATCTGTCAGTGCTTTGTTGTAATCGCTATGGGCCTCAGTAAGCGACTCATTTTGCGGCATTGAGCTACAGCCAAAAATAATGGCAGGAACAACCAGAAGCATAGAAAAATACCAATTATTTTGCATGATAGGCCCCTTAAAGATTATTGGATTTGGCGGTCAATCTCTTGGCGTAACACGCGACTGGATTCTTGCAACGCTTCCGCCGCTTTTTGTGCTTTATTGGTCCGGGCCATTGCTTCCGCTAATTTGGCGTCAATTTGCGCTTCTTCGGCAAATTGACGGGCAAGGACATAATTTTTATCGCCCATGGCACGCTCAGCAGCTTCCATCTTGTCGACTGCTGACTTGAGCTGTAATGGTGCGAGTTCATTGCCGCCAGCGCTGAGTGCATTATCGACAGCGGCTTTAGAAGTCGCTAACTGCTCAGTCGGCGCCGGAATGCTTTCGCAGCCTGATAGAAAAATCGCGGAACATACCAGCGCACCTGCCATGCGCATCATTGGATGCAGTTTCATGTCATTAAAAGTCTTCAGTGTTTTCTTATCCATCGGATTAAACCTCCATATCATTGTTGAATACGTATTGAGTACTCTTGAATTCAAACAGCGACTGAATAAACTAGGCAGCAAGCAAGCGCTCAAATTCCGTCTTAACGACTTGGTAACATTCGCAAGAACGCGCTTCCAGCCCTTCTCGATCCAATACAGCAATGTGGCCCCTCCTGCAATGGATCAGTCCTTCTTGCTGCAATTTTCCGGCAGCTTCTGTAATACCCTCGCGGCGCACACCTAGCATGTTGGAGATCAGTTCCTGAGTGATCGCCAATTCATTGGTCGGAAGCCAATCGAAGCTTAACAGCAGAAAACGGCAGAGCTGCTGATCGACCTTGTGGAATCGATTGCAAACAGCCATTTGTGCTGTTTGCGTAATGAGAACCTGCGTATAACTCAGCAGCTTATGATAGAGCGAACCTTGGCGTCTGAATTCTTCCATAAACAAATTTTGTGATATCCGATAGGCGTAGCCGGTACTTTGTACCATTGCTCGAAAAGGCATTGCTGCGCCAGTCATAAAAATACCAACGCCGACCACACCATCATTACCGATGGATGCGATTTCCGTGGTTGCTCCATCTTCTGTGTCGTAGAGTAGCGACATGAAGCAATCCGTTGGAAAATAAACATACTCTAGCTTCTCTCCTGAGTGGAAAAGGATTTCACCAGGGGACATTTCGGTGAGTTCCAAGTGCACAAGGATGCGCTCGTAATCTTCTATGGGTAATGCTTTGAGCAGTTTGTTCTGTTGTGGGTTGTGTATATCAGTCATAATTAATACCTCCAATCTGTAAGAACTAAACGATATGACCGCAATAGCCATGGCGTTTTTAAGAAACAGTATTCCGGTTAAATTAATTCGGTGATATGAAACAATTCAGAGGAAAAAAGAAAGCTTTACTTTTCTCTTCACCCGTAAAGAATTTCACCAAAGATTATTTGCATTAATGCTAGGCGGACAGCGTCGTAGATGTAGCTAATCCCTTGAATGCGACTTCGTTTTGATATGCATCAAACCTCCATCTGTAACAGTCGCGATCGTATATTTACACACGCTACACTATTTTATGAACAGCATTTACGATTAAAGTTTAATTTCATTATAGTGTTTTTTCTAAAAAACTATGTACGGTACCGCACATAGTTTTTTAGTGCCGGAGGTAGAGAAAGACCATATTCAAGGAAGATTTAAACTACTTTTTCAGCCTGGGATGGCGTGAACGATAAGCCAAATAACAAGCGTGGAAGCATCTAATCCGGTGGCATAACCTGACCAGTCAGATTGGATATTGCCCCAGTACGCCAGAGGATTAAACCCATGGATTATCTCAACGTGAAATAACGTGAAAAACTCACTTGGCTGAATAAAAACCAGCCCGGTGAGTTAGAATCTCAGTTCTAATCAATACGGGGAAAAAACATGAAATTACGCCACCTTTTTATGATTGCGATAGCGCTATCAACTTTATCCGCCTGCGGACAAAAACCAACGGAAACCACAGAAAAGGTCATGGACAAAGTCAACGACGCGCTAGACCGGCGTCCTAACGAAAAAGCGCACGATGCCGTCGAAGATATCACGAGCGCGGTGAAGGATGCTTCTGAAGAAGCTCAGGGAAAAATGGAAGAAATCGCTAAAGAAATCAAGAATCAAACTGAAGATGCTGTGAAATAATTCAGTTCGAGTTCTGTCGTGTTTTTATTTCCAAATCGCTGAAGCGTTTGTTCCTTTTTCCGTCCGCGCACTCAAGCGGCCTGAAACCAAAACCCCTAAATCAGCCGCTACTGACGAAAATCCGCCAACGCATTGAGCAAATAATCCAAATCCCGCTCAGTATGTCCGGCGGAAACCTGCAAGCGGATTTCCTGGTCACCTTGCGGCACGACCGGATAATTCAAACCGGTGGCAAGAATGTTGTGATCGAATAAATGCGCAACCAATGCGGCGGTTTTGGCGGTGTCGCGGATAAATACCGGCACGATGGGGTGCTCTCCGGGCAAAGTTTCAAAGCCCAGTTGTTGCAATCCGGATCGGAGTTTAGTGCTTAAGCTGCGCAATCGATCCAGCAGGCCCAAGCCTTCCGCACTTTCCAGAATATCTAATGCCGCCAGTGCCGCGGCCGCTTCGGCGGGCGTGATCGGATTGGAATAGATATACGACGGCGCGGTTTCCCGCAAGTAAGCGATGGCCGTAGCGCTGGCAGCAACGTAACCGCCATTGACGCCGAACGCTTTACCGAGCGTGGCGACCAACACATCCGCCCGTCCTCGCGTAATTTCTTCAGTACCGCGCCCGGTGCTGCCGAAAGCGCCGATGCCGTGAGAGTCATCCACTACCGTGACAATGCCTTCGGGATAATCGCTTTGGTGCTTGTCACAACAGGCATCGAATTCATCCAACGGCGCATGATCGCCGCGCATGCTGAAAACACCGTCAGTGACCACACAAACCCGTTGATAGCGGTCACGGTTAGTGCTTAGGATTTTTTCCAGGTCATGCATATCACCGTGTGCATAAATCGCTTTTCCGGCAGGTTGCGCGAGACGGATCGCGTTGATGATGCAATTATGGTTCAGGGCATCACTGACCACCAGCGTCTGTCCAGAAATCAATTGCGGCAGCACGCCAACCATCGTGGCATAGGCGGCGCTGAACAACATCGCCGCTTCACGGCCATGAAACGCCGCCAGCCTGCGCTCCAGTTCGACATGCGACGCATACGTGCCACTGATAAAACGCACCGCGCCAGGACCGGCGCCATACTGTTCCACCGCCCGCGCTTCCGCTTCGATCACGGCGGGATGCTGCGCCAATCCCAAATAAGAATTCGAGTTCATGCGCAAAAATGCGCGTCCGCCATAACCATGCAGCTGGTAGCGCAGCCCAAAACCGTCTTCCGAAGCAAGAATGCCGGTAATGATTTTCTCATCGTCCTTGCGGACTCCCTGCTGTTGCAGTTGGTTTAACTTTGCCAGGAATAGCGGTTCCACTTTCGATAGCGACATAGAGATCTCCCATTAACCGTTACATAATTTGGCCTTGATGTGCGCCAGCATATCGGCCACCATGCCGGGCAAATCAAAGCTCGGCTGCCAGACCCATTCGGCCCGCGCGGCACTGTCATCCATATGCCGTGGCCAGGAATCGGCGATCGCTTGCCGCAGCGGATCGACCGTATAGCCGATGGTAAAACCAGGCAGGTGCTTTTGTATTTCCGCTGCCAACTGTGCTGGAGTAAAACTCATCGCAGTCACGTTAAAACCGTTGCGATGCGTCAATTTACCGGGATCGGTTTCCATCAGTAGCATTGCGGCTGCAATGGCATCGGGCATGTACATCATATCCAGTTGCGTATCGGCGCGCAGAAAGCAGTCGTAATGCCCCTGCTTGACCGCAGCGTAAAAAATATCCACGGCATAATCGGTCGTACCGCCGCCGGGCAGCACTTGATTGGAAATCAGTCCGGGATAGCGTAAACCGCGCGCATCGACGCCGTAGCGGCGATGGTAGTAATCGCACAGCAATTCACCCGTCACTTTGGTAATACCATAGATCGTCGAAGGATGCTGCACGGTATCCTGCGGCGTATTGTACGGTGGTGTGCCGGGACCGAATGCGGCAATGGAACTGGGAAAAAACACCCGGCAACGGTACTGGCGTGCGCTTTCCAGCACATTGAGCAGGCCGTTCATATTGATATCCCAGGCTTGCAGCGGTTGGTCTTCGGCCACCGCGGAAAGCATCGCGGCGAGATGATAAATCACCGTGATACCCTGCCCGGCAATCACTTCATCCAGTGCGGCCGCATCGCGCACATCAAGACTGCAATGCGGTCCGGCTTGCGTCAAACCGCTGGAAGGTTCACGGCGGTATCCGGCGGCAACAACGCTTTCCACGCCGTAACGCTCACGCAAAGCCAGCGTCAATTCCGTGCCGATTTGACCGGTCGCGCCGGTTACCAGAATTTTAGGCATTCTCACCTCCACGCTTCGATATTCTGCCGACCCTCCGCTTTACAGCTCCTTGCAGAGGGAAATCAGAAAGCTTCGCTATTTCTTTCTGCGCTTTTCAACCGCGTTTGCCAGCTGTTGCAGCACGTGCTCGGTCGCTTCAAAATTGATGCAGCCATCCGTAATGCTCTGCCCGTAAACCAATTCCTCGCGTTTTTTACCGTCAGCTTTCTGGTTACCTTCCACCAGATGGCTTTCGATCATCACGCCGCAAATGGCATGGCTACCGCCCGCAATCTGTTCCGCCACATCGGCCGCCACATCATTTTGACGGCGGTAATCCTTGTGGCTATTGGCGTGGCTGAAATCGATCATCAAATGCGGCGGCAGTTTGGCTTTTTTCAATTCTTCCACCGCCGCAATGACGCTCGCCGCATCGTAATTCGGTTTACGCCCGCCGCGCAAGATGATGTGGCAGTCTTCATTGCCTTTAGTGGCAAAAATCGCGGTATGCCCTTCTTTGGTGACCGATAAAAAATGATGCGGACGGGAAGCGGCCGCAATCGCGTCAATCGCGATATTCAAATTGCCATACGTGCCGTTTTTGAAACCGATCGGACAGGATACGCCGGAAGCGAGCTCACGATGCCCCTGGCTTTCGGTCGTGCGTGCGCCAATGGCCGCCCAGCTGATCAAATCCGACAAATACTGCGGACTAATCAGGTCCAGGTATTCGGTAGCCGACGGCATGCCGATGGTATTCAAATCCAGCAGTAACCGGCGCGCCGTCCGCAGACCTTTGTTGATATGAAAACTGTTATCCAGATCGGGATCGTTGATTAGCCCTTTCCAACCGATGGTCGTGCGCGGTTTTTCGAAATACACGCGCATCACGATATGCAACTGCTGCTTCAGCGTTTCGCGCAAATGCTTCAAACGCGCGGCATACTCCAGCGCGGCGTCGACATCGTGAATGGAGCAAGGGCCGACCACAACCAGTAAGCGGTCATCCTCGCCGTGCAGAATGCGATGAGTGGCTTGCCGCGCGGCATAAACGGTTTGCGTCGCATTCTCCGTCATCGGATATTCACGATGCAGTTCAACCGGCGGAGTCAACTCATGCACGCCGACAATACGTAAATCATCGGTCTGGTATTTCATATCAATTCCTTTTATAGACTTTCTGGTCTAACAGCAAAGATTCGCCTTGCAATACACAACGCGGATCGGAAAAAAGCGTATTTTAACCTAAGCGAGGGATTTCATCAGAACCGAAGAAATGACTGAACGGTATTTCAGGAAAATAACTCCCGGAGCCAGACTTCCAGCCTGCGCGTGGCGATCACGTCGTCACGGTTATAACCCAGTATTGCGGCTTGCAGTTTTTGTTTTTCCGTTAAGCTTGTTTCCGCACGAAAACGGTTGAATTGCACCACCGACCACTGCGATCCGGATTCTTCATTTTCCCATTGGAAATTCACCAACCCCGGATGCTTGCAGATATCCTTCAATCCATAGCCTTGCAGTGGCAACACCAGACAATCCAGCACCGGATTTTGCATGTCGAACAGCGGGCTGTCCGCGCCCAGCAACCATTTCACCGTGGCATGATTTCCCATACCGTAACGCTCGGCGTACTTACCGATCGTCGCCCTTTCGTGGTTGGAATAATGCGCCAGCACTAGAGCCGGATACTGCGCACGATATTCATCCATTTTCTGTAAGAAACTCAGCCAGCCTGAATAATCGCTGGCCTCATCATTGGTCCAGACGTATTCAAAGCTTTCCCGGTCATACGGTGGCACCAGGAATCCCCACAGATAAACATGACGCTCGCGATTCGGAGTTAATGGATTGTCTTCGATATCGAAATGCACCCAAGTACCTTGCGGTAAAACGGCTTTATCCAGTTGAAATACCTCACCGTTCAACATCGAGCGGGCCTGCAAAATAGCGCGGTGCTTGCGTTTACTGCCCTTGAGATGCGGCACATCCGGCAGGGATTCGGCCGACTCCCTGGCAAGCTGCGAGATTGTTGCAATTCCAGCTTGCGCCAAATGATCCGCAGCTTTGCCGTGCACGCCGTACAACAGCGAAATATCCTCTCTGGCTTCAAATTCCGGGCGACAAACCGCTTCGTGCGGACAAATACGGCATTTACTATGGCTATAGCGGACTGCGGGCGGTTGCGGCAAATCCAGTAGTGCTCTCATGCTGGTAATAAATTCATCGACCAATGGCTCGATTTCATCGCCCAATTGCGCAACACGGCCATTGCCCAAAAAAACCATCGCCGGTAAATCGTTGGCCAGTAAACGGCGATAGATTCCCAGCTGAATCTGAATCGATTTTTTATTTTCACTCAAGGAAAGCTTCGCATCCGCGGGCTGATAGTGCCCGCTTTCATGCCAGATCAGGAAATCGGGATAACCCACCAGCCCCTGCTGCTCATCCAGCAAACGGCCCTGATAGATCACCGGCACACCTTGTTGCATCAAGTCTTGCGTATGCTCAAGGGAAACCGCTTTGCTGACAGCATACTGATCTCCCAGCTTGGCCAGCATAGCGGCCTCATGTTCCAGACCAAGATCGCTGAGCAGCCGATTAAATCCATCGAGCTCCGCTGCAACGGGTTGATGTTTATCCAGCCAGACACGCCGGATACAACTCATCCATGCGCTGGCGTCACTGGGTTTGATCAGAATAGGAGAAAAATTACCGGCAGTCATCGCTCTACTGATGAGCTTCTCATAAAACTGCTGATTTTAGCGGATTTAAACGATACGTATTGGTTGGATTTTGCGGGAAAAATCCGGTTGGTTCCGGTGCTACGGTCAAGTGCCGCTAACCGTAGATATCTTCCTTAAATTGTTGTTGAATCGATTCCACTCTCTGCCGGTTTTCAATCAACGCATTCACGCAATCGATATCCAATTTTTCACCGGCAAGCTGTTGCAACATGGCGAATGCTTTCTCGTTGCTCCAGGCTTCCTTATACGGGCGGTGCGAAGTCAACGCGTCGAACACGTCGGCGACTGCGACAATACGCGCTTCCAGCGGAATCTCATCATTGCGTTTACCGGCAGGATAGCCGCTGCCATTCACCGCTTCATGGTGAAATTCAGCGATATTGCGCAGCACGTCAATATGATTGATATTGCCGAAGCCAAAGTTCATCACGATATCGTCGATCATTTCCCTGCCCTTTTGTGAATGCGTATTCATGATCACCCGTTCTTCCGCATTCAACGGCCCTGGTTTCAGCAGGATACTGTCAGGTATGGCGATCTTGCCGATATCGTGCAGCGGTGAAAACATGAAAACTTGTTCGATATACGCATCGTCCAGATCGTATTGACTGGCGAGCGCTTCGGCGATGATCCGGCTGTAACGCGACATGCGATCCAAATGGCTGCCCGTTTCGGGATCGCGGAAATGCGTAATGCCGCTGGTCGTTTTCAGCGCGGCGTTCATGACCTTCAACGTGGCCAGTTCATTGACGATCATCAGCGCAATCAGATGTCCGTAGATATCGAGAATGCTCAATACATTCTCGGTGAATACTTCCGCCTCATGCGAATTAAAAAACAAAAATCCGACAAACTCGCCACCATGAAAAATCGGCATGGTATAGCTTGCGGCATAGCCGGAGCGGCCAATACGCTGCGTATGCTCGTGCGTGCCGTTCTCAAAAGTCACCAGGTTATTGACCACCCGCGGCAGACCTTGAGCAAGGATTTCCTTTAACGACGGCGCGTTATCCAATGACGTTTGATAGTGTAGCAAGGGGTTTTCTCCGTCGCTGCTATTCAGATACGTTTTCAGCACTCGCGTATCGGAATCGTACAGCGCGATTGCAATCCGTGAAATAAACGGAAATTTATTCTGAACAGAGCGATGCGCGCTGATCATTTTGTCCTTCAGCGGTAACGGTTTATTCAAGTCGTCGAGTAGATCGCGATGATGGAACATTTTGCTATTTCCGGGGAAAAATAACATAACGGCCAGATCAAATTTGAGTTTGAATTTATTTCCTTTTAACGGCAAATGCTCACTTCGGCTGTGATTGAAATTGGAGTAATCCATCATCAACTGGTATACTTCCGCCACATTGAGTTTTATGGCGGGCCTCCCCGCATTGCAAGGTAGTCAATCTGGTCAGGTCCGGAAGGAAGCAGCCACAGCTATTTATTGCGAGTGCCGGGGGTCGGGCTCGCCACCCAACACGAACTGGGATCTGCCTTTCCGGATTTTTACTGGTTTAACAGGATCTAATTCGCTTTTCCAATCAAAAACGTGTCCCAAACACAAGTCCTTGCGCGTAAGTGGCGCCCGAGAAATTTTTCCGAATTGACTGGACAAGAGCATGTGGTCAGAGCATTGACCAATGCGCTTGAGCAAAACCGTTTACACCATGCGTATTTACTGACCGGCACGCGCGGTGTCGGCAAAACTACCATCGCCCGTATTCTAGCCAAGTCGCTCAACTGTGAAACCGGCGTGACCGCCACACCTTGCGGCACCTGCGCGGCATGTTTGCAAATCGACGCGGGAAGCTTTATCGATTTGATCGAATTGGATGCGGCGTCCAACACGCAAGTCGATAACATGCGCGAACTGCTGGAAAATGCGCTGTATGCGCCCACCGGCGCGCGTTATAAGATTTACATCATCGACGAAGTACACATGCTGTCCAAATCGGCGTTCAATGCCATGTTAAAAACATTGGAAGAACCTCCGGCGCATGTCAAATTCGTGCTGGCGACCACCGATCCGCAGAAAATCCCCATCACGGTCTTGTCTCGTTGTTTGCAGTTCAATCTGAAACAAATTCCGCAAACGCAAATTGCCGGGCACCTCAAGCATATCTTGGCGCAGGAAAACATTCCCTGCGACACCCCTTCGTTGCAGCTGGTCGCGCGCGCCGCGCAAGGCAGCATGCGCGATGCGCTCAGCCTGTTGGATCAGGCCATCGCATTCGGCGAGGGCAAAATCGAGGAAGCCGGTGTGCGGGATATGCTCGGCATCATCGATCAAGGCTACTTGTTCGATCTGCTCGAAGCTTTAGCGCGGCGAGATGGCGTGAAGCTCTTGTCGCTGGCCGATGAAATGGAAGCGCAGTGCCTTCCCTTCGATTCCGCTTTGCAGGATCTGGCCGCGTTATTGCATCGCATCGCACTGGCGCAAACCGTGCCGCAGGCGATCAGCGAAGATACTCCGGAATACGCGCGTATCGTTGCATTGGCAAAATCCTTAGCGCCCGATGATGTGCAATTGTTCTATCAGATCGCATTGCACGGGCGCCGCGATCTGAGTCTGGCTCCCGATGAATATGCCGGTTTTACCATGACACTGTTACGCATGCTAACGTTCATGCCGGATGATCTGGCAACAAATCGCCAGAGCCCGCAGGCCGCACCTGTGAGCAGCAAGCCGTCCGTAATAGCGGAGAAAAAACCGCAAGCGGCGCCTGAACAAACTATCCCGCCAGAAAACACCACCGCTCCCCTGCTGGATTGGCCGCAGCTAAGCCAGCAATTGAAGCTGACCGGCATGGCAAAAATGCTGGCGCATCACAGCGAAGCCAAAATCATCACCGGGGAGAAAATAGAATTATGCGTACCGGATGTGCATAAGCACCTGCTGGAAAAAAAATATCAGGATAAAATCCAAGCAGCGCTGAATAGCTATTTTGGCAAGCCCATTACCTTGAATTTTTCCGTCGGCAGCATCACCGGATTAACACCGGTGGCACTGCAACAACGCGAAGAAGAAGAGAAGCAGACCAATGCCATTGCAGCCATTGAAAGGGATCCGATCGTACAAGAATTGATTGAGCAGTTTGACGCAAAACTGATCGTTCCTTCCATTAAACCCATTGAAAAATAAAGGAGACAAAAGAAATGAGAGGCAATATCGGAAACATGATGAAGCAAGCGCAAATGATGCAGGAAAACATGCGCCAAATGCAGGAAAATCTCGCCAGCATTGAAGTCGAAGGCCAATCCGGCGCTGGCATGGTAAAAGTCACGATGACCTGTCGTCATGATGTCAAACGCGTCCACATTGACAGTAGCTTGATCGGTGACGACAAAGAAATGCTGGAAGATCTGGTCGCCGCGGCTTTCAACGACGCCGTTCGCAAAGTCGAAACCACAACGCAGGAAAAAATGGCAGCGCTGACCAGTGGAATGGGATTACCGCCGGGAATAAAATTTCCCTTTTAAGAGTATCTGTTATCGCACTGCAAAGCAGCGGGCATAGAGAACAGCAGGATATCGATAGAAAGCCGCAGGGGTGCCATACACTTGCGGCAAACAATCTCACAGCCTTTGATAGGCAAATTATCGCCGGATGTGGCGATGCTTCCCCATGAATTCAAAGAACAAGCATGATTGCCGCCGGAATAGTTTAAAATCCGCCCTTGCGCGCATTATTACTCATTTCACTGTCAGCACACATCGCAGGCCAACTATCCATGAAAGTTAAGAGACCGCTCAGACCGGCAACGAAAAAAAGACCGCCCGCTGAACACGCGCCGCGCCAGAAGCCGGTCACAGCTCGTGACGAACCGCCATCGGCCACCTTCAAGCTGCAAAAGCTGCTGGCGCAAAAGGGATTGGGTTCACGGCGGGAAATGGAAGAGCTGATTGCGACCGGCGCAGTCAGCGTGAACGACAAAACCGCCACACTCGGCGACCGCGCCGGGCCGGGTGACGTGATCCGTATCGGCCGGCGCGTGATTCGCGTTCATGCCGAAGCGGATTTGCCCAAAGTGCTGCTGTATCACAAACCCGAAGGCGAAATCGTCAGCCGTCACGACCCGGAAGGCCGCCCTTCGGTTTTCGACAAGCTGCCGCATCTGCGCTCGTCCAAATGGACTGCCATCGGCCGGTTGGATTTCAACACCAGCGGACTGCTAATTTTCACCAACGATGGCACATTGGCCAACCGGCTCATGCACCCGCGTTTCGAGATGGAACGCGAATACGCCGTGCGCATACTCGGCGAATTGACCGAAGAACAAATGCAACAACTCACCACCGGCGTGACATTGGACGATGGCGAAGCGGCATTCACCTACCTAGCCGACCAAGGCGGCGAAGGGTCGAATCATTGGTACCGCGTCATCCTGAAAGAAGGCAAGAACCGCGAAGTACGGCGCATGTTTGAAGCCATTGGATTAACGGTCAGCCGCCTGATGCGCGTCCGCTTCGGCCCAGTCAACCTGCCGCCACGGATCAAACGCGGGCAATGGCTGGAATTGGACGAGAAAGAAACGCGGCGGTTGTTGAGTTTGATTGGGTAGCTTCGATCTACACGCTTGACAGACATAAACTATCTGTTTATTGTTTTGCGTATGATTCGAAGCTTTGCCTCCACAGAAACCGAGCAATTTTATTCCACTGGAAAATCGCGCCGGATTCCACCGGAAATTTTTAAGCGTGCAGCAATGCGTTTAATGCAACTGAATGCGGCGACACGAATCGAAGATTTACGCTTGCCGCCGTCTAATAGGCTTGAAACATTGGCACACGATCGCACCGGACAATGGAGTATTCGCATCAACGATCAATGGCGCGTATGTTTCCGCTTTGAAAATGGCGATGCATTTGATGTTGAAATTGTAGATTACCATTAAGGAAAATGATCATGATCAAACAAGGATTACCCGCCATTCATCCGGGCGAATATCTGAGCGAAACCTTAACGGAACTGAATATTTCCCAGGCTGAATTTGCTCGTGCCATTGGCGTCTCAGCGATGCGCATCTCGCATATCGTCAAAGGAACCCGCCCGGTCACGGCAGAACTGGCTTTACTGATCGGGCGCGCCCTGGATCAATCGCCACAATACTGGCTCAACCTGCAAACCACTTATGATTTAAAGATCGCTGAAGCTAGCCTTGGTGAATTGCTGGATGAGGTGCATTTGTTGGCACGCGCTTAATCAATGGATTGATGTTTATTATCCCGAGTTTGCCGAATCAACAACAAAAAGTTTGTTGAAGTTTGCAATCTCATTCCAATCTTATGCTTATGTATTATTAATTGATTTCCTCAATGCTTCAACTAGTTCACGGGATTCCTTTCTAACTAAATTATAGGCACCTTCCAACTCATGTTCAGGTTTGCAGGTTGGATCGTCAGGTTGCTTCAAGCCTTCTGCATACAAATTGGAAACTTTTGTAAAAAATAATTCTATTTGTCTTGATAATTCTAAATCATCTGTCAATAACATAGCTTCTGCTGCCAATGCATAACCGGCGAAAGGATCTTCTCTAGTATTTGATGCTTTACCTAAAGAAAGAACTTCTTTTGCCACATTGGAATAAACACGCAGGCGTTGTTCTCGAATCCATTTTTTCTTTTCAGCCTGCTGTAAAACTCGTTGCAACCAAAGTATATCGATTAGTTTAATACCAATAGCACCAAGCCCAGCGGCAGATATAAATTGATACCATTCCATCAGTTATCCTTCAACATAATTTCAGTTATATTCCAAAATGAAGCAATATGGCGCACCACAGGTGGCATCGATCATTAGTTACTCATTTGGCAACTCTTCTCGCTGCAACAAAAACACAAATTCATCCCCGCCGCTGGTTTCCAGCCAGGTAAACCGTAAATTCGGATAGGCTTGTTCCAATTCGGCACGGTTATGGCCGATTTCAACGATCAGAATGCCGTCATCGGTTAAATGCCGCACGGCTTGTTGCAGGATTTGCCGGGTTGCGTCCAGGCCGTCTTCGCCGCTGGCCAGCGCGTTTTCCGGTTCATGGCGGTATTCCTGCGGTAAGCATTGCATCGATTCAGCGTTGACGTACGGCGGATTGCTGATGATCAAGTCGTAGCGTTTCCCTTGCAACGCTGAGAACAGATCGGATTCGACCAGGCCGATTCTGTGCTCCAGTCCGTAATCCTGCACATTCTTCTGCGCCACGGCGAGCGCTCGCGGGGAGATGTCGGCGGCGTCGATGTGCGCGTTCTCAAAAGCATGCGCCATCAGGATGGCCAGACAGCCGGAGCCGGTACAGAGATCGAGCGCCGCAGTGACGTGCTCGGGCTCAGCGATCCACGGCGCCAGTTGGGTTTGCAGCAATTCGGCGATGAACGAGCGCGGGATGATGACGCGTTCGTCGACATAAAAACTGAAATCGCCAAGCCACGCTTCGTGCGTCAGGTAAGCCGCAGGAATGCGGTCTTTAACGCGGCGCTCGATGATTTCCAGCACCTGTTTGCATTCGCTATCCGTGACGCGCGCATCCAGAAACGGTTCCAGCTGATCCAGTGGCAAATAGAGGGTTTTCAGAATAAGATACGCCGCTTCGTCGTAAGCCGTGGCGGAACCGTGGCCAAAATGCAGGCCAGCTTTGTTAAACTGACTGACGGCAAAACGTAAAAGATCACGGATAGTATGAAGTTGCGCTTGTGCTTGGGCGATCATAGATAGTGGTTAAAAGTAAAATTGATGGTGATGCAACCGGGAAAACAGCATATTCGATCAAAACGGGATGCAATGTAGCATAAAAACTGTGAAGAGAAAGGATCATACAATGCCAGTCATCGCGCACGAAGCCGAGGCTGATTGGAAAGCCGCCACCGATGCTGATTTCATGCAAACCGCATTGGAGCTGGCGCAACAGGCGCAGGATTGCGGCGAAGTGCCGGTCGGCGCAGTGGTGGTGCGCGATGGCGTCATCATCGGGCGCGGCTATAACCGCCCGATTTCCGCCGCCGACCCCACCGCGCATGCCGAGATCATGGCGATGCGCGCAGCCGGGGTGCATCTGGGCAATTACCGTTTGCTGGATTGCACCTTGTACGTGACATTGGAGCCGTGCGTAATGTGCATCGGCGCGATTTTTCACGCGCGCATTCAACGTCTGGTGTATGCAGCAACCGATCCGAAAACCGGCGCGTGCGGCAGCGTCATCGATCTTCCGGCGGAAACGCGACTAAACCATCATTTACAGGTGGAAGCCGGCATGATGGCAGCGGAAGCCAGCATGTTATTGAAACAGTTTTTTGCGCAAAGACGCAAAGCAACCGAGCGGAGCAACCATGAAAATTGACATTACGATTGCAACTCAGCAACTGGATCTATTGGATGACGACGGGAAAGTTATCCGACAGTACCGGATTTCGTCGGCCAAAAACGGCACCGGTCAGGAAAATGGCAGTTTTTGCACACCGCTCGGGAAACACATCATCCGCGCCAAGATCGGTGCTGGTCAGCCGGTCAACACGGTCTTTATCAAGCGCCGCCCGACCGGGGAAATCTATTCGCCGGAGTTTGCCGCGCAATTCCCCAGAAGGGATTGGATTCTGACGCGTATTTTATGGTTGTGCGGCTGTGAGCCCGGTTTTAACCGTTTCGGTACGGTCGATACCATGCGCCGCTATATTTACATTCACGGCACACCGGATAGCGTGGAAATGGGTAAACCAGGATCAATCGGGTGTATCCGCATGCGTAACAGCGAGCTACTGGAGTTGTTTGACAGGGTCAGCGCGGGAACGGAGGGAACCGAAGTGAATATTCACCGGTAACAGCCTGAGACGGGGCGCCGCACTTTTGCAACCTACTGGCGTTAAGCGCAGCGCAATAGATTGAGTATTTACAACAGCCCCGTCTTTGTTATTCTCATTTTTGCAGATGCCTATACCAGCAACGAGCTCTTGTTTCTGGCCCGTGAAGCGGAACCATCATCGATTAAAATCTTGAGCGCAGGAAATTCTTTTTGGTGCAACTCCTGCAAGGCATAGATTTCCTGTAACACTTCCAATGGAAATCCTTGTCTGTTCTGGTCTTTTTCAACAACCAGCAATTTCTGGATGAGCTGATAAAATTCTTTGTATCCCCAATGCAATTCGATCATATCCGCAATTCTTCTGTAGTTCGTATCCAGCAGCGATTCTTTATCGCCTAAATAAGCTTTAAACCCCTTAATTGAATTTTTTAATGACATGTCAGTACTCCTTCCACTTTTCCAATATAAATTAATTCATTGATAGCTGAAAAATTTGACTCATCCCAGCTTAATATTTTGGGATTACGGATTCTTCTGAAAAAAACACAGGAATCTTACGTCTCAATTTTTTATATATAACGGCAAACTGTAGGAATTATCTGAGTCAATTTTTAAAATATTTTTTTATACTGTATAACCTGAGAGCAGAATCGAGCTCAATTGAAATAACGCACACTTCACAAAGCAGATATTTTCATAAAAGTTAACCTGTACCTCCCATTCCTTGCTCATAGGCATTTGATGCAGTGATCAAATCAAACCTTATAAGCGCCGGTGTTCCGTAAAGTATTTTCAATCTTTAAATCTCCTAACGAGGTGACCTACTTAAAATAATTTTTCTTCTGTGCGTTTATTCCGGCAGAGCAGAAAAAGGTTCAACGTTGATAAAGATTTTTTGCTCCATGGGTTTAAGTGTGCTTATAGACACACAATAATATGCAATTAATTCATTAACAATCAATTGCTTGAACTGCGCATGAATTTATAGATCGCAAAGATTACTACGCCATGATGTTAAAATTTCCTACTGGAAATCCATTTTGAATTTTAATTTATCCACTAAACTCCCTTTCTCGTTACCCGGCACTGAATCACTTTAAAACAATCGATGGTTTAATCATTCGCGTCCATAATCCATGAAAATAAAAAACCATCGACTGCTAGGATTGCTGTTCATTCTGGGTTACCCGATCAGCGCTTATGCTCAGCTAAGCGCCAGCGTAACCGGCACTACCGATTATATTTGGCGCGGTTACTCCAAAAGCGATGGAAAACCCGCCGCGCAGCTCAATATCGACTACGGGTTTAAATCGGGGCTTTATCTCGGCACTTTTGCTTCAACGGTCAATTTTGCCGATCAGGGATTCGCCGCGCGTTCCGATGCTGAATTCAAACCCTATGCCGGTTGGGCCTATCAGCTATCGGACGATTGGCGCTTTAATGCGGAGTGGACCCGTTATATTTTCACGGGCAAAATCTTCGGTCAGAATGTTGATTACAATGAATTTTACTTGCATACACATTTCCGCGATTTGCTATCAGCCAACTTTAGTTTCTCCGAGAACGGCTACCAGCAAAACCATATGTCATTCAATTATGAAATTACTGGACGCTACCCGATCACCAGCTCCATCGAAATGTCAGGCACATTCGGCTACAGCCAACAGAAGAAAGTGCTGCACTATGATTATCTGTATTGGACTTCCGGCGTGACTTGGCATTTTTCTCCGAATATCGGTGTCGATGTCCGCTACTATTCCGGATTGGATTTAGGCGCTGAAAAAGAACATATTGCAGGCTGGCAATTCCGGCCGCATGTGGTTGATAACCGTGTTTTATTCTCTATCACCGTCGGATTTTGATTTTTATTTCTGCCGCAATGAACTTTTAAGCCGCCACACGGAATAAACAGGGCAAATTTACCGAGACTTAATCAGTAGTCATAGCGATTATGAAACACCATGAGTGAATTGCCCGAGTCTAAAGTAAGAAAATCTTTTAACTCGAACGAACAGCAAGTTAAGGAACGGAATCTGATCGCCGAAACTGCGGGCGGTAATGGAAAAGCTTTTGAACAGCTGTATCAACGTTATTTTGACCGCTTGTACCAGTTCATTTTCCACATTACCCGGCGGCATGATTACATTGAAGAAATTATTAATGACGTGATGTATGTGGTGTGGGAAAAAGCATCGACCTACGATCAAACATGCCGCCCGTCCACCTGGATTCTCGGCATTGCGTATTTCAAAGCATTAAAAAGTATCGAACAAAGCTTGATCAGAGAAGACCGGTCCGTTGAATTCAACGATGAACTGGATTACTTTCCCAATCCCGCAGCGCAGTGGGTTTCGCAGCTGGAGATCAGTAACTGGCTGGAAGCAGGCTTTGATAATTTATCCCCGGAACAGCGCGCTGTGGTAGAGATGACCTATTATCAAGGGCTGCATTACAATGAAATTGCAGAAATCATGCAATGCCCTGAGAATACAGTAAAAACCAGAATGTTTCATGCACGAAAAATTTTAGCGAAATTACTTCCAGAGCTTAAAGGCAGGAGTTAAACGATGTCCTCTACAATGATCAATGTCATGGGTAAAAACGAGCACCAGAAAGTATGGAATCTCCTCCCCTGGTATGTTAATCACTCCTTGGACGCTGTTGAGAAAGATCGAGTGAGAAATCACGTAAGGACGTGCATAGCCTGCAGAATTGAGCTGCAACAGCAACAGCAACTATTTGAAGAAATGCAACAAACAGATCTTCTGCGGCAAGTTTCGCAGGCTGCTTTCGCACAACTGAGAAAGCGCATTGAGCGTCAATCTATCATCCGCCCTTTTACTCAGCATAACCAGCCCAGCGAAGCATCCAAATTTCCTTCCAGCCAGCCCCTCGGCTTTGTAAAACATACCGCCTTGGCAGCGAGTTTATTATTGCTGGCCATGCCGTTCATGTTGCATTTACCGGCAGAGCAAACTGCTGTGACAGCGGAATACAGAACACTCGCCACCGCACCGGAAAATACACCGGCACACAATCGGGTACGCATCGTCTTTGCAGATCAACCGGATTCCAAACAAATCGGAGCCATCTTGCACAGCGTCTCGGGCCGTATCGTTCAAGGGCCTTCGGAAAATGGCATTTATGAAATTCAAATCGGTAACCGGCACACGCGCCCGCAAGAAGTCGACGATGCCATCGCCTATTTACGTAACAATACCCAGGTCATTTTTGCCGAACTGGTTCAAGGATTGCAACCAGCCGGTCAGGATATACGCTAATGCAAACTAAGCGCGTGCGCATCCATGCATTTTTCTTTTCGTTACTCATGGCGATGCTGGTTGTTTTACCCGCCAGTGCCGAACAGGAATTTTTTGTTGATCCTCAGCTTTTCGATAGCACGCAAGCCGACCGGATTATCTTAGTCACCTACACCGACAAACACATCGACCGCATCCCGGTTGGCGTAGCAAACCAATCCTATCGCCGCCGAGGCGAATACAGCAGTTCAACTTGGGGAAAAAGAGTCGCCTCCAGTATTGAAGCGGATTACAAACTGACAATCCTGTCGCAGTGGCCAATCCGGGAAATCGGTGAGCATTGTGTCGTCTATCTGATTGACGAAGACCAATCCGTGGACGCAATCATCAAGGCCTTAAGCGAAGATGACCGTGTTGATAATGTTCAAACGATGAGCACTTTTAAGGTCATGGCGAATAGTTACAGCGATCCTTATTACCGCCTACAATTCAATATCCAGTCGATGAATCTGGCCGAAATACACAATCACGCAACCGGCAAAAATATAACCATCGCCATTATCGATACCGGAATCGACGCGACGCATCCCGATTTGCAAGGCCAAATTCAGCAAACTAAAGATTTTGTCACCCGGAAATCTCCGGAATCGCTCAACGATCTGCATGGCACCGCCATAGCGGGTGTCATTGCGGCCAAACCGAACAATGGACAGGGCATCGTCGGTATCGCGCCGGATAGCCACGTGATCGGATTGAAAGCCTGCTGGGAAATAAAAACCGGTAGTTTCGAGGCGGCTTGCAATAGCTTTACCTTGGCGCTCGCGCTCAATACCGCCATACAAATGAAAGTCGATGTGCTCAATCTCAGCTTAACCGGACCACATGATCCGCTGTTGGCCAGATTAATCGAGAAAGCCGTGCAAAAAGGCATGATCATCATCGCTTCGCAAGCAGATAGAAACGATAGCAAGTCCGGGTTCCCAGCACAGCAACCGGGCGTTATCGCAGTTCGCAGCACGCATAACACCATCACGCCATCGTCCCATGATAGTGATGCCCTCACCATCTCCGCACCAGGGCAAGAAATACTGACGACGCTGCCCAAGGGAACGTACGATTTTGTGTCCGGTAACTCCCTCGCGACAGCGCACGTTTCGGGCCTTACCGCCCTGCTGCTGCAAATCAACCGCAATCTGACGCATCAAGAGATCTCCAGATTGCTGGAAAAAGCCAACGAACCCACTTTCTACCAGTTATTCAATAAGAACAAACTGTTCAGTACCATCAGCGTAAAAACCTCAAGAACCCCAAAACAGCAAACGGGCAGTTAATTTCATCATCTGAAATAACGCCTCCGCACGGCAGTGCCGGAGCATTTCATTCCGCGTCCGGTTTCGCAACCCCACTTCACCCGGTAAAATCAACTACAGCAGACTGTGAGCGTATTTCCGCGCTTCGCAACGCAGCCGAATTTCGTTTTGCGCGGTGTCGTGTTAATCTCTGCGCTGCATTTTTCAAACGATTCCGGGTAAAATCAACTACAGCAGACTGTGAGCGTATTTCCGCGCTTCGCAACGCAGCCGAATTTCGTTTTGCGCGGTGTCGTGTTAATCTCTGCGCTGCATTTTTCAAACGATTCCGTTTGGACTTGCTGCTTTTGCAATCTGATTTGAATTGATGGGTTATGAACAAGGATAAAAAAATAAAAGTATTATTTGTCTGTATGGGCAATATTTGCCGCTCGCCAACGGCGGATGCGGTATTCCGGCACCATGTCAAAGCTGCCGGGGTTGATCATCTGATTCACGTGGATTCCGCCGGAACTCACGCCTACCACATCGGCGACCCGCCGGATCATCGCGCGCAAAGCACGGCATTACAGCGTGGATACAAAATGCACGAACTACGCGCCCGCGCGGTGGAGTCCAGCGATTTCGAGGAATTCGACTATATTCTGGCGATGGACAAGGAAAATCTCACGTTACTGCTGCAACGCAGCCCGCGGCAGCATGTCAACAAGATCCAATTATTCATGCAATATGCGCCCAGCGCCGAGGCGGACACCGAAGTGCCCGACCCGTATTTCGGCGGACAACAAGGATTTGAGCTGGTGCTGGATATGGTCGAGGAAGCCAGCCAGGGTCTGCTGGCGCATCTGCGTACTATCAATACACAACAAGGATAATTCCCATGAAAACAAAAGCCGCTGTCGCCTGGAAAGCCGGTCAACCGTTGACGATTGAAGAAATCGACCTGACCGGCCCCAAATCCGGCGAAGTACTGGTCGAAATCAAAGCCACCGGCATTTGCCACACCGATTATTACACCTTGTCCGGCGCCGATCCGGAAGGTTTATTTCCGGCCATTCTCGGTCATGAAGGCGCGGGCGTGGTAGTCGATGTCGGCCCTAACGTCAAATCGCTGCGCAAAGGCGACCACGTCATTCCGCTGTACACACCGGAATGCCGCGAATGTAAATTCTGCCTGTCGAAAAAAACCAATCTGTGCCAGGCCATCCGCAGCACCCAAGGCAAGGGCTTGATGCCCGACAGTACCTCGCGTTTTTCCATCGACGGCAAGCCGCTGTTCCATTACATGGGCACATCGACTTTCTCCAATTACACCGTCGTTCCCGAAATCGCACTGGCGAAAATCCGCGAAGATGCGCCATTCGATAAAGTGTGTTACATCGGCTGCGGTGTCACCACTGGCATCGGCGCGGTGATTTATACCGCCAAAGTCGAAGCAGGCGCGAATGTCGCCGTGTTCGGTTTGGGCGGCATCGGTTTGAACGTCATTCAAGGCGCGCGCATGGTCGGTGCCGATAAAATCATCGGCATCGACATCAACCCCGAACGCGAAGCGATGGCGCGCAAATTCGGCATGACGCATTTCATCAACCCGAACGATGTACCGAACATCGTCGACGCGGTAGTGCAACTGACCGACGGCGGCGCGGATTACAGTTTTGAGTGCATCGGCAGCACCAAAGTGATGCGCCAGGCGCTCGAATGCACGCACAAAGGCTGGGGACGCAGCATCATCATCGGTGTCGCCGAAGCCGGTGCGGAAATCAGCACCCGGCCGTTCCAGCTCGTCACCGGGCGCAAATGGGAAGGCTCCGCGTTCGGCGGCGCACGCGGCCGCACCGATGTGCCGAAAATCGTCGACTGGTACATGGAAGGCAAAATCGACATCGACTCGCTCATCACGCACACGCTGACACTGGACAACATCAACGAGGGCTTCCGCCTGATGAAAGCCGGTGAATCGATCCGCTCCGTGGTGATTTACTGATCGTGACGGCACTCGAAACCCGCAGCCTGCACCACTGTTTTGGCGGCATCCAAGGCTATTATCAGCATCCATCCACGGTGATCGGCCTGCCGATGCGCTTCTCGGTTTATCAACCGCCGCAAGCCAAAGACCACGCCGTTCCCGTGCTGTTTTTCCTCGCCGGACTGACCTGCACCGAAGAAACTTTCATGATCAAAGCCGGGGCGCAGCGCTATGCCGCCGAGCTCGGCTTAATGCTGGTCACGATGGACACCAGCCCGCGCCAAACTGGCATCCCCGGCGAAACCGACGCGTGGGACTTCGGCGCCGGTGCGGGGTTTTATCTCGACGCAACACAAACGCCGTGGTCGAAGCATTACCGCATGGAAAGCTACATCACGCAGGAACTACGCAACATCATCATCGAACAATTTCCCGCAGACCCAAACCGCATCGGCATCTTCGGTCATTCGATGGGCGGACACGGTGCTTTGACTCTGGCACTGCGTTACCCCGATCTATTCCACTCGGTCTCTGCATTCGCGCCGATCTGTGCACCGATACGCTGCCCGTGGGGACAAAAAGCATTCAGCCACTACCTCGGCGAAAACCCGCAAGACTGGCAACCCTACGACACCACCGCACTGCTCCAAGCCGGACACCGCATCCCCAATCTGCTCGTCGATCAAGGATTCAACGACCAATTCCTAACCACACAACTCTTCCCCGAGGCATTGGAACAAGCCTGCGACGCCGCCGGCCAGCAACTGACACTGCGCTATCATCAAGGGTACGATCACAGTTATTACTTTATCAGCACGTTTGTGGGTGAGCATTTACAGTATCACCGGGCGCAACTGGGATAGTTTTTGGGTTACGTTTTCTCGGTTTTAGTGCCAGCAAGAACTGAAATCAACTGGCTAGCCGGATCAATCAAAGCTACTGATAAAACATGAACAAGATCAACATCATCAATGAGAAATCGTACCAGGAAGCCGAACGGCTGATCGAGCAGGCGCGGGTGACAAGCGCAAAACAACTCGATTTGAGCAGTTTGCGCATTGTCGATTTGCCAACTTCGCTCGGACAATTGCATTGGCTAAAGTTGCTGGATTTGTCCAACTGCTACTGGCTGCAAAATCTATCAGTGTTGGAAAACTTGGCCGATCTGCAATCACTGAATCTTTCCTGGTGTGAACAATTAACCGATCTGAAGGAATTGGAAAATCTCACCGATCTGCAATCACTGAATTGTAAGAATTCCTAGCGTTGTTTACAGTATTCAGGAGAATACTGTAGATGAACATACACAAACGCACTCGCTTAACATTATTGGATCGTCAGGAAATCTGGCGGCTATATCAAACCCGGTTGTGGAAGGTAGTTCAGCTGGCAGAACACTTCCACGTCAGCCGCCCAACGATTTATGACGTACTGAAACGAGCCAGGCTACA
>NZ_FNOE01000009.1 GCF_900106555.1 Nitrosomonas oligotropha | reverse complement strand
CTTCCCGATAAAACCCAGCATAGTGCAGCTTGCTTTCTCACAAGCACTGTTGCTCAATGTCCTTACCAGATCGACTATGCTTATTCTGACAACGGTAAAGAATTTAAAGGAACTGACAGCCACGCTTTCGTCAAAGCTTGCAGGCAGCACGGTATCGGTCAGAAGTTTACCCGCATCAATCGTCCGCAAACCAACGGTAAAGCTGAGCGGGTTATCCGCACCCTGATGGATATGTGGCACAGCAAGATTCACTTTAAAGACTGCGCCGATCGGCACATTCAGCTTCTCCGTTTCATTAATTTCTACAATACCGTTAAGCCTCACAAGAGTTTGAATAATGCCACCCCTTATGAAATACTCACCGCTTATTTCAATCAACCTATCTGTAAACAACTCTGAGATTTCTTACAGATTAACCTTGTTCATTGTCTGTTCTGAAATATATCATCAGATACGTTCGCGTATCACTTTTCCTCGCTTCTTCGTTAAAGTAGCAAAAAACTGTCACACCAGAAATTGCTGATAATACGGCGTGATAAGGTTGTGCTGTGTTTTTTAATATGCTGGTATTCATTGCGGGTTCCTCTTCAGTGTCATCTGACTCAATAGACTTGTCAGGCCAGTAAGGTGTATTTCTGGATGTCCGGCGTTTGGGCCAGCAGAGGCGCTATTTCTGCCAGTGCTTGCTGGATATGCGGCGTGGCGAAGTGTGCTGCGATGGCATTTTCTTCTGTCCATTCTTCGATAACCAAAAACTCAACCGGATGGCTGTTATTGCTGAATAACTGGTAGCTCAGGCATCCTGCTTCCTGGCGTGTTGGTGCGACGATTCCGTGCAGAATCGTTTGTGCACTTCTGGAATTTTGTCTGTGCGTGCGATGACGTGTGCAACGACTTTGATAGTTTGCTTCGACATGAAATTTTTCCTCCTTCGGTTGATGAGCTATCCCAAGCGAAATGCAATGGATCGCTTCTACAAACCTATACGAAGGAATCTGCTGTTTGGATGCAACGGACGATTACTGCGTGATTGAGTGAACTGGGATTTCTTGAGGATGCAATTTAAGTGTCTGTATATAGATTGAATATGTGGAAAATTTAAAAAACTTGTGTTTGTTTGCATCCAAATTTCAAGTGGCTGCGTATTGAGCAGTGGAGGTACTCAAAAAATATATGCAGGGGACTCCATTGACTTCCAGTGAAAGCAGACAGCGCTCACTGGGCACAATAACTTGGAATTAATGAACAGGAGAGGAAATCATGATGTTTGCACAATCAAGACCAGTTTCACCGGAATGGGTTAAATATTTCGCGATCGCTTTGATTTGCGCGCTCGTCGCCATTGACGGCATCGGTTCGGTGATGGCGGATCAAGTCAAGACCAACGTTCAGCAAACGGAAGCCAGCGACAGTGCAGATGAGCCGTGTCTCGTGATCAGAAGCGATTCGGTTGCGGCCAGATTGGGCGGGTATTATGGCATTTTTGCGTTTTTGGAGAACCATGCATTGCCTGCTTTATTGTCCGATCGTGAAATTGCATCGTTCTTTGGCAATTTGACGGAAACCCCCGCGGATATTTCGCAGTGCCTGGCCATGATGCTGGATCATGACTTGGGTGGTTCCTCACGGCATGACGGCACTCTGCTCGATACCGGCCATAAATGCCGCGGTTCGATGCCTAAAATTCACAAGGGGCGCAACATTCCGGATAGAACAATTACAAAATTCATTCAAATCATCGGTCAGCAAGCCGAGTTAGCCGGTATCAGCGAGGCTGATATCAAAGCCGTTGCCAAGGTGCTCGAGCAAAAGCGTGCCGGGGTGCGTAACAAATAATTCAATTCCGGCCGGTTGGATGCCCCGCTCCGTGTAGCGGGGTTTTTATTGCGGTTGAAAGCAGAAAGGGCTATTGCATTGAATGCAAACCGATCATGTTGCCTTCGGTGTCCCGGATCAAAGCGATAAAGCCATAGGGTCCGATGGATATTTTTTCGCGGATCAATTGTCCTCCCGCAGAGGCTGCACGAGCAGCCTCAACAGCACAATCCGCACAAGAAAAATAGACCAACACGGCGTTTCCGCCGGATGGCCCATCCGCCATTTTGACCAGCGCACCGGATGCACCCATTTGACCCTTCATCATGGGAAAGCTCCAAAGCTCAACCGGCATGCCCGCGGGACTATCCAGTCGCTCCAGTTTTGTTTGGAACACTGATTCATAAAAACGCTTGGCGCGCTCCATGTCCTGCACGTAAATTTCAAACCATCCTACGGGGTTATTGTTCATGTGCATTTCTCCTTTGCGTGCTTAAGTTTCGAATGGATTTTTATCTTAACCAAGGTTTGAATATCCTCGATCTTGATTCTCTATTGAGCATCGAAATGTCCAATTAACTGGGCTGGCATTGAGCAAGATTGTCTCTTAACCATCTAAACGCAGAACATTTACTTGTTGCGTTATTTTAGTGTTTTTCATGCTATTTTTCCCTCCTGAACTATTCCCGAGTAAAAAAGTCAGATATTTTGTTGGCTTTCATTTTTGATTATGATAAACTTTGTTCTCCATTACGAAAAGGTCTTATATTTCATGACCTTGAATGGATTGTGGTTAATGGTAACTACAACGGGAACTGTGGTTTTGATTGGTAAAACGTACTATTTCCTTACCCAAAAACTATAGTTTTTTTCTGATTAACAAATTTAATGGAGGAGAGGAATATGATCACAAGTGTCGTGATTTTTTCAACAAACGCCCGAGCGCGGAGGGTTTCTATGATGTCAAGTGTAATGGCATTGCAGTCATACACAAAAGTTTTCCCAACCTACACTGAACCTTGGAGGAGTTAAAATGACATTATTGATATATGATTCGAAAAAATTGATCGAAAAAGCACTAAAAGTATTTTCACTATTCTTAACAATTTCCGTTTTATCCGCTTGCGCACAAATGAGTTCCGTCGCTGCGCCAGTTGGAATTTCCAATAATGATCATGATGCTCTAGTCAAGTATTATGAGGATATAGGGAGAGAAACCAAAGCAAGGTTGCGGGAGAATAAAAAAGTTCTCAAGGAGTATGAAGCGCATCCTTATTACTTTGGTAGACAAGGTCTAGAAGCTCAATCGCATGCAAAAGCAAACGTTCGTGAATACGAAAAGACTTTGCGGGAAATTCAGATACATGCTGATTTCCATAGAAAAATGGCGTTAGAGCAAAAAGGCAAAGTAATAAATAAAGCGAAAGCTAATCAAGATCGTGACCTCACTTCAAAGAGTCCAGAGAGTTCTGTGAACAAAGGCCTTTGAGTAAGTAACGAACAACCACCGAATTTTTCGGTGGTTGGTCTTTAAGACCTGCAACAAAAAATCTGCAACATCGATTTTCAGTCACAACGCTGATTTAAAACTGTTCCTTAGAAGGGAAGTACAAAATCCAGCGAGAACAAAATTTGATCCTTATGGCCAGCAAACGGTTTGTACGCAACAGTACGATAGGCATCGACACTGTCATAGCGAATATTCGGTCGAATGGTGAGCTTCTTCAGATGATCCCAGCGAATTTTTAGCGTCTTAGCCGCTTTCCAGTTCATTCCCACCGTTGCCGCGTAATAATCCGCAGGTGCAACTGTAACGTTGTTGATATTTCCCGCATAGCTGACCGGTACGCCATTGACGATATTGGTTGCCGCCGCGACCCGGAATGGCGAAGGATTGCGAAATCCGTCTCTGTCGCGGAACCATTCGCCACGAAACCCAATCGATAAATTTTCGGTCAGATCATAATATAGATGCGTGACCAACCCCATCCACTGGGCATCTTTGACTACATTGGCGTATTTCAGATTATTCAATAGAACGCCGTCCGCGAATCCATGCACATGATGCAAGACCAATAAGGTTTTGGGATTGATTTTGTGTTGCAGCACGAGGTTAAACATTCCCCACGATTCACTGCTGTGTGTTGAAGTTTCGCCGTAAGTGCCGGTGGCATTGAACGATGTGGCCTGATTGTCACTTTTCCAGGTGAAACCGGCAATTCCGCTCCAGTTGCCAAGCTGTTTGTCCCAGCCGCCATCCCAGCCTCCGGTGGCGCTGCCGGTCACAGCGCTGCCCATGATTGACCAGTTTTTATCGACAATATAATTGGCTTGTAAGCCGGTATGCGTGAAAGGTTCGCCTGCATTAAAAGAATAAGCGCGCGTGTAAAAGAAATTGTCGGGTGCTGGAATTGTTTCAAAACCGGTAGGAGAGTAAAAATGACCGGCTCTGATATTAATTCCTTTTGTGCCAATGGGCACATGGGCTTCCAAATAAGCTTGTGGCAGGGCGATGCCGTAGGTTTTGGTAGAGGCGCAACACAAACCGAGATCCCAGTTGCTGCGCTTGAGCGCTTCACCGGTGTTGACGTCAAAAGCCGGTACGCCAAAGGCTTGAGTAAAAACGGCATCGGTTCCGAACAGGAAATCGAACCGTCCGCCAAAATCCCATTTGTGGGTTTCGGAAACCACTTGACGTTGAATAAACGTATTGAATTGATTCAACTGAAAACGATTGGCTTGATCGGCGAAAGCAACCGGTCCATTGAAGCCATCTGACTGGCTTGGATTAAAGGTTGCGCCGCCATTAACCCATCCGCCGACTTCCACCCGGCTGTCTTTAATAAAATTCTTTAGATTGCTTAAGTTGCTGGCATAGAGTGGAACCGGGGAAGCTATAAATTGAAACATAATGCTTGTCGCAGCAAGCAACAGCCATTTTGAATATTTCATCTTGCACTAGCGATAATAGTGATTCATTAATGAGTTACGACGGCCTGAAAATACTGCGCGGATGATAACTGATTTTACCAGTTTCATGGTGAATAGATACCGCGAACGAAGCAACACGCTGCATTACGGGACGCTACTCCGGAGCAACCGGAGTAGCGGTTATCGTATTCACCAGATAATTCCTGAGATCCTCATTTCAGCCGGTTACAACCACACCATCAATCCCATCTCCAGCGGATGCGTCAGCAGCGGGTGATACGGATAAATGCGGATGAAATATTCTTGTTTGCCGCACAATTCCGGGGTTAGTTTGAGCTCAAACAGATGTTCGCCGGAATCTTGGATGCCGGTAAAGGCAAACTTAAAATGGTCAAAATTGCACAGCCGTGTGGTCTTGAACTGGCGGCAAATCAATAATTCAATGACGATATCTTCGGGTGCCAAGTTATTCAGTTTGGCGGCGATCTTGAAATTCAGCGCTTCGTTAAAATGAATGCGTTCGCAAGGCGCATCCAAACGGCGTAACGTGACGCCGTGCCATGCTTGCTTTATTCTGGCCTTCCATGCGGCGATGTTTTTTGCACCGGCAAAATCATTTTCAGCATAAAGGGCGCCTTTGCCGCTGGCCGGACGATAAAATTTGGTGACATATTCATCGACCATGCGGGTCGCGTTATAGCTAGGCAGCAGCGATATCATCGAATGCTTGGCCATTTTCACCCAGCCGGGCGAGTAGCCGAGCTTGCCATGGTTGTAATACAACGGAACCACTTGGTCCTGCAGGATTTCATACAATGCGCGGCTTTCCTCCTGGTCGCGCACGGTACCTTCCATATCTTCCGGGCCGGGTTTGATCGCCCAGCCGTTTTTGCCGTCGTAGCCTTCTCCCCACCAGCCATCCAGCACGCTGAGATTGATCGCGCCGTTGATGCCCGCTTTCATGCCGGAGGTGCCGCTGGCTTCCAGTGGATAAATCGGATTGTTCAGCCAGACATCGACACCGGCGACCAGCCGCCGGGCGAGACGCAAGTCGTAACCTTCGACTAACAGCAGCCGTCCTTCAAACTCGGGAAAACTGGCGACTTGACTGATGCGCCGGATTAAATCCTGCCCTGGTACATCCGCCGGATGCGCCTTACCGGCAAAAATCAGCAATACCGGGCGTTCCTGATCCAGGATAATTTTGCGCAGCCAGTCGAGGTTTTCAAATAACAACGTGGCGCGTTTGTAGGTGGCGAAGCGGCGTGCGAAACCCAGTGTCAGAACATTCGGATTGATCGGATCGACAAACTTCAGCAGCCGGTCAAGATGCGCTTCGGAGCCGCGATTCCGGGCATTTTGCTCGGTGATGCGCGAGCGGATGCCGTAAAACAGCTGCGATTTCAACGATTGCCGCACACTCCAGAACAGATGATCCGGTATCGTATCGATCCGTGACCAATATTCGGTGTCGCACATTTTGTTGCGCCATTCGTGACCGAGATAACGGTCGAACAGATCGGACCATTCCTGCGCCAGAAAGGTTGGCACATGAATACCGTTGGTGACGTAGGAAATCGGATTTTCTTCCGGCTCGATCTGCGGCCACAAATCGCGGCAGATACTGGCGGATACGCCGCCGTGTATCTTGCTGACGCCATTGTGCGTGCGTGAGCCGTGAATCGCGAGCGCCGTCATATTGAAGTCCGGACTTCCGGATGCATGACCGAGCGCCATGAATTCTTCACGCGTAATGTTCAAGCTGCGGTAGAAGGCGTCAAAATAGGTTTGCATCATCTCCGTGTTGAAGTGGTCATGCCCGGCAGGCACCGCGGTATGCGTGGTAAAAACGGTATTTACCGCGACGCTTTCCAGTGCGCTGGCGAAATCAAGTCCTTGCTGCACCAGATCGTGAATGCGCTCAAGAATCATGAAAGCGGCGTGTCCTTCATTGATATGCCATATCGTCGGTTTGATGCCGAGCGCATGCAATGCGCGCACGCCGCCCATACCCAGAATGATTTCCTGTTCAATCCGCATGGTTCTGTCGCCGCCGTATAGATTGTGCGTGATATAGCGATCTTGCGGCGAGTTTTCCGGCAAATCGGTATCGAGCAGATAAAGCGTGACGTGGCCGATTTTCGCTTGCCATATTTTGGCCGTGACCTGGCGGTGCAGTAAGGGCACTTCAATTTGCAAGCCCGAGCCATCCGGACGCAATACCGGTGTGACAGGGAGGTCGTCGAAATCGGAAATGGTATAGGTGACTTGCTGGTTACCCTTGCTATCGATGGTTTGAAAGAAATACCCTTGGCGATACAGCAAGCCGATGGCGACGAAAGGCAAATGTAAATCGCTCGCCGCTTTGCAGTGATCTCCGGCGAGAATGCCCAAACCGCCGGAATAAATCGGCAGGCTTTCGTGAAAACCGAATTCAAAGCAGAAATAAGCGACTTGGTCTTGTGAACTCAGCCCTCCGTTGTTCTGTAGCGCCGATGCGTCATGGTAGGAGTCATACGTCGACAGAATGCTATTGTAGGTGGCGAGAAAAACCCGGTCTTCGGTCGCTTTCAGTAACGCCGATTCGTCCACGCGCTTCAGGAATGCCTTCGGGTTATGGCCAACCGCTTCCCATAAATACGGATCGAGCCGTGAAAACAGCGTGCGTGTGGCGCGATCCCAGCTGTACCAGAGATTATTGGCTAGCTCTTCCAGACGTTTCAGGCGTGGCGGTATTTTAGGATTGACGGTGATGGTGAAGGCGGTTCGCGGAAACATGCAGGCTCTCCTTGCTGAGAATGATCGTTGCTATGATACACCCAGCACCGGCTAATTGATTGGATTTGAAGATGGGAATCCGCTAGCGAGGTACGTTGGGTGCGGATTTTAGGGAATTTACGGGCCGTTATTGAGTAACCGAAAGGCTTCCTGACGAGCGCCCAGTAAGCCAATTGCGGGGTTGGTGACGATATGCACCGGAATTTCGCGCATGAGTGTGGAAAACCGTCCTTTCGCGTGAAACGCATGCATAAAGCCGCCCGCGCTGAGTGTATCGATAATTTTCGGCGCGATGCCGCCCGCGATATAAACACCGCCGCGGCATAATCCAGCCAGCGCCAGATTGCCCGCATAAGCACCGTAAATCGCGGCAAATAATTCCAGCGCCTGGATCGCGATGGGATGTTGCTGGGTTTGCGCCAGCGCCGTGATGATGGCGCCGCTATCTTCTTCAAGCTGGAGTGGCGGTAAGTCTGGAGATGCCGCTGCGTTCTGTTGCAGAAATTTAAAAATATTCGTCAGGCCGGGTCCGGACAACAAGCGTTCCACCGACACATGCCCGAAGCGTTGTTGCAACCATTCGAGCAAACCGGTTTGCAGCGGAGTGACCGGCGCGAAATCGATATGCCCCGCCTCGGTGGGCCATGCAAAGTAGCGATTGTTGACCGGTGTGAGCCATGCTACGCCCATTCCCGTGCCTGCGCCCAATACCACGCGCATCGCCTGCGCATGCGGTTGTCCGGCTTGCAGTGTGATCAAGTCAATTCCTGGTAGATTTTCAATAGCCAGTGCAACGGCTTCAAAGTCGTTGATCAGTTTGACCGATGGAATAGAGAAGGCATGGGCAATGTGCGCACTGCTGATCTGCCAAGGCAAATTGGTTAATCTTGCCTGTTGATCGGCAATAGGCCCCGCTACGGCAAAACAGGCTGCTGCGGGTGGGTTGGGTGCGGCGGTCTGTTTGAGGAATGCTTCGAGAATGCTGGAAAAGGTTGCGAAAGCTGTGCTGTCGTAGCGTTGTGTGCAGCGCTCATGTATTCGGCCATCCGCTATTTCAGCCAGTTGCAGGATGGTTTTGGTGCCGCCGATATCGCCGTAGAGGAGTTGTGTATTCATGTGCTGGTCAATCCCTGGAATCTTCTTAAGATGAATGGAAAAAGTGACAAGCTGGAACGATAGTATACCGCGGCGTATACGCTATGTTTTGATTGCCTTTGCGATGGTTTGTCTTACAATCACGGATTCAGTACATTTTTGCGCAATGCTAGAACTTCTATGATCGATCCACTGATTATCGCTAAAACAAATAAATCGGACTTGGCGCTTTTGCCCGCGATGGCAACGCGCCACGGTTGCATTACCGGTGCGACTGGAACCGGTAAGACGGTGACGCTGCAAAAACTGGCGGAGAGCTTTTCCAATATCGGCGTGCCGGTATTCATGGCCGACATCAAGGGGGATTTGACCGGGATTTGCAAAGCGGGAACGCTGTCCGGGAAAATGCAAGCGCGTTTGGATACGTTGCAACTGGATGTGCCGCAATGGGAAGGCTTTCCGGTGACATTGTGGGATGTGTTGCAGGAGAACGGTCATCCGCTGCGGGCGACGATTTCCGATATGGGGCCGCTGCTGCTGGCGCGTTTGCTGAATCTGAATGAAACGCAGGAAGGCGTGCTCACGTTGGTTTTTAAAGTCGCCGACGATCATGGTCTATTGTTGCTCGATCTGAAGGATTTGCGCGCGTTGCTGCAATTTGTCGGCGACAATGCGGATCAATTCAAAACGCAGTACGGCAACGTGTCACCGGCTTCGATCGGCGCGATTCAGCGCGGTTTGCTGCAGATCGAGAAGCAGGGTGGCGGCAAGTTCTTTGGCGAGCCGATGCTGAATATCGAAGACTTGATGCAGATCATCGACGGCAAAGGCGTGGTCAATATTCTGGCCGCCGATAAATTGCTAAACTCGCCGCGCTTGTATAGCTCCTTTTTGTTGTGGATGCTGTCCGAGCTGTACGAAAATCTGCCGGAAACCGGTGACCGCGAGAAACCCAAGCTGGTGTTCTTTTTTGACGAAGCGCATTTGTTGTTCAGCATGGCATCGCCTGCGCTGCTGGAGAAAATCGAGCAAGTCGTGCGGCTGATCCGCTCCAAAGGAGTGGGGATTTATTTCGTGGCGCAGAATCCTTTTGATATTCCCGAGAAGGTGTTGAGCCAGCTGGGCAACCGTGTGCAGCACGCATTGCGCGCGTTCACGCCGCGCGACCAGAAAGCGGTGAATGCCATTGCGGAAACCATGCGACCCAATCCAAAGTTGAACGTCAAGCAAGCGATTCTCGAACTTTCCGTCGGCGAAGCGCTGGTTTCATTCCTCGATGCCAACGGCTCGCCCGGCATGACCGAACGCGCATTCATATTGCCGCCGGTCAGCCAGATCGGCCCGATCACGGCGGACGAGCGCAAGGAATTGATGCAGTCGTCGATTGTGGCCGGTGTCTACGAGCAGGAAATCGACCGCGAAAGCGCTTTTGAGCTGCTGCAAGCGCGCAGCGGCGCGGAGAAACCGCACGGCAATTCAGCGCAAACCACAGCGGCCGGAAGCTTGCGCAAACCGGCGGACGAGGGGATTCTGGCCGGTCTGGGCGATTTGCTGCTGGGTTCGTCCGGCAAGCGCGGCGGACGTCGCGAAAGCGTGCTCGACGCCTTTGCAAAAAGCGCCGCGCGCTCGGTTGGCTCGTCGATTGCGCGCGAAATTACTCGCGGGGTGCTGGGGTCGATCCTAGGGCAGAAGCGCCGTTAGGGAAGTTCTGAAAAACGACTGCGCTCGTTCAAGCTGTGTTGAAATCAGGTTCAAATGCTCTTTACTCAATGTAAACTGCGCTTTCTCACCTGATTTCGCCTTGCCTGATCATCGCTCGCTACCTTTTTCAGAACTTCCTTAGCCAGAGCGCGGCTCTGTTTTTATATTGAGGAGAGAAGACAATGAAAAAAATCATCGGCGCGTTGCTTTTGTGCCTGCCTGCCGGACTGGTTCACGCTGCCGGTACTTACGACGGTATCTGGACGATAGACGATTTGCCGGAAGCGGGTTATTTAATGATCTCGGAGAATAACGGCCGGTTGATTTTTGCCGGTCTCAATCCACCTGATTTCGACGGCAATCGACGCTGGGGCGCATCGTGGGGCGGACATCAAGGACGGCACGGTGCGGCTGACGCGTTTGATTAACGATAACATCGATGCCGTCACCGATGTCATCTTTACTTCAGCGACGACATTAACGTTGACCCAGAAATCATGCCGTCCGATCAATCCCAATTATGTTTGCTCTCTGCCAAACGGCGTGGCTTTTGCGGCCACCAAGATTTGGTAAAAAACGGATCACCACATTCCTATGCACACCATCATGAAATCACTACTCATCGTACCCATCCTGTTGCTGGCCGGTTGCGCTTCATATTCGATCTACGGCGGCGACCCTGCGCAGCGGCAATTGCGCAACCAATGGTCAGCCAACTACGAACTATGCGAACGGCTAACCGTCGCGACACTAGCGCCCGAGAAAATCCGCGAAGAATGGACCAATGAAATTACCAGTAGAAGCGTGGATTGCAACCGGTATGCGGCAACCACGCATACTGCGGTGAACCGGGATATGCCGGTTCTGCGCTGGAGCACGCAATGGACTGCGCCGAAAATGACTTCAACCATACCCGCGCCGAGTCAATTGATTCATGCGCGGTGAGTTTTGGGGAGCTATGAAACCCGAACCTTAGAATGAAGCATCAATTCAAAGGCAGCATTAGCCGTGATTTCGATGCCTAATGTTTGACATGAATGGCAACGGGAGATCGCAGGTCGGTAGCTGTCCGCTAGATGGAGGGAGTGGATGTCACTTCTTCTTCGTGCTGATAGCCTTCTCGTTCCGGGCTTCTATGGCTGCCAGCTTTTCGGCAGGAAGCTGGTCATAATCTCCTGCACGGATTTTGGGTGCGTGATCATTTGATCGGCGATCGCATTCACCAGCCCAAAGAGACGCAAAGCAGTGTCACGATCATCCTTGAGATCAATAGTTCCGGGATGAACTGCTTCGTTTCCAATCACACGAACCACGTCAAGTGCTCTCTGTACGAGTGGGTTTAAACCTTTCGACACCAAGCTTGCGATATCGTCGTCAATGTTCTTGCCCTTTTCACCGAGATGCTCGCAAAGCTTCTGAACGACTAAACGCATAAGTGCAGCCGCTCCACGCGGTGAACTCCCCACGATTGCGCGGGCTTCTTCAAAGTCAGCTATGAGTTCATCGGGTAGGTCGGTGTTCGGTAGTACACCAACTCGTTGTGCAGGGAAGGTCAAATTTTTATGTACCCATACGGCGATCTTCTTGCAGTTGTAGCACTCGCTCAAGTGAAGATTGCTGATGTTGTTGTAGACATAGGAGCCGCTCTGATTGCGATCTAGAAGCACTAGCCCTGACATGATCTTGTCGATCGACAGCAGGAATTGCTCCTTTTGATCTGCTTCCAGTTCCTTTGCTTTCGTGATTCGATCTCTCGTCTTGGCGCCGGGGAATGATGGCACTCGCTCTTTCTCGCTAATTTGGTTTGCGTACAACTTGTACCAGTGCTGGGTTGTGAATGCCCCGCAGTGAGGGCAATCGAAAGCAGTGACAGAAATGGAGGGTGGTGTGGCAGCTTTACTCATACATGCATTGTCCCCACGGGTTGCGTGTTTGTGACGGCCAACGCAGTATATAAGACATTCTGTCCAATAATCTCATATGCAATGTCGTAAAACTGTGGTCAAAATTAATTCTCATCCTATATTTCCAGATAAAGTTAAAAATGAATGCGGCAAACAATACAAGTAAAAAGACCTGACAAGTTTTGTATTGAATACGATGTTCATTTTACTAAAGACCGGTCCCAATAAGGCATGTCGCCGACGTGTTCTGCTAAGAAATTAATAAAAGCGCGTATTTTTATGGGTAAATGCCGGCTGGGGAGATAGCAGGCGTAAATATGACGCTCTACGGATAAGTAGTCCGGCAGCGCTATTTGCAACCGCCCTTTTTGCAGTTCCATGCCAATCGTATACGTGGGCAGCAGGGCAATGCCTAATCCATACAGCACCGCTTGTGCGAGTGCATCGTTATCGTTGATCCGCAGGGTTCCGGAGATCGGAACCTTGATCTTGCCTTCCGGCCCGTCGAAACGCCAATAGCCTTGTTCGGGTGAAAGCGCGCAATCCAGACAGTTGTGTTTTACAAGTTCCGCCGGAGTTTGGGGTGTGCCCCATTGTTGAAAATACTGCGGGGTTGCGCACAATATGCGGCGGACAGGCGCAATCTTGCGTGCTACCAGATTAGGATCGGGCTCGTTGGTCACGCGGATTTGCACGTCATACCCTTCTTCAATCAAATCGCCCGCATGATCGGTGATGGTTAAGTCAACTTTGATCTCGGGATAGCGCGCGAGAAAACAAGGCAGCGCCGGGGCGATATGGCGCGTTCCGAATGAGCTTGGCGTGCTCACTTTCAGGGTTCCGCGCGGCTCGTCATGAAGACTATTGATGGCTCGCTCGGCGTGTTCGGCTTCTTCCAGAATGCGTTTCACATGTTCCGAAAGCGCAATGCCTGCTTCGGTCAGACTAAGGTGCCGCGTGCTGCGGAGCAGTAAGCGGGTGCTGAGATCCTTCTCAAGCTTTGCAACGGCTTTGCTCACCGCTGAACGAGAGATATCCATGCGCCGCGCCGCCTCGGCAAAACTGCCTGTTTCTACCACCCGCGCAAATATGACGAAAAGATTAAGATCTTGCATCGTGTCATTGTATCTAATTCGGAAACAAAATGTTTCGCTTTATTGGACTTATCACCAAGACATTCAATCTATATGATCTATCCCAAGGTGAGATATTTAATTTGTACCTTTAATTTTGTACCTTTAATTAATAGGGTTTTTTTCATTGCATTTAAATGGCTATTATATATCGATCCTTATTTTGTTTGTTCTTTGGTCACTGCAATTGAGGGTGATTGGTTGATAAGCCAGTAGTCTTATTGTCAACCTGAAAGAACGTATTATTAACCTGGATATTGATTCGAACCGGCGATGCGCTTTTTGCCGGTTGGTATGAATAACCGGTAAACAACCTAAAAGAGGAATAATAAATGGAAACTAAAGAGTTATTAAAAGCACCGCAGCTGGTTGTAGTTTATGCAATCACGATTCTTTACACGATTACGTTTTACTTGGCCGCTTTTACAGAGCCGTCTGCGACGAAGAAACACTACAGGATTTATCAGGTTGCCCAGGTGGAAACAGGTCGTCCTGTTCATCTTGAAGCTGTAAGAGATAACAGCTCGGGTTAACGGAGTGTGGATTGCGCCCCCGTGCTTGTGCCTGGAAAATCATTGAAATATGCCCACGGGGGCGTCCGGATTAGTTAGTAATAATTAATTGAAGTTTTGGAGAGGAGTCAATGGATAATTCGATAGTAATGAAAAGATTCGAAATCGTAATTGGAGCGGAGTATGTCGATCAGTTGACGGAATTGCTGGAAAGAACCGAAGTCAGCGGATATACCTTTTTCAAGAATGTCGGCGGTATCGGATCGCGGGGTATCCGCAATCCCGATGATGTTCTGATAACCGATGAAAACATTGTGATCATTCTCGCTTGCAAAGAAGACAGGGCGCAGAAAGTGCTGAATGAACTCGGCGTGGCCATGAAAGGCTTTGGTGGTATGTGCCTGGTTTCAAATTGTCGTGCACAAATGCCAGGATGAGATGAATGGATGAAGCCCTGTTTTTAATGCCAGCTGGGTAGCTGGCATCAGCTGCTAGGTTTCGTTAGTCCGCTTAAACGCCGATTCTTACGCTCCAGCTCATAGCCGCACGCAGTAAAGGATTGGATCAAAATGTCTTGTTTTCTTGTGTTGATTGGATCACACTGGAATAGAGTTTTGATTGATCAATTCTGTTGTTGGCGGATCATCAAACTCTTTCTTAGTGCGTTCATTTCTCATGAAAAAGTAGCTTTATTTTTTCTATCCACGGGAGGCACATCATGGCAAGAGATTCTGCATTAATCAGCAAAATTAAATCCGGTATCGTCAGTAATCTGTCTTGGAGAGCTGCGCGAAACACCAATCTCCATATCGAAAACCAAGTGCTCAAAAAGGGTGAAGCTGTGCTGGCGTATAAGCAGCGCATCGTCATGGAGCGCAATTCCATCATGGTGTTCGCGGATGACGCGCCGCAATATAACTGGTCGCATCCGTGCCGCTATTTATTGCACGATGCGGAAACCGGTGATTTGTACAATGAGGTGAGCGCTCAGTTTCCACCTTATATGACAGCCGATGTTCCCAACACTTTTCAAGCGTTTCATACGCCCATCAAGATCGCCGAACCTGAAATTTATTATCCCGTTCTGCCGTGGCTGCGCTGTCCGATCCGTTGGACGAAAGGCCAGCGTTACGCGGTGTTGTTCTCGGGTGCTTCAAACAACCGGCACACCAACGATCTGGAGTTTCTCTACCGTACTTTGCGCGATATTTATGGCTTTCCCGCCGCGAATATCTTCGTGCTGAATTACGACGGCACGATTAACTACAGCGGCAATCCACACCCGGTGGTGAGTTGGCCGGGGGACAGTTCCGCCTATCGGATGCCGGTCAACGGCAAGGGAACAAAAGTCGATCTGGATACGGTTTTCAATACACTCAAGGCAAAATTGAAACCGGACGATCTGCTGTTGATCCATACCAACAATCACGGCGGTCATAATGGGTCACAGTCCTATCTCTGTACTTATAGCGGAGCGGATTATCTAGCCTCGGATTTTGCCGATACGCTGGCGACCCTGCCCAAACACTATTGCATGATGGTGATGATGGAGCAGTGCCATGCCGGCGGTTTTAACGCGCCGATCCTGGCGAAATCAACCGCAGCCTACACCAGCGTTTCGTCCGCCTGTCTGGAAGCGAACAATTCCATCGGCGGTGCGCAATTCGACCCGTTTGCACGCGACTGGATTGCTGCGATGGCAGGGCATACGCCGTATGGAGGCGCGTTGGCATCCAATCCCGATACGGATGGATCCGGTAAGGTTTCCGCGCGTGAGGCGCATGACTATGCCGATTCGGTGCATGATCCCTATGACACGCCGGTGTTCAGCCGATCCTCGGTAGCGGCGGGTAACTGTTTCCTCGGGCAGCGCTACTGGCATGTCTGGCCGATTTACTGCCGTTTGCTGGTGGAAGTTTTGCAGCCGTACTACCTGCGCAAACCGATCCCCGAGTTTTACGATATGGTCCATGCCAAGCTGGTGCCGCAGTTGAGGGAAATCGAAAGCAAGCTGGAAAATGCTTCCGCGGCACAAGAGAAAGAGCT
This sequence comes from Nitrosomonas oligotropha, assembly GCF_900106555.1. Taxonomy (GTDB): domain Bacteria; phylum Pseudomonadota; class Gammaproteobacteria; order Burkholderiales; family Nitrosomonadaceae; genus Nitrosomonas; species Nitrosomonas oligotropha_A. The sequence continues at coordinate 95,494 of NZ_FNOE01000009.1, read as the reverse complement.
GCGGGCAACACTGGGCGACGTCGTGAAAAAGACGCTGGGTAGATGAGAGAATCCGATCAGGGCATTTTCGAGCGTGTCAGCTCGGTCTTTGACGATGAAACGTTATCCAACGCGATCGTCTATCTGAGCCGCGAGATTGCGCACGCCGGAGCCAGGGTTCACGCCGGAGATGTGCTGATTGATATTCCCTGGGAAGCGCGCATTGTGTTTGTCGATCTCGAGCCCAGGGCCAATTGGGGGCATCGCTGTGCCTACATCATCTTGCAGTGTGAGGGCAACGGATGTATCCGCAAAGATGCGCAAATGCCGCCCTTTCTCAAACCCGGCGGCATGCCGTTCCGCTTGTTGTCGAAGGGCGCTGAAGTTCCGGAATGGACGGTTGCAACGCTGTAAACAGGGCGGAATGCCGGATGGGTGTGCATTTGACAGTGCAACGGGCTTCCAGTACATTCGCGCATGAAAGCGGGGGTATTGTATATGCCTTCAGCAAGTTGATTCGTTCAGTAACAGCTCGCCTTATTCACCCATAACTAGGTTTATCGATTATTCATTATGATCAATGTGGCCGTGCAACTCCTTGCGACACAGCTGAATCAGTATTTACGCCGTACTTACAATCTGGGTGAAGATGTGGTGGTGGTTTCCAATTTATTGGAGATCGACGGTACGGTGGCAGTCAATGTCAATAATAAGCTGGTTGTTTTTTTGGTGAATATCGAAAAGGATTCCGTGCCGTTCCGGCAAGTCAGCCTGCATGAAGTCGGGCAACGGGAGGTACAGAGCAGTGTGCCGCTCTATTTTAATTTGCACCTGATGATGGCGGCGAATTTTACCGGCAATAATTATCCCGAAGCGCTGAAATTTTTATCCAGCACGATCATTTTTTTTCAGAAGAATCATGTGATCAATCATCAAACAGCACCCGAGATGGACGATCGCATCGAGAAACTGATCCTGGATATCGAAAATCTTTCCATCCAGGATCTCAGTAACTTATGGGGTTCTTTAGGGGGTAAATATTTGCCATCCATTCTGTACAAGGTGCGCATGGTGGCCTTCGATACCGAGGATGTGGTTGGCCGTATCCCCGTTGCGGGCGAGCCGAAGTCGATGGTGCAATAGTGTTTCAGGAATGGTTTTGGGTTGAGTTGATCTGGAAAATAACCATAGATTGAGCGGAATATGGGTGCCTATCGTTTACTCGTCAATGTAACTGTCGAACATGCCTATTTCTCCGGCCAACATTGCAAAACCCTGGAATTCATTCCCAGCGAATCTTGTGTGGTGTTATTGAGAAGAGCAGGTTTACTGCTCAAGTCATCGGAAAGTGGAATTGCCGTTTATTTTGACGAAGAAAAAATCAATATCCTGCGTCTTCATGCGGAAGACGACTTGGTTCTGACTTTTAAAGTTTTTTCCAAGGACAATAACTTCTTCCGCTATACCGCTCCCGGTGCGCCGCCCGATGATGCGATTCTTTTCTTCGATACGCAACAAGTCACCCGGGATGCCGCAGATAAACAACTGCTGCATCCGGATGCGTATGCCGCCGCGGATGCTTGGCTGAAGCTCACAGCCGATCCCTTGCCTGCCATACTGGAACGCAAGGATTATCTCGTCAAGCCGGTGCTTATTGCGCGGGTAAACATTACTGCCGGAGCGGAAGGATTGTGTTCGGACAAGCTGGATGACGCCGCGCGTAAGTTTTATATCCGTTTAAACACCAATCAGACGTACTGGAAATACTACATTCTCGGCGATTTATCGAAACGCAATGTGTTCATCGCGGATTTGGATAATGTCTTGCAGTTTGAAAACTTGGGAAACGTGACCTTGCCCGGAAATCGCAATGCCATTCAATTGCTGTCTTCAAAGGCGATTCCGCTGCATGAACTGCCCGATCAGCGCTTGCAGTTGAAAGAATCCACCGGCACGGGTGACAGAGTGCTGGTCAAACGCCTGCCGAATGCCAGTGTGGAGCAAATTCATGCGGAAATGATCAGTGACAAAATAGCGAGTGTTTCCGAGATTTATATTAATTGATAGATAAAATGGCGCGCAGTGGCAGAGTTGTCTGCGCACTATTTCTTCCCGATTTGTTTCTGACTGGATTCGACAGACTAACGCGAGATGGCGAGTGTTCGGATGTGAGTGGTACCGCTGTAACCGGGTTGTCAGATAATTTGACAAGAAACAATGCGGATGCCATGTTCATTGGTAAGGTTTGACACCGTTATCCGGGGGGTGACTATGAAAATTTATCGTTTGACCGCTCATATCCCGATGGCTCATACCTGTCAGTTGATTCTGACAATAGCTAAAACCCTGTTGACAACACCAATGTTATTGAATAAAAATCATGGTCTTATAGTGCATTCGTAGATGCCTGATACTTGCTGGTCATCTTCTAACAATATGAGATCTTCATGTCTGAAATTCCACCGTATCAGCAGCTATTTGAAGTAAGCCCACACCCTTATTTGCTCCTCCGAGCGGATTCCGCTTTTACCATTGCCGCCGTAAACAACAAATATGTAGAAATGACCCGTACCGAATGCGATGCGATTGTCGGACATGGTTTATTTGAGATTTTTCCCGATGACCCGGAAGATCCGGCTTGCGCCAGTGTAAGAGATTTACGTACTTCGCTCAATCATGTGCTCAGTAAAAAACGCGCGGATGTCATGAACGTGCAAAAGTACGATATTCCATTGCGCGATGGCAGTGGAGGCTTCGAAGTCAAATACTGGAGTCCGGTCAATACACCGGTATTGGATGAAGAGGGCCAGGTTGCCTATATTTTGCATCATGCGGAAGATGTGACTGAGTACATCGTCAGTCATAACCATAAAGCGCAACCTGGCAAGGTGAAAGGGCGCGCACAGCGCATGGAAGCGGAGATCGTGCAGCGTGCGGCTGAAGTGAATCAAGCTAATCGCGCTTTGAAAACGGCGCTGGAAGAATTGGAGCAGATGAATCAGCGTCTGACGGAGCTGGATCAACTTAAATCACAGTTTTTTGCCAATATCAGCCATGAATTACGCACACCGCTGACGCTGATCATCGCTCCTTTGGAGAACCGCATGCGGTGGCTCACCGGCAGCAACGCTTCCGCGGAAGAACGCCATGAAACCGGATTGATGCTGCGTAACGCGCGCATTCTTTACCGCCACGTTACCGATTTGTTGGATGCGGCTAAGCTTGAGGCGGGGCGCATGCCGGTTTTTTGGGCGCGGTTCGATTTGGCGGAGCTGGTGCGAGTCACGGCAAGTTACTTTGAATTGCTGGCGCAGGGGCGCGATATCGCATTACAGGTTATCGTCCCGGAAGTCTGTGCAGTTGAAAGTGATAGCGAGAAGCTGCAACGCATCCTGCTCAATCTGCTGTCCAACGCATTCAAGTTCACGCAGGATAAAGGTTGTATTGTCGTCCGGCTTGTTACCACCGAAGCGCGCGCGCAGATCGAAGTTCAGGACAATGGTCCCGGCATACCGGCGGAAATGCGTGAGCACGTGTTTGAACGCTTTATGCAGGTGGAGAGCAGCGTAACCCGGCAGCATGACGGCACCGGCTTAGGGATGGCGATCGTCAAGGATTTTGCCGATTTATTGCATGGCAAGCTCGAACTCGAAGAATCACCCGGGGGTGGCGCGCTATTCAGGATCACGCTGCCGCGCACCGCGCCAGCCGGTTCGGTACTACGGGATGCGCCAGTTTCCCTGGACGAGATCATTGTGCATGAAGTCATGGATGAACTTCAGAGCCGTGCGGAAAGAACCCCGCCGCTCCCGGTGGCCGCCACCCATTTGCCCTTGGTTTTGGTTGTTGAAGACAATGCGGATATGAATCGCTTCATTGCCGGCATGTTGCAGCCTCGCTACCGCGTAGCCAGCGCTTTCAACGGCCGTGAAGGATTGGAGCAAGCGCTGAAGCTGGCACCCGATTTGATTCTTTCCGACGTGATGATGCCGGTAATGAATGGTGAACAAATGGTGTGGCAAATACGCCAGCATGCGGAACTGGATGGCGTGCCCATCATCATGCTGACTGCTAAGGCCGATGACGATCTCTGTGTCAAACTGCTGAAATCCGGCGTGCAGGATTATCTGAACAAGCCTTTTGCCGTGGATGAGCTCCTGGTGCGCGTTGATAAACTGGTGTTCGAGAGACAACTTGTCAGAGAACAGCTGCGGCAGAGCGAAGCACGATTTCAGGCTACTTTTGAGCAAGCCGCCGTCGGGATTTCGATTATTTCACTGGAAGGATATTGGTTGCGTGTCAATCACAAGCTTTGCGCTATCCTGGGGTACAGTCAGGATGAATTGATGGCGCTTACATTTCAGGATGTCACCTATTCCGATGATCTGGAAGCAGACATCAATAACGTAAAGCGCATGTTGAACGGTGAAATCACTGCGTATGCAATGGAGAAACGCTATATTCGTAAGGATGGCCGCGTGATATGGATCAATCTTCACGCTTCCCTGGTGCGTAAGCCCGATAACGCGCCGGATTATTTCGTCGCCGTGGTTGAAGATATCCAAAGCCGCAAGGAGATTGCGGCAAACTTCAAAGAAGCCAGACGCATCGCCAACCTCGGGCATTGGACCTGGAACGGCGCGGATAAACAAACCTGGTCCGAGGAGCTTTACCTGATTTATGGCCGTGATACCGCTTTGCCGCCTGCGGATTATCAGGAAATGGCGAGTTTTTACACCGTGGATAGCTGGAATAAGCTGGCTGCCGCAGTGCAAAAGTGCTGGCGCGACGGTGCTGCATTTGAGTGCGATGCGGAAGTGGTGCGGCCGGATGGCGCGCATCGCTGGACGATCTCACGCGGAGAAGCAGTGCCCGATTTTGACGGCCGCATCATTGCCATGCGCGGAACCGTGCAAGATATCACCGAGCGCAAGCTGGGCGAAATGGCGCTGCAGGAAAGCAAGGAACGACTCAAGTTGTTCATTGAATACGCACCCGCCTCGTTAGCCATGTTCGACCGGGAAATACGCTATCTTGCTTGCAGTCAGCGCTGGCGTAACGATTACAACTTGGGCGATCGTGATTTATTGGGGGTATGTCATTACGATGCTTTTCCTGAGATCGGTGAAGAATGGAAAGCGATCCATCGCCGCTGTCTGACTGGTGAAATCATCCGCGCCGATGAGGATCGTTTTGAACGGGCCGATGGCAGCATACAATGGTTACGCTGGGAGGTGCGGCCTTGGCATCAAGCCGGTGGTGCAATCGGCGGGATTGCCATGTTTACCGAGGATATCACTTACCGGAAACAAGCCGAAGCGGCATTGCAGCAACTGAATGCCGATCTGGAAAAACGGGTTGCGGAGCGTACCGCCGAATTAAAGATGCTCAACCAATCACTGGAAAGCTTTGTGTATTCCGTTTCGCATGATTTGAAGGCGCCACTGCGCGGTGTCGAAGGCTATAGCCGGTTGCTGGAAGAAGACTATTCCGATCGATTGGATGACGAAGGACGTTTATTCATCACCAACCTGCGCGGGGGTGTCACGCGCATGAATGAGTTGATCGATGATTTGCTGGCTTATTCACGCATGGAACGACGTAAATTGGATTCCCATGCGCTGGACCTGACGGCATTAACCCAGCGGGTGATTGCGGAGTGTGACGGGGAGATTGCCGCGCGTCAGATCGAGGTCATTTGTGATTTACCGCTATTGATGGTCAATGGTGATCGCGACGGCCTGGCTATGGTGCTGCGCAATCTGCTGGAGAATGCGATCAAGTTCAGCCAGCATGCGGCTCACCCGCGCATAGAGTTTGGCGCTGACCGGGATGATCGGCATGTGATCTTGTGGGTCCGTGATAATGGTATCGGTTTTGACATGAAGTATAATCAGCGCATCTTTGAGATTTTTGAACGTCTCCATCGGCTGGAAGATTACCCGGGTACCGGGATCGGTCTGGCTTTAGTCAAGAAGGCTATGCAACGCATGGGAGGACGGGTATGGGCACAAAGCACGCCGGGTGAAGGTGCAACCTTCTATCTGGAATTGACCGCGATGGCGGAAAACTTGAAATAGCGACGGAGTCAATAACGATGAGCTTATACCCACCGATTCTCCTGGTCGAAGACAATCCTCTCGATGTGGATCTGACGCTACGCGCTTTTCAGCGCCGCAAGTTGATTAATCCGGTACTGGTCGCGCGGGATGGCGAGGAAGCCTTGGCGTGGGTGCCGCGCTGGGAAGCGGGCGAGATCCAGCCGGCCGTTATTCTGCTGGATTTGAATTTGCCGCGCGTTGACGGTCTGACTGTGTTACGGACTTTGAAACAACACGCGGTGCTTTGCCGCATTCCGGTTGTTGTTCTCACCACTTCAAAAGAAGATCGCGATATCCAAGCGGCCTACGATTTAGGCGTCAATTCCTATATTGTAAAACCGGTAGGGTTTGATAACTTCATGGACGTGGCGCAGCACATCGAACTGTATTGGTGCGTTCTGAACGAGCATCCCCAATAATCATGATGCGCGTTCTGTATATCGAAGATTCCGCCAGCGATGCCGATCTGGCCCGGCGCACCCTGCGCCGGACTGCACCGGATATCGAATTGGATGTGGTGAATACCCTGGCTGAAGGATTCAAGCGGCTTGCCGAGCCGAATTGTTATGACCTGCTGCTGGCTGATCTGTCCCTGCCCGATGGCTCCGGTTTGGATGCATTGGCGCATGTGCGGGAGCAACAACTGCCCATCGCGGTAGTCATGCTCACCGGGTCGGGCGATCAGGATTCCGCCGTGGCCGCGCTTAAAGCCAATGCGGATGATTATCTGATCAAACGGGATGATTATCTGGAACGTCTGCCGCGGATATTGCGTGGCGCCCGAGAACATTTTCGCGACAATCTGGAGCGCAGTCATCCGGTTCTGCGCGTGTTGTATCTAGAGCATAATATATTCGATATCGATTTGATGCGCCGTCATTTTGTTTTGCATGCGCCGCATATCCAGATGACCGCGGTGAGCAGTGTGCAAGATGCGCTCGCGCTGCTGCCTGATGATCCGATGAATCAGGCGGCGGAATTCGATGCATTGCTGATCGATTATCACTTGCCCAGCATGGATGGCTTGGAGTTTTTCCAATTGTTACGGTATGAGCGCAAACTGAATATTCCTACCATCCTGGTGACAGGCCAGGGTAGTGAGATAGTGGCCGCGCGTGCGCTGCACTTGGGTGTGGATGATTATTTGTCGAAGCACGAAGGCTATCTGTACGAGATTGTTGCCACTTTGGAGAAAGTGCAGCACCAAGCGGAATTGACTCGCGAACGGATCAGCTTAAAAAGAACCAGCCAGCGCCTTTCGTATCTTCTGGCCGCCAGCCCGACAATTTTATACAGCTTGAAGTTTTCCGGAGAAACGCCGCGCCCCAACTGGGTGAGTGAAAATATCGAACGTCTGCTGGGCTATACGCAAGAAGAGGCATTGGCGGCGGATTGGTGGCGCTCGCATATCCATCCGGATGATCGTGAAGCGGCTTTGGCCCGCTGGCCGATGTTGCTGAGCGAAGGCCAGCTCACACACGACTACCGGTTCCTGCATCGATCTGGGCGAATCGTCTGGATACTCGATGAGCTTCGATTGGTGCGGGATGCTGACGGCGAGCCTGCCGAAATTGTCGGTGCCTGGCTGGATATCAGTGAACATAAGCGGCTCGAACTGATACGCCAGGCGCATCAATCCGCATCGAATCTGATCATTGCCAGCCAACCGCTGCCCGTAGTTCTGAATGATATTGCGCAACGCCTCGAGGTGATCAATCCCGGCATGCTGGTTTCCATCCTGCTGCTGGATAGGCATGCGGGCCGTCTTAAGCACGGCGCGGCGCCCAGTCTGCCGGATGAATACAACGTCGCTGTCAATCAGGTGATGATCGGTGATGGGGTTGGCTCGTGTGGTACGGCCGCATGGCGCGGTGAAGCGGTGATTGTTTCCGACATCGATCACCATCCGTACTGGCAGCCTTTTCTGGAACTGACGCGCAAAGCCAATCTTCATGCCTGTTGGTCGATACCCTTCAAAGATGAAGCAGGCAGTGTGCTAGGCACTTTTACCATTTATCATCGTACCCCGCGTGAGCCATCACCTGCCGATTTGATGCTGATCAATGAGTTTGCCTCGATCGCGGCCGTGGCGGTGCAAAAAGTCTATGCCGCGGAAACATTGAAACAGGCGGCGGCGGTGTTTGAGTCCAGCCGGGAAGGGATCGTCATCACCGACCTGGAGCCGCGCATTCTGGCCATTAACCGCGCCTATACCGAAATTACCGGTTATAGTGAAGCGCAGGTGCTGGGTAAGAATCCGAAGATCATCAAGTCGGGGCATCACGGTAAACCCTTTTACCAAGCGATGTGGGCCAGTCTGAAAACCGTGGGCCATTGGAGCGGGGAAATCTGGAACCGCCGCAAGAATGGCGAAATTTATCCGCAATGGCTGACGATCAGCACAGTGTGTAATGACAGGAATGAGCCCTGTAATTATGTTGGCGTGTTTGCCGACATTACGCAGATGAAGCAATCCGAGGCACAGCTGGCGCATTTGGCGCATTATGATCCATTGACCGGCTTACCGAACCGGCTGTTGGTGCAATCGCGCCTGCATCATGCCATTGAGCGGGCGCAACGGCACAGTCTGCGCATAGCGACGCTGTATGTCGATCTGGATCGTTTCAAGAATGTCAATGACAGCCTGGGACATCCCATCGGGGATGAGCTTTTGATTATGCTGGCTGCGCGCCTGAAAAAGCGTTTGCGTGAGGAAGATACGCTGGCGCGCCTGGGCGGCGATGAGTTTTTGCTGGTGCTTGAGGATATCAAGGAGCCGAGCGAATCCGCTTCTGTCGCGCAGACTTTGATTGATTTGCTTGCGACCCCCTTTGCACTGCCCAGCGGTCATGAGATCTTCATTAATGCCAGTATCGGTATCAGCCTTTTTCCGGATGATGCCAGCAATGTCACCGAGTTGATCCAGCACGCCGACATGGCCATGTATCTGGCGAAAAAAGAAGGCCGCAGCACCTATCGTTACCATACGGAAGCATTGAGCATTGCCGCCAATGAACGCTTGGTCATGGAAACCCGCTTGCGCCATGCGCTCACCGCCGGGGAGTTCGTTCTGCACTATCAGCCGTTGATCGATGCGCATAGCGGCCGGGCGGTCGGGGTTGAGGCTTTGGTGCGATGGCAGCCGCCGGGAGAAGCCATCGTGCCGCCGGGAAAATTTATTCCGATTGCAGAAGAAACCGGATTGATCGTGCCGCTCGGGGAGTGGGTGTTGCGGACCGCCTGCGCGCAAGGACGGGCCTGGATTGATGCTGGTTTTGCACCGCTCGTGATGGCGGTCAATCTGTCGGTTCGGCAGTTTCAATCCGAGAATCTGGCTGAAGTGATCCAGCGGGTTCTGGAAGAAACGAAACTTCCGGCAGCGTGCCTGGAATTGGAATTGACCGAGAGCATGTTCATGGAGCATGCGGAACGCTCGATCGATACGCTGAAAACCTTGAAGGCACCGGGAATCCAGCTGGCGATTGATGATTTTGGCACCGGCTACTCGTCATTGACTTATTTGAAGCGCTTTCCCATCGATAAACTCAAGATAGATCAAAGCTTTGTGCGCGGTCTGGCGCATGATCCCAATGACCGTGAGATCGCCGCCACGATCATCGCGATGGCGCGCGGTCTGAAATTAAGCGTCTTGGCGGAAGGCGTTGAGTCGGAGCAGCAATTGGCTTTTCTGCGTCAGCATGGCTGCGATTATTATCAAGGATTCCTGTTTCACCGCCCCGCACCGGCAAAGGAGCTTGAAGCTTGGCTACGGGAGCACTCCGCACAGCCGTAAAAATTGTGCGTTCTGCTGGAAGTAGGAATTAGCGGCGTTAATTTTGACAATTCTTTACTTAACGCTTGAGAATTAATATTGCATCGGCTAAGCTGCTCCATGTTCAATCTAAACAAGGTTGTAGGCTGGATTTATCAAGTTGAATGATAACAATGGCCGATGAACGCTACATTTCCAATTAAAAGGAGCTGATGATGGGGCAATATAAGACACCGGGTGTTTACATTGTTGAAAAGAGCGCGTTTCCGAATTCTGTCGTGGAAGTGGCAACCGCAGTGCCGGCATTTATCGGTTATACGGAAAGAGCCAATAACAAAGGAAAATCGCTATTAAATAAGGCGTGGCGTATTTCATCCATGTCGGAATTTATCAGCTTCTTTGGCGGACCGCCTAAAACGCAATATCAAATTTCCGAAATTGCCGCGGCAGCCGCAGCGAAAGCGGGAAAAGGAGGGGCTGCACCGGCTGCGGCTGCAGCTGCGGTCGAATCGGATTTTGCGAGCGGCGATAAGGAATATGTTCTGGAACTCCAGGGCGCTCGTTATTTTCTGTATCACAGCATGATGCTGTTTTTTCAAAACGGTGGCGGCGCTTGCTATGTCGTATCGGTTGGCGGCTATACCGATAATATCGAAAAACCGAAGCTGAACGCAGGGATCGATGTTTTATTAAAAGAGCAGGAACCGACGATGGTGGTGATTCCTGATGCCATGTCGCTGGCTGAACCGGACTGTATCGCATTGCAACAGGCTGCTCTGAGTCATTGCGGGCAAGTGATGAAAAATCGCTTTGCCATCCTGGATGTTTTTGATGGCTATAAGGAAGCGCAGGATAGCGGGTGTATCGAGAAATTCCGCAATGATCTCGGCACGAATAGCCTGGATTTTGCCGCAGCCTACTATCCGTGGCTCAATACATCCATCGTGCAAACCGGTGATTTGAACTTCGCTAACATTTCCAATGCGGATAAATTGCAGGAATTACTCAAAGCGGAAGTCGACGGCAGCGAGTTGGATGATAAGAAAAAAACCGAGATCAACGGCAAGATTGCAGAAATCGGCGTGACACCCAAAACAGCAACCATGTCGACCGATGTCGATCTGCATAAAATTCTGACAGCCGTTTGCCCGCTGTACAAGAGCATCATCGAAAGTATCAAACTCAAACTCAATCTGCTGCCACCCAGCGCGGGTATGGCCGGTGTTTATACCATGGTCGACAATTCCCGCGGAGTGTGGAAAGCACCTGCCAATGTCAGCCTGAACGCGGTCATTTCACCCGCCGTTGAGATCACCAATGCGCAGCAGGAAGACTTGAACGTCACAACCGCCGGTAAATCGATCAATGCGATCCGGACGTTCATCGGCGAAGGCACTTTGGTTTGGGGGGGCCCGCACGCTCGATGGCAACAGTTTGGACTGGAACTATATCAACGTGCGCAGAACCATGATCATGCTGGAAGAATCCATCAGACTGGCGACCAAAGCGTATGTATTCGAACCCAATGTTTCCAGCACCTGGGTAACGATCAAAAGCATGATCAGTAACTTCCTGACCAGTATCTGGAAACGCGGCGGCTTGGCTGGCGCGACACCGGAAGATGCCTTCGGCGTGTTCGTCGGCCTGGGCGAAACCATGACGCCGCAGGATATTCTGGACGGTATGTTGAAAGTGACCGTGCTGGTTGCATTGAGCCGCCCGGCAGAGTTTATTGAAATTACCTTCCAGCAGCAAATGCAGAAATCTTAACCTGAAGTTAGCGCGTTAATCGGTGCAATTGACAAAAACAACGTTTATTTCTTAATCATAAAATTGGGAGTGCATTATGGCAGATGATGGATCAGCTCAGTCGACGACAGTTTGGCCTATGCCAAAGTTTTATTTTCAGGTTAAGTGGGATTCTCAAGTCATGCGGTTTCAGGAAGTCAGTGGTCTGGATATTCAGTCGGAAGAGATCAAATACCGCCATGGCGATAGCCCGGAATTCTCTGTGATCAAGATGCCGGGGATGAAAAAAGTCGGCAATATCACCATGAAGAAAGGCGTTTTCAAAGGTGATAACAAATTCTGGGATTGGTTTAAACAGATCAAGATGAATACCATTAAGCGCTTGCCTGTTACCATCAGTTTGCTGGATGAAGGCGGCAAGGCGACGATGGTGTGGACGCTCACGAACGCTTGGCCGACCAAGATTACCGGCACTGATCTGAAATCGGAAGGCAACGAAGTGGCGATAGAATCCATCGAAATCGTGCATGAAGGCCTGACGATCGCCAACAGTTAGTGTTTTTAAATCTTGCCAGCAGATGGGTGACTCATGAATATTTCATTATCTGGAAATGTTTATCCACCCTCTGCTTTCTATTTTAAGGTCGTGATCGGGCCACCGGCCGGATTGTCGGCGGACACTTCTTTCCAGGAAGTATCCGGAATCGAAACGGAAATGGAAGTGGAATCGGTTGTCGAAGGCGGTGAAAACCGGTTCGTGCGGCAATTGCCGAAAGGCATCAAGCATCCCAATTTATCCTTGAAACGCGGCATTGCGCCATTGACCTCACCGTTGGTGGTGTGGTGCAAATCGACGCTTGAATCCGGTTTTAATTTGGCGATTAAGCCCTTGCCTGTTCTGGTGTATCTGATGAATGAAGACAAGATGCCGATTCGCGGCTGGTCTTTCGATTCGGCTTACCCGTTGAAATGGGAAGTCGAAAGCTTCGGCTCTACCAAAAACGAAGTCGCCATCGAAAAGATCATTCTAAGTTATACCGTTTCCATGCGCATTATCTAGCAGGCGGAAGAATACCCAATGGCGATAGAGATTAAACAACTGCTGATCAAGTCCAATATCGTGCAGCGCACCGGGAACGAGGATCTCGATTTATCCGAAGAACACCGGTTATTGAAAGAAGAAGTGCTGGCGGAATGCCGCCGCATGATCGCCGATTTTCTGCGCGAACAGGGGGAACGCTAAATGTCGCTGGGCGGTGCCAAGGCGCTGTTGACGATTTCGCCCTGCGTCGTGAATAACGGCAAAATCAGCGTCGATGGCTCGCTGAAAAAATTTGAAGCCATGATCAATCCCGCCGGTTACGAGCAAACGTTCAAGCTGAGCTATTCCAAAAACAAGGTGCTGGGGCAACCGGGAACCGAAACCAAATACGATGCAAGCCACCCGGAAAAATTTGTTCTCAAGGAATTGATACTGGATGCCACCGGAGCTGTCTCGGCTAATCCGCTCTCGGTCGTCAGCGATCCGGTTCCGGTCAAGGAGCAGATTGAATTATTGAAAGACGTTGTGTATCGCTACCGAGGTACCAAGCACGAAGCGCCAATTGTGCAATTGAAATGGGGCGAATTGCTTTTCTACGGGCGGGTGGAGTCACTGAAATTTGACTATACCTTGTTCAAACCCAGCGGCGTGCCATTGCGTGCCAAAGTTACACTGGCCTTTGTCGAATATCAGAGCAAAGAGGAAATATCCAAGGAAGCAGGGCAAGAATCCCCGGATTTGACGCACTTGATCGAGGTGAAAGCGGGAGATACTTTACCGCTGTTGTGTTACCGGATTTATCAGGACTGTAACTACTATATCGATGTTGCAAAGATTAATCGTCTGACGGATTTTCGTGATCTTAAACCTGGAACTAAGCTTCAGTTCCCTCCATTAAACTAGGTTCACTATGGCAGATTCCCCATTAACGGGCAGCACGGGTGTCGTATCTGTGACTATTCAGAGTGATGGCAATGCCATAGCCGATACCATTCAAGTTGTTTCGGTCGAGATCATGTACGGGGTCAATAAAATTCCCGGCGCCAAGATCGTCTTACTGGACGGGGATATGCCGAGCAACAAATTTCCGGTTAGCGATGCGGATTATTTTAAACCCGGCGCGGTGATCACCATCAACGCCGGTTATGCCAATCAAACGAGCACTGTGTTCAAAGGTATTGTCGTCAAGCATGGCATAAAATTGGATGGTGACAATTTCTCCCGGTTGATCGTGCAGTGTAAAGACAGTTCGGTTGCCATGACGGTGGGCCGCAAGAACGCCAATTTTGTCGATTCAAAGGATAGCGACATCATCAGTAAGCTGATCGGCGCATACCGCGGACTGAGTTCCGATGTGACGGATACGACGGTGAGTTATAAAGAACTGGTGCAGTACTATTGCAGCGACTGGGATTATTTGCTGGCGCGGGCGGAAGTTAATGGTTTTCTGGTGACGATCGACGCCGGAAAAGTAACGGTCAAAGCGCCGCAGGTTGATGGTGAAGCGGTTCTGACCGTGACGTACGGTATCGATTTGATGGCGTTCAGCGCGGAGGTCGATGCCGCTGCGCAATTTTCCGTGGTGAAAGGCATCGCATGGAGCCTGACCGATCAGGCGGTGCAGGAAGCGCAGGCGAGTCCCGAACAATTAACCGGGCAGGGCGATCTTGCCGCGGGTGTTCTGGCAGACGTGATGGCACCGGATTATTTTCGTCTGCAAACCGATGCACCACTGGAGAATGCTTCGCTCACCGGGTGGGCCAAGGGGCAGCAAATTAAGTCTGGTCTGGCGCGTATCCGAGGTTACGCGGCGTTTCAAGGGAGCGCCAAAGTGAAACTTGGCACTCTGGTTGAGTTGAAAGGCGTGGGCAACCGCTTTAACGGCAAAGTGCTGGTGACGGCAGTGAAACATGACATCAGGCAGGGCAACTGGGTGACGGAAATTGAGTTCGGTCTATCGTCGCAGTGGTTCGCCGAGCAGTATAAAACCGAGGCGCCGCTTGCTTCAGGCTGGGTACCCGGAGTCAACGGTTTGCACATCGGTGTAGTGAAAAAGCTCGATGCCGATCCGGAAGGGCAATACAAGATTCAGGTATCTGTGCCGGTTTTGCAGGCAGAGACCGATGGCGTATGGGCGCGGCTGGCCAGTTTCTACGGTTCCAGCGGCATCGGCGCTTTCTTCATTCCGGAGATCGGCGACGAAGTGGTGCTGGGATACTTCAACGACGATCCTTCGCATCCGGTTATTCTCGGCAGTTTGTACAGCAGCAAACAAAAAATGCCCTACGAATTGACCGCCGATAATTTCATTAAAGCAGTGGTTACCCGTAGCAAGCTCAAGCTTGAGTTTGATGATGATAAGAAAGTGATCACGGTGATTACACCGGGCAATAACAAAATCGTCATCAGCGACGATCAAAAATCGATTCTGCTGCAAGACCAGAATTCCAACAAAATCGAGCTCAATTCAAGCGGTATCGTCATCGACAGCCCGAAAGACATCAAGATCAGCGCCAAGGGCAAGGTAACCATCGATGCGGTGAGCAATATCGAATTGACGGCGCAAGCGGATATTAAAAATCAGGGACTTAACATCAATCATCAAGCCAATGTCGGTTTCAGCGCCAAAGGTAACGCCACAGCCGAGCTGTCGGCCAGCGGTCAGACCACGGTAAAAGGCGCTATTGTGATGATTAATTAAGCTGTATTGAATGCTCAGGATTGCAATTGTTTTGAAAGGAATTTAACGATGCCCCCAGCCGCACGTATTACCGATATGCATACTTGCCCGATGCAAACACCGGGCGTGCCGCCGATTCCTCATGTGGGCGGCCCGATCAGTGGTCCTTGCGTGCCCACTGTATTGATCGGCAATATGCCGGCCGCTGTGGTAGGGGATATGTGCATCTGCGTCGGACCACCCGACAGTATTGTGAAAGGATCGGCGACGGTCATGATCAGCAACCGCCCGGCTGCCCGGATGGGTGACACAACGGCGCACGGCGGTACCATCGTGCTGGGTTTTCCGACGGTGATGATCGGCGGCTAGCATGGAAGCAAAGCGATGAGTGCCGACGATAAATCATTCCTGGGAATCGGCTGGGGATTTCCGCCTGAGTTCGGTCAATACGGATCGATGCGGAAAGTATCGGCTGAAGAGGATATCCATGAAAGCCTGTATATCCTCTTATCGACCAATCCCGGTGAGCGCGTGATGCAACCCACATACGGCTGCGGTTTAAAAAGTCAGGTCTTTGAAGAGATTAATGAAACGACGGTCACGGTCATGGTTGACCTGATCAAGCGCGCGATACTTTTTTTTGAGCCTCGCGTGGTGGTGGAAAATATCCGGGTGGATTCCGGTAACCAGGAAGATATCTTGAATGGCTTGATCAAGATTGATATCACCTACATCGTGCGGACCACAAATAACCGCCACAATATCGTGTACCCGTTTTATTTCACTGAAGGCACGAATGTTAAATTATAAGGTTTCTGGGTGAATGAAGCTTCGCACCGATTGGTCAACACAATATCATTTGCACATCAGTGACGGTAAGAATCAGGAGAAAAGATTATTACCGGCGCTGGAGAAGGATTATTTCAACGTTGCCGATATGCGCTTTCATACCTTATTGGCGCTGCTGGTTGAATATGCGCAAGTGATGAAGTTTTATAACCTGAATAATCGGGAAGACGGAACCTGGGCGCATTTTTTCTCGTTGGACGAGACGGTTGTCATTGCCACGATTCTGGCTGTCGATCTGGATAAGCTGGCGACCGGCGCTGCCGGTCAGGGCAATATGGCTGACGATGAATTGACAAAGGCATTGCGTGCATTGTCTGAAAAAGAAATCAGCCAGCATATGATGTCGTCTTATACCGCGGTCAGGTTGTTGGACCGGTGGCTGCAATTACTGGCGCGGACAAAAAATGCCATCGGTACCGAATTGCGCAAAGTGTTGGAAAGTGTCATTACCGGACTCAGGAAAGATATCGATGTGCTCGGGCAATATTTGGCTGAGCATGTTTCGCATCACACGCTCGAAACGATTTTCTCCCGCGATTTGATGACATTGTTGCAAGTGACGGAGGAAACCGCGCTCAGTCACGCCAATGCGGCGGTTGACGTGGCCGATGCCGTTCCTATCCGGTCCAGTTTCTATGCGTTCGTCAAAGCCATTGAGATGGTGCAAGGCAGTGCGGAAAAATTATTGTCCGTATCGTTAACCAGCAAAGACCATGAACCCGCCGCAGGGTTGTTGCTTGCCTTTTTGCAGTTGTTTCAGAAACTGCACGATAAAATTAATCGCTTCACCTTGAACTATGTCGATTTTTATTACGACCAGGTGCTCAAAGTTCAGCCACGCGGATTCACACCCGATCATGTTTATGTGGCGCTCGTTCCGAACAAAAAAAATCACAGCGTATTGATACCGAAAGGAACGGAATTTCTGGCAGGTAAGGATGAGAACAAGCAGGATATTATTTATACCGCTGACGACGATGTGTTGATAAACGATGCCTCGGTGAGCGCTATCCATACGTTATTTTTTAAGCGCGATCCGTTAAATTTTCCCGAAAATGGTTTGTGCGAATCGGTTGTGCTGAATGATCAAGCGGGCGCGATCAACCGGCAGATCCCTACTGGCGGCTGGTTGAATGATGTGCCGGTTTTAACCGGCGATAGCGCGCTGGATAGCGATAATGTTCAGATGTACCCGTTATTCGGCGCCCCTAAAAAAGGGGAGGAAACCATTCTGGTGCAACATGCCCGCATCGGGTTTGCGCTAGCCAGCAAGGCGTTGTGGTTGCAAGAAGGACGGCGGACGGTCTCTATCCATATGAAATACACCACTGGACTGGAGGGGGATAATAAAATCACCCTGGAACAATGGGTCCGGAAAATCGCGGTAGCCATGCAACTGTCCGGAAGTGCCGGTGAAAAAGGATCAGTTCAAGAGCAGCAAGCTTTTTTCAAAGCGTTCCGGGATATTTTCATTATCAGTTTATCGGTCGAAGGCGGGTGGCGAGAGATCGCGGAGTATCTGCCATCCTACTCAGGTGTTGAACAACGGCAGGAAGAAAACAGTCTGACGCTTACTTTTTTCCTGCCGGAAAACTTTCCGGCGGTTGTTCCCTACGATTCCAAAATTCACGGCGAGGGTTATGAAACCGGATTGCCTGTGGTGCGATTGGTTCTGAATCCCAAGAGTTACTTATATCCCTATGGGATTTTGAGCAAACTGGAATTGGATTCGATCCGCATCGATGTCGCGGTGGAAGGATGCCGCACGGTGCAATTGCACAATAACATCGGACAATTATCCCCGCTCGCGCCGTTTGCGCCGTTTGGCCCGCTGCCGGAGGTTGGTTCGTATCTGATCGTGGGTTGCTCGGAAGCGGCCGGTAAGCAATTGTCGGATTTCAACGTCGAGATCCAGTGGGGCGGTTTACCTGCCGGTATCGGTGGTTTTAAAACCCATTACCAGGGCTATGAAACCTTCGGCGATACCGACTTCAGGGTCAGCACAACGGTACTGTCAAATGGCAAATGGCTGCCGGAGAATGCCAAAGCGGCGGTTGTCAATTCTCTTTTTCAAATTAAAACCAGCTTGGATGGCGGCAGTGAAGTCAGCGCATACCGTAAATTGTCGTGTGCTCCGGTCATTTCCTATTGGAGTCCTTTTGAATATCGCAATGCTTTGGCAGAATTCGCTTACACGCCCTCCACGCATCGAGGCTTCTTCAAATTCACCCTGGCGGCGCCGGGGCAAGCATTCGGTCACCGCGATTATCCCACTGCATTGGCTAATGTACTGACTTTCAACGCCAAGCAGAAACATGCCAAGTTTCTTAAACACGTGCCTAATCCGCCGTACACACCGATGATCACATCCATCGCAGTCAACTATAAAGCTTCTGCGCAAATGATCATGGGCAAGGAAGAAGTCAATTGTGTTGCGGCGCTGCAAGAGAGAATGATTTATTTGCATCCGCTGGGGTGGAAAAATGTCACTATGCGAGCCGATCAAGCCCATTATTTATTGCCGCAATTTCTCCACTCCGGGAATCTATTAATTGGCTTAAAAGGTTTGACCGGTGGCGGTGTGATTACGCTATATTTTTATTTGCGGGAGAATTCATTGCCGGTAGAAGCCGCTTCGCTGAAGGAGATGCAGTGGTTTTATCTGGCGGATAACCAATGGTTTGCGCTAAGCGCTAGAGAGATCGTATCCGACTCCACGCAGCGGTTCATGAGATCGGGAATAATCACGTTGAATATTCCGGCGGATATTTCCCAGGACAATACCGTGTTACCGGCCGGATTATCCTGGTTGCGGGTGTCGTCCGATCATGATCTGGAAAAATTTTGCAGTTTGTATTCAATTCATGCGCAAGCGTTAAGAGCCAGCCGGCATCTGGAACAAGATACCGTGCCGGGCAATTCCATCCGCTTACCTGCCGGTGCGGTGTCGCGCGCGCGCAAATCAATTCCGGGCGTAGGCGCCGTCAAACAAATTCAACCCTCTTTTGGCGGCCGTTTGGCGGAAGACCGCGCTCATTTGCGTATTCGTGTCAGCGAGCGGCTGAGGCATAAAAAGCGCGCGTTGCTGCCGGCCGATTATGAACTGCTGATACTCGAGCAGTTTCCGCAAATCTATAAGGTGAAGTGTTTTCCCGGCATGAGCCCTGATTTTGTGATCAAGCAGCGCTTCAGTCCCGGCCATGTGCTGATGGTGGTGGTGCCTTATCTCGCTCAGAACGAAAGCGTCACGCAGAAGCCGCTTCTGAATGGCCACCTGATTACTGAAATACAAGATTTTATCAACCAGTATGTGCCGCCTTTTGTGACCGCGCACATCCTTAACCCGGTTTACGAAGTCATCCAGGTGCGCTGCACGGTCAAGCTGAAAAATCCATTACTGGCCGGTATGTATCTGGAGCGTTTGAATCAGGCGATAACGGACTTCCTGTCGCCATGGAACGAGACCGTGGGATATACCCGTCACTTTGGCTGGATGGTCAGTAAGCATGATGTTGAGTCTTTTATCCAGAGCCTCGATTATGTCGATCGTGTCACCAATCTTTCCATACTGCGCATTGCACCGGCGGGTGAAGACTATTTCGACCTGCTTGACAGCGCGGATAAACCGGAGGATTCGGAAGTAAAAGATATTATCCCGGTATATCCCTGGAGTATCGTGGCGCCTATCAAGCAGCATTTTATCGAGATGGATGATCGCTACGATTTAATCGAGCCGCAAATCACCGGCATCGGCGAACTCGAAATTGGCAGTACTTTTATAATTTCTGACGAAAAATGGCGCGAAAAGATAGAAAAACACTAGAAGCCAAATTCAAGAATGGCAGAATGCCTTCTGAAGTGGCATTTGCCGACTTGATCGATTCGACGCTGAATCTGATTGATGATGGATTCGAGAAAACCGCCGAAGAGGGATTGAAAATTTTTCAGCTGGGCGACGGCAAGCTGATGAGTTTTTATCAGAACATGGCGACGCTCAGCGCCATGTGGTCTGCCGGTATCGATAAAGCAACGGGAAATCTGAGCTTCGGCAATAAAAATAACCCGCATATTCTGACATTGCGCAGCACCGATGGCAGCGCCGAGTCCGGCGATGCGGTAACAGCCGGTGTCGGTATCAATACCGATAATCCCCGTTTTGAACTGGATGTCGCCGGTACCATTGCTTCGCATGGCAGAGTCGGACGCCGCGGAGAACTGCCGGTGCCCGCAGATGGAAACTGGCACGATATCACCGAAACGTTGACCGGCTGTCAGGCCTTCGAGGTGATGGCCGGTGTCGGCGGTAAAGATGCCGATGGCAAGTATGCCTTGATGCATGCTTTCGCGCTCAACGCCTATAACGACAAGAGCCACATCACCTATCATCAGGCGCACTATGGCGCCAAGTGCAATCGCCTGGAATTACGTTGGGAGCGCGGCGCGAATATCGAGAACTTTGAATACACGCTGCAGCTTCGTGTGGAATCGTCATACGGTGACAAGATCTGGGTGAATTATTACATTACCCGGTTATGGTATGACCCGGTGATGTATGAAAGCGAAAAAGAGCCGGAATCGGCGTACCCTAAAGTTTTACGCAAAAGACAGGAAGACAAATAAATGTCCGCGCGTATGCTAGTCATTCATTTGAGTTTGCAGGAAGGCAATCTGCTGCTGGAAGCACTGGCCGAGCTGCCGTTCAAATCCGTATTCGAACTGATCGGTAAGTTAAATCAACAAGCCAATGAATTGTTTGCGCCGGGTATCGCGCCGCAAGAGCGGCAGCGCTTTGTGTTTATCGAGGCTGAACTGTCACTGGCCATCAAGGCGCTGGGGAATTTGCCTTATCATCGCGTCCATGCATTGCTGTCCGGTTTGCACCAGCAAATCCAGGCGCAATTGAGCAACCCGCATTCATTCGCAGCTTCGCAAGAGTATGCCGGCCTCTGAGCAAATACCGCGTATCCGGATCGATCCCGATGGATTGGATTTTGAAACGTTGCGCAAGGAAGCCATCGGCAAGGTTCAGGATTTATCCGGTGACCTATGGACCGACTATAACCTGCATGATCCCGGCGTCACCATTCTGGAACAACTCTGCTATGGGTTGACCGATTTGTCTTACCGTTCCGGATTTACCGTGCCGGATTATTTGACCGGTGCAAAAGGAACGATCGATTATCAGCAGCAAGCGCTCTACTCGCCGGAAGAAATTCTTCCCAGCGCCGCAGTGACCGGAATCGATTATCAAAAAATTCTCTACGACGCCATTCCGGAGATCGATTATGTCTGGCTCGAACCCAGCGCGACGGAAGAAAATGCGTTAGCCAACGGTCTTTACACCGTATTCGTGAAGCTTGACGATGAGCTGATTCAAAGCCGAGCGGATCCACCCAAGCAAGATGAGAGTCTGAGCGAGCTATCCGGTAAGCTGGAACGGATCAATATCGCTTCGGAGCATGTTCGCTCGCTGCTGGATCAACTCGGCCATCAACTGGATACTGATCACGAAAACTTAAAACGAGGGCGCGATTTTGCGGCTGATATTGACTTGCCGTTACCGGCATCCGAGCAGCTGGCTGATCAAATAGGCGATATCCTGCATCAACTGGATGCGAGTTTGTCGAGTGTCGACGATATCTGGAGCAAGATTGGCTCCATCTGGTCGGTCTTGATGGATTCATCGCTGAGCACGGATTTGAGTGCCCGGTTGAACGAAGTGTTGTTCAAGCTGGATGCGGTATTCCATTATGCGAAACTCAACGATGCGTTAAAAAATA
Source organism: Nitrosomonas oligotropha (assembly GCF_900106555.1). Taxonomy (GTDB): domain Bacteria; phylum Pseudomonadota; class Gammaproteobacteria; order Burkholderiales; family Nitrosomonadaceae; genus Nitrosomonas; species Nitrosomonas oligotropha_A. The sequence goes on along the minus strand of NZ_FNOE01000009.1, from coordinate 73,542 downwards.
TTCTGGCTGCGATCGAATCAAACCCGGACGATTGGATAGCCAATGGCGGTGAGTTGCTGGCAAAGCTGGTTATTCCCTTGTCGCGCTTCGGGAGTGTGTTATCCAGATTGGATAAAATATTGACCGGAATCGGCGATGGTTTGTTTTCGGAAATCAATACGCCGGATCAAAGTGCAGGGGAGCTCGATGAAAAGGCCGTCATACAAAAAATCCGGTCTGTTTTTGCCGCGCATCGCAATCTGTGCGAGGATATTCATCGCATTGAAATTATCCATACGGTGCTCTATTTTCTGGCGGGTGAGATCGAAATACAACCGGCTCACAATAGTGCCAAAATTTATGCCGAAATCTTCCTCCAATGCGCCCACTACATTTCTTCCGGCATTCAGATTGACCGCTATGAATCGATTCTGAGTGAAACGGGCAATTACGAACAGGTTTTTTCCGGCCCACTGACAAAGCACGGTTTCATCAGCGACCGGTGCTTTGAAGGCGCGGAGGAGATTCTCAGCGTAGTCGATTTAATTTCCCTCATCAGTCAAATCGATGGTGTGAGCAAGGTGCACGATCTCTACCTGATTGACCAGGAAAACAAGAAGTACACCAGCATTTCCTATGACTCATCGCGCTACGTATTTCCCGATCTGTGTTTTCCTAAATCCGGCAAGCCGAAACAACTGTTGCGGCTGGTGCTTCCCCAGGATGTGAGCCGCAAGAATCATGACGGCAAGACGACGGGATTTACACCCTACGAGAATGCGCAAGACGAAGCATTGCTGGAAGAAACGCGTCTGGAATTGAAAAAATTAATTTTTGCATACCATGCATTCAGAAATAATCGCCCGTCGTTTGCGCATTTAATCCCGCTGCCCAGAGGAGAGCGGCGGGTATCGTCCGATTATTACTCGATTCAGAATCATTTTCCGGCCATTTACGGGATTAACCGCTACGGTATTCCGCAGTCGGAATCGCCCGGCGTGAAAGCAAAGGCAAAGCAGCTCAAAGCATACCTCTTTCCGTACGAGCAATTGATGGCGGATTACTTGCAGCATCTGCAAGAAATGCCGCGCTTGTTTTCGCTCGATTCCGGGCTGCAACAGTCCTATTTTTCCCAATTTCTCGATGACCGGAATATTCCCGGCATCGAATCCCTGTATGCGGATGGCAATCATCATAGCCGGACGACACTGTCCAAGATTCTGACGCGTTACGATCGCTTCACCGAGCGCAGGAATCGCGTGCTGGATACGGTATTGGCGATGTACGGCGAGCAATATCCGCAACGCTCATTGCAAGAATTCGATTGTTACCGGCGTCCCGATCAAGCCAAGTGGGTGATCGAGAACAAAATCAATTATCTGAAATGTATCCGGGAAATCACGCGCGACCGGGCGAAGGGTTTTAACTACCTGAAACCGGTATTGCACCCACATCATGGCGAGCTGGAAGAAAATCTCGCCGGTGCGCATAAACGGATCAGTATTCTGCTGGGATTGCAGTCATTCGATCGTATTGCATTGATCACCGATGTTCTCGCGGAAAGAAACAGCCGCCTGATTCCCGATCATATTCTGGCGGAAAGTGTGCAATTCTTACCGGAGAAAATGGAAGATCGCGCGATTCCAGTCGTATTCGAGGAAGAAAAGTTTGCAGAAATTGCTATTCCCGCAAAGCTCCCGCCGTTTGGTTACGGCGTTTTTAAGGATGGCGTCGAGATAAAAAATTTCCGGCTGATCAGCACCAGGGAATATACCGCCGTGTGTTTGAAGTCCGGACAGAATACCCGCTTATGGCCATTGAGCCGCAAACGCAACCGGGATGACGCGGTTCGATACGCGCATGAGTTCTGCCGCGCGATTACACAGCTGAATATCGCATGCGAGAGTTTTCACATGATCGAGCACGTGCTGCTGCGGCATCGAGGAAAAGATGCTGCTACCGCTATCTCCGGTACTGAAGATTTTTTTGATTTCCGTGTCAGCGTGATTTTTCCATCCTGGACGGCAAGGTTTGCAAATACCGCATTCCGTAAATTTGCCGAGGAAACGGTGATCAAGAATCTCCCCGCGCATATTCTCCCCGAGTTTTACTGGCTCGACTTTGTACCGATGCAGGATCTCGAGCAACGCTATAAAACTTGGTTATTTTGTCTACAGCAGGCCAACCTCGATCACCATCAGGATAATTTCAAGCAACTAAACAGAGCATCGGAACGAATCATCTCTTTTCTGCTGAAAAACAGAGGAGAAACCGATTGTGAATGCTGGCTTTAATACTATGTCGAGCGCGCACCGCATTGATGAATTTATTTTTGATTGTTCGTTTGACTCTTTCTCGCTAGCCAACGAACACGAGCCGGAAATGAATGCTTTCCTGACAGCAAAGCTGTTGCCTGCCATCGATTCAATTCTGGATGAATTCGATGAAACTGATGCGGTCTGGCGTTTGGATCGGGTGGAAATTGACCTGGGTAATATTCCCGGCGTGGATTTTTATGCTGAATTGATTCAGCGCGTGCAGGAGGAACTGAGTGACCAGCTGCGCGCGATGCAAAGCAATTTTGTCCAATCTGGATCGATACCGGTCAAGACATTGCCTGCGCAATTATCGGTACAGCGGTTAAGTAAGATCCAAACGGATTTGGAAAAACTGCAGGATTTTTTGCTGACGGGCCGGATGTCCTGGCCTATGGACACGGCAGATCGGCATGTGCACGAAAAGATGCTGCAGCAAGTACTGCGGGAACACAGCGCCAGCGCAGCTTGGGTTCATCTGCTCAAACGTTTGCCATCTGCGGAAAGAACGGTAGTGATTAACCGCTTGGTTTCGCAGTTTCCACGCAGTGCATTGGAGGATGTTTTAAGCCGTATCACGCCGGATCATGCGCATCCCCTGTTGGATTTCCTGCGGCTATATCAACGGGCAATGTCACATACGGATACCATGCCAGCCGCTCAAACACAGGCGGTCAATGCCGCCTGGGAAAAGCTCTTGGCACTGTTGCTGCAACACGGCCAGTCTGAGGCTGACCGGGTGATTCTGCTGGATCGCCTTTTCCGGGAAATTGCACCGCCGCAAGCGCGAGAATCGCTCTCCCTGCTGAAAAGAATCCGCCAATTGGCCGCGCAGTCTCGTCACGAAGAGAGAACCGGTAGCTTGCTGTATGACGCATTGCTGGCCATGGAAAATGCCTATGCACGGAATCCGCATGCTGATTCCACAGGGAACTCAGCTTTGCCGATGCCCCGGAATGACGATCAGGATGCAGCACAAAGCAAGACGAAAGGGACAGAAAGCGAGCGCTGGGAAGAGGAAGCGCAACACCCGGAGATCACTGCACAATCCGCTGAAGCGGAACAAGCCCGGCCGGTGCATGAAACATTGTACTTCCGCATCGTAGCGGCACTGCAACAGGCAAAGCTGATCGATGCGGAATTTGCTTCGAGCGTGCTGCGGCTGCAAGCGGCTGAACGGCGGCAACGGTTGCATCGTTTACTGCAATCACCAGCAATAAAACCCCAACTGCTCCAGCTGCCGCAACCGGTTCTGCTGGACATCAGCTACTGGCTGTCGCCGCCTACGGCGTTGCTGTTCGAACGCCTGCTGGCGCATAGCGTCGTGCTGTACCGGCTGCCTGGATCGTCCGGGAAAGCAACGCAGAAACACTGGAAGCAGCAACTATGGAGTGTGAGTCTGGATTATCTGTTGTCTGAAACCGCTACAGAGATCGATCCGGCCGCTTACTTACAAACGCTTGTGCGCGCTGTCTCTCCCAAAGAGGCGCGCTTACAGACAACCCTGCACGCTTGGCACGTAGCACTGGAGCACAGCAAAACCGCCAGCGCGATAGCGGCGTTATTGCGAACACTCATCGGCGGCGCACCGGCATGGCAGCAGACAGCAGAAGAAACCCCGCATTCCGTTCAGGAATTAAACCCAGCAAGCGAAGCACATGCTGCTTACTGGCAACTCCAGCAACGCTTCACAACCGGTCAACCGGCTGCCGGGTACGATCTGAGCGCGTTGCTGGAAACGTTAGCAACCAATCACCCTGCGCAATTGCGGCAACTGTATCAAGACCTGCGCAACCGCCACTACGATGTAACAGCAGCCCAACTGGATGCGGTCGAACTGCACAGCCTGGTTGAACAACTGCTGCGAATGGAATCCGCCAGCGACACTGCCGACCGGCGCACCTTCCTGCAAGCAATAGAAAAGTACGCGGATCATGCCAATGACCGGCAAGCCTACTACCGGCTGCTGCTGGAAGATCTACTGCATGACCGGGAAATCGACCTGGAAGCGATTGCAAGCCAATCGCAGCAAACACCTTTCCAGCCGAGTGATGCCCGTGAAGATCGGAACGAACAAGCCAAACAAGCCGAAACGGAATCAGCAGTTGGATCAACGTCACAACAATCAACCGAACAACACTCCCCGGCAGGCGATGAAGCACTGTACGCAACAGTAATCGCAGCCTTGCGCGAGGCACAGCTGATTGATGCGCATCATGCAACGGTTGAGACAAGCACTCAACCGGCTGAACTCAGGCAACGGTTGCGCGGCATATTGCACACGATTAAAGCGAGCGATTGGGTGAACAAACTGCCGCAATCCATACGGATGAATATCGCGTACCTGCTGGCGCCGCAAGCGGCCGTACTGAATGAACATCTGCTGGCGCAGACAGACAAGCTTTATCGGGTAACCGGGTTAGCCGGACAAAGCAACCGGCAGCAATGGCAACAGCGCTTATGGGCTGCCAGCTTGCGGTATCTGCTGACCCTGGACACCGTTGAGATCACACCGGCGGCTTACTTGCAGGCGCTCGCACGCGATGTGTCGGATGAGACCGATGCACAGATCACGCTACGGGCTTGGTATGAAGCGTTGGCGCAAGGCGAAGCTGGTGATAAAGCGCAAACGGCTGACTTTCAACCGTTGCCGGAGAGCCGGTTAGAAGAACGGGAAATTGATCCGAAAGCGATTGCAGCGTTACCGCAGCAAACATTGCTTGAAAACGATTCTGCCCATAAAAATCGGGACAAGCCGATCACCGCGGAACCGGTGAGTACCGGATCGACTTTCCAGCCAATGGCGCCGCAACCCCAAACCGGTTTTGAGACGCTGTATGTCACCGTTATGGCGGAACTGTGTAGATTAGGGCTGATTCATGAGCGTCTCGCGGCTATAGAAGAAAGTATTCAGCCCGCGGACCTCAGACAACGGTTACGGGCTGCATTGCGTGCGATAGCCGTACACGACTGGGTGAATCAGCTGGCGCAATCAATCCGGATGGATATTGCCTATTTGTTAGCCCCGTCAGCGGCAGTGCTGAACGAACATCTACTGGCGCACGCGGATACGCTATACCGGGCGATTGCCCGGATCGAACAAAGCAGCCGGAAGCAATGGGAGCAGCGCTTATGGATGGCCAGCATGCGTTATTTGTTAACTCAGGATGCTACTGATATTTCACCGGCGGCCTATATGCAAGCGCTTGCACGTGGCGTATCGGGCGAAGCTGATGCGCAAGCTACACTACAGGCTTGGCATGAAGCGCTGGCGCAGCGTAACACTTCCGGTGCATTGCTTACATTGCTGAGAGGCCTTGCTGCGAGCACTCAGGCAGAGGGGAGAGCGGTTGCGGCGCACAGTGAGCCGGCCAAACTGGAGGCAATAAAAGAGACTGAGAATGTAGAAGACGTCAGGTTGCCGGAGATCACTGCACAAGCCGCTGAAGCGGAACAAACCCGGCCGGTGCATGAAGCATTGTACTTCCGCATCGTAGCGGCACTGCAACAGGCGAAGCTGATCGACGCGGAATTTGCTTCGAGCGTGCTGCGGCTGCAAGCGGTTGAACGGCGGCAACGGTTACATCGTTTACTGCAATCACCAGCAATAAAACCCCAGCTGCTCCAGCTGCCGCAACCGGTCCTGCTGGACATCAGCTACTGGCTGTCGCCGCCAGCGGCGCTGCTGATCGAACGCCTGCTGGCGCACAGTACCGTCCTGTACCGGCTGCCCGGATCGTCCGGGAAAGCAACGCAAAAACACTGGAAGCAGCGGCTATGGGGTGCGAGTCTGGATTATCTGTTGTCCGAAACCGCTACAGAGACTGATCTAGCCGCTTACTTGCAAACGCTCGTGCGCGCTGTCTCTCCAAAAGAAGCGAATTTACAGACAACCCTCCGCGCCTGGCACGTAGCGCTGGGACACAGTAAAACCGCCAGCGCGATAGCGGCGTTATTGCGAACGCTCATCGGCGGCGCACCGGCATGGCAGCAAACAGCCGAAGAAACTCCGCATTCCGTTCAGGAGCTTAACCCAGCAAACGAAGCACATGCTGCTTACTGGCAGATTCAGCAACGCTTTGCAACCGGTCAACCGGCTGCCGGGTACAGTCTGAGCGCGTTGCTGGAAACGTTAGCAATCAATCACCCGGCGCAACTGCGGCAACTGTATCAAGATCTACGTAGCCGCCGTTACGATGTAACGGCAGCGCAACTGGACGCAATCGAACTGTACAGCTTGGTTGAGCAACTGCTGCAGATGGAATCCGCCAGCGACACTGCCGACCGGCGTACCTTCCTGCAAGCAATAGAAAAGTACGCGGATCGCGTCAATGACCGGCAAGCCTACTACCGGCTCCTGCTGGAAGATCTACTGCATGACCGGGAAATCGACCTGGAAGCGATTGCAATCCAGTCGAAGCAAACATCTTTCCGGCCGAGTGATGCCCGTGAGGATTGGAACGAACAAGGCAAGCAAGTCAAAACGGAATCAACAACCGGATCAACATCACAACACTCAACCGAACAACACTCTCCGGCAAGTGATGAAGCACTGTACGCAACAGTAATCGCAGCCTTGCGCGCGGCACAGCTGATCGATGCGCATCATGCAACGATTGAGACAAGCACTCAACCGGCCGAACTCAGGCAACGGTTACGCATGACACTGCGCGCGATAGCCGTACCCGGCTGGGTGAACAAACTACCGCCATCCATACGGATGGAGATCGCTTACCTGTTGGCGCCACAAGCGGCCGTGCTGAATGAACACCTGCTGGCGCAGACAGACAAGCTTTACCGGGTAACCGGACAAAATAACCGGCAGCAATGGCAACAGCGTTTATGGGCCGCTAGCCTGCGGTATCTGTTGACCCTGGACACCGCTGAAATCACACCGGCGATCTACTTGCAGGCACTCGCACGCGGCGTATCGGATGAGACGGGTGTGCAGATCACGCTACGGGCTTGGTATGAAGCGTTGGCGCAGAATAAAACGGCCGCTGCGATTCGTTTATTGTTACAGGCACTGATCGACACTCCGGTCGAATCACTGCACAGCGGGAAAGAAAATCCACTGGTCGAAACCGGAGTCAGTCCGCCGGTGCCGGTTGAGCAAGCAGCGGCCATCGATTGGGATGCTTTGCTGAACCGAACTGAACCGACCGATGTCACCGAGGAGATTTATATCGATAATGCCGGGCAGGTGCTGGCAGCGCCGTATTTGCCGCGGCTTTTCAGCATGCTGAAACTGGTCGAGGAGGGCGCTTTTGTCGATCGCCAAGCAGCCGAGCGTGCGGCGCATTTGCTGCAGTTTATGGTCAACGAGCAAACGCAATCGCCGGAATACCAATTGACACTGAACAAAATTCTATGCGGCGTATCGACCGGCATTCCGATCTGCCGGGAAATCGCGATCAACGCGCAGGAACAGGAAACGATCGAAGGGTTGATGCGCGGCATGATTCAGAATTGGAAAACCATCGGTAATACCTCCATCAGCGGTTTACGCGAGACATTCCTGCGGCGTAAAGGGAAATTGCAATTAAAAGAAGATGGCATGTGGTATCTGACAGTTGAACCCGGCGTGTTTGATATGTTGCTGGATAGCTTGCCGTGGAGTTTTTCTGTCATCAAGCACAGCTGGATGGAGCGGGCGGTTCATGTTATCTGGCGCTAATAATTTACGGGAAAAATACCGGCGATGATGGAAAGCGACGCAAACGCAGTCACTTTGGAAAAGGAAATCGCCTGGTTTAAGACGGTGCTGGCGGCGCGCTGTGATATTTATTTTTGCCGGGAAGGCGCTGTTGAGGATATCCGCACGTTATCGCCGCCGGATATTGCCGCGGAGCAATCCGAATATGCGCAGCTGGTGCGGGAATACGCTATGGGATTCGATGAGCGGCTGGTGGTCATTCTGGCGTTGCTGCCGCACATACAACCGCATGTGCTGGATACTTTTCTGCTCAACAACCAGGAAACCGCGCGTGGATTTACCGAGTTCGGCGGATGGAAAGGCAAGGGGCATAGCGGATTTTTGCCCACCTGCGAAACGGCTGTTTTCATTCTGGCGGGAGACAATCTGGCAAAACGTTTCGAAGCGATGCGTTTGTTTCAGCCTGATCACTACTTGTCCAAACAGCAAATTCTCAAGGTGGAGCACAGCGCAAGCGGCGAGCCTTTTTTGAGCGCCATGCTGATGATGATGGTCGAGTATTTGAACCGGTTGACGCTGGGGCGTCATGATAAGCCGGATTATGGTACCAACTTTCCGGCGAAATTGATTACGACTTCGCTGACTTGGGATGATTTGGTGCTCGATCCGGAAGTGATGGATGAGATCGACAATATCAACACCTGGCTGCGGCATTCGCACACCATTTTGCAGCAATGGAATCTGGGCAGAAATATCAAACCGGGTTACCGCGCGTTATTTTATGGCCCTCCCGGCACGGGAAAAACGTTGACGGCGACGCTGATCGGATCGAGCATCGGCGTCGATGTGTACCGCATCGATCTGTCGATGGTGGTATCCAAATATATCGGCGAGACCGAAAAAAATCTGGCGAATGTGTTTGATCAGGCGGTGAACAAGAACTGGATTCTTTTTTTCGATGAAGCGGATGCGTTATTCGGTAAACGAACGCAAACCAGCAGTTCGAATGACCGCTACGCGAACCAGGAAGTATCGTATTTATTGCAGCGCGTTGAGGATTATCCCGGTGTGGTGATTCTGGCGACCAATTTGAAAACCAACATCGACGAAGCCTTTGCCCGGCGTTTCCAGACCTCGGTGCATTTTGCGATGCCGGACGCTGACCAGCGTTTAAGATTGTGGCAAGGCATGTTTGCCAGCAGCCGCTTGCTTGCGGCGGATGCCGATTTGGCAAAGCTGGCGGAGAGCTATGAGCTTTCAGGCGGCGCTATTACCAATGCGGTGCGCTACGCTGCCATTCAGGCGATACGGATGAAGCGCGATGTGATTATTCAGGATGATCTGATCAAAGGCGTGATAAAAGAATTGCTAAAAGAAGGCCGAACACTGTGAGTATGCGATGAAAAAATATTTCCTTTGCTGGATGGTATGCGTTTTTTTAAGCTGCTGCGTTTCCGCTGCGCTGGCAGTGGACGCGCAGTACGATCGCTTGCTCGATCAAGAAAAATTCAAACGATTGGATAAATCCACTGTCAGTGGCATGCAGCGGAATCTGGCGTTGATTTATCAAGGAGATCGCGATTGGAAAAAGGATGTTGCGCAAAGCAAACAACCGCTGACGGATGGGAAAATGGGGCCGGTCACGTTGTATTGGCTGCAACGGTTTATCCACGATTTCAAGATTGAGCCGGTCGGCCAATATGTCAATGAAACCAGAAGCCGTCTGGAACGTATCGCATCTTTCGCGAATATGTTTCCGGAAGAGGCAAAAGTGCTGATCAGCGCTGATTTTGCGCTGTGGAATGACGATCAGCCGGAAGCGCAGAAAAATAGTTATTACAAGGTGCGGCGCAGCGGAACCGATCAAGCATTGCTGGATCTTGTGTACCTTTATCTGCAAGTGATCGATCCACAAATGGAATCGATCACGATCCATAAGAACCAACCGATGATCAATTTCTATCAGCTGGCGGCGGAAGATTTCAAAATACTGCAAGGTAAAGGCCAGATCTATGTGCAATTGTCCAAGCTGGTCAATAAGAAATTCGATAACGTAGCGGCTTTGCAAGCGGCCATCGCGGAGGTGCTTAAGGATTATCCCGATCTGGTGGATAAATTGACGCCGGTGATCCAGCAATATTACCGCTATGCCGATGCTGCCATCAGTCAGAATTTTCTCGATGTGCTGATGGGCGATGCTTTATTTACTTCGCTCAATGGTGTTCTCGCTGCATTATTGGATAAGTCATTAAAAGGTGTAGCCTATCCTGATAAACACCTGTTTGAGCAAGCGGCAAAGTCGAAAATCTATGCGGGTATTGGCGCCTGCCAGGATGTAAGTAAACAGAATGCCTATGTGTCCGGGTTAAAAATCAGCGATGATAACTTTAAAAAATTGACCGAGGACTTGCTAACCGGCCCCTATCAGGGAATGCGCGATTTTTCCCAACAGTTGAAGGAAATTGATTTATTGCGCTTGCATCCCAAAGAGGATTGCGAAGATCACGATTTGGCATTGATTGATGAATTTGTCACCGGTCTGTATGAGCAGGTGGTACAGCCCGCCATCGCACCACTATATAAGAAAAGTCCGGTTTATCGCGCGGCATCGCCCGTTCAATGGGATGGTAGCGGCTGCGGTTGCGTGCTGGATAATTTGTCCGGCACGGTGTACGGTTTTTACCCATTTTGGCTGGCTGGAGAGAAGCAAACGGTTAATTTCAGCGTATTGTCCAGAGTTGCTTATTATGGGCTTTCGTTTGATGAAGACGGCATCATCAAGCACGCGAATAATATACATAACGAAAGCACGATTTTATCGCTCGGTGATGCGGGCCGGGATGCGCAGACCGCATTTATTCAGGCTGCCCGCAAACACAACAGCAAAGTCGATTGGGTCATCCGCAATGATAAATCCTACTGGGAGCGCTGGAAGAAACTGTCCAATCCATCCAAAGCAGCGGTTTTTGAAACGTTGACGGAAAACATCGTGAATCTGCTCACCAGCCAATTAACCGATCGTTTCAGCACAATACGGCAGAATATAACCTTCGGCATGATTCCGCCGCCCGCGCTGGGCGATGGCATTACGCTGTATTTTGATGGTTTCCCGGATGATCGCGAATCCGTTGAGTTGTTCAACCGCTTTTTTACCGAACTGCAGAAAAGATTGTTTGCGCAGAGAGGTGACTATTTTGTCAATATCCTGGTGCCGCAATCCGCGCTCGGTAGCGGTGTTTACCGCTATGCCAATTTATTTGCCTGGGTTGATAATACCAAGCCTTCCAGCAGCGCGGATACATCGTTTGCAACCAATGCGCGTTCTGACGTGAAAACCAAGATTCTGATTCTGATTGAGGAGCCGACCACGGATTCCAAAAAGAAATTGCGGCTGGATATCGAAAATGGCGAACTGCATGGTATCGAACGCGGCATCTTGCTTAGACATATTGTTCCGGTCATCGAATTCGATGGCAGGGATTGGAAACAATTGGAAGACGATATTGTGTATTTTAAAGATAACTTCGGCGGAATCGGGTTCTGGCCTTTATGGACCAACGAGCCGGAGGTCGTTGCGGAAATGCCGTTCCGCTGCGATGAAATTAATTTTGTTAGCGGCTGCCTGGTGCGATATTTTCAAAATACCACCTGGCATGGTGAACCGGAATCGATGCTGGAAAAAATGGTCTGCGAAAATCGCGTGTACTTCCGGTTAGCATTAGGTGCGCTGATCTTCTTATGTTTGTTATTCACCATCCTGTATTTATATTCATGCCGCATTCATAAAAAGATCAGTAACTTTTATGTGATTTATCTGCTGGTTATTCTGCTGCCCACAGTGATAGTCGCATTGCTGTTGTTAACCTATGATCCTCTGCTGGAGCCGGTTTCTGCGGGTAATTTGCCGTTGATCCTGGTGGTTTCCGGCGGTATTGCAGTCAGTATCATTGCTTATCAGCGGCGGAAAAAACAAATGCGCAAGCCATCGCGGCCGAGAATCAGCGATTAGACCGGGTAATGATTTCATGCGCAGAAAATTGGGGTTTAAAAGGAAATGACTACAATGGACCTTTTTGAAAAAGCGACAGTCATGCATTACCACCGTCATCGTATTGCCGAATTTCAACACGGCACGGTCGAATCACTGGGATGGCGCGGTGCGCATAGCCAGCAAATCCGCTACCAAGTGCTGGCCAAAGTGGGTAACTTGAGCGGTAAGACGATACTCGATGCCGGGTGCGGGTATGGCGACTTAAAAGCATTTCTGGACCAGCATTTTTCCGGTTTCGATTATATCGGCATCGATCAAATGCCGGAGTTTATCGCCGAAGCGCGGAAGCGCTACGAAGGCATCGAACGGACAACTTTTTATCAAACGGACTTCAGTACCGCCGAGTTACCGCAGGTCGATTATGTCATCGCCAGCGGTGTATTGGGATACCGCTGTAAAGATGATAGTTTTTATACCGCCATGATCGGCAAACTGTATAACAGCGCCAGAATCGCGTTGGCTTTCAACATGCTGGATAAAAGCCATTTCCCGCAGCATGACTTACTGATCGGACATGACCGGGAAGAAATCCTGACGCTTTGCCGGGTACTGTCGCCCCGAGTAGAATGCTTCAATGATTATTTGGAAGATGATTTTACGGTGTTGATGTATCGGGATGAGGTTGATGGTCAGTTGCCGGTGTAAAATTGGAAGTAATATCCCATAACGCGGAGGAAAGCATGAAACAATCAGTTTCAACTGGATCGGAACAACAGCAAACAAGACAGTTCCAGCCTAATGCTAATGGGATGCATGCAGGAAACTCATCGGATTTTGTCGATAACCGACCGGAGACTATCGCACTAAGGCAGTTAAAAGATACCATTCGTTCCAATCCAAAAACAATTGCTCAACGCAATAGGACGGAACAATTTCATAATATGTCGCGAGGGAAATTGAATGCGCTGCAGCGTATCAAAGAAGAAAAGCCGCTTCAGGGTAAGTTCGCAACTGCCCAGCACCGCGAGTTAGGGATCATCAACGCTAGAACCGTGCAACGGAAGGAACAAGAAGCCGAAAAACCATTGCCAGGATCAGTCGTGCCAAGCCAAGAGCTAGGCAGTACGGCAGTCAATGCAACCGACAATGCCGGGAAAGCGCTGCCACCAAAGCCCGCACAAGCGCCCCCGACGCCTAAATCCGGCACCTTGCCGACCGACCCTGCAGCGGCTGCGGAAATAGAACAACGGGCACTTGAGGTGGAGGCCGCTGTGCAGGCTTTGATGAAACAATCCGCCGACACGCTAAGCCTACAACAGGGCTTGTCCACGCTGGCCGAAGCCTACCGCTTGAAAGACATCCGGTTGAAAGGTGTCGGACATGCCAAGCCAAAGGTCGTCTTTGAGATCAATCCGACTTACGAGGTTGCATACGATTCCGGTTCTTCAATTGGTTATCGCATGCTTGGTAGCGGCACAGGAGAAGCCACTCAAACCAATGCCTTGTTTAAAACTGGCAGCATAACATTAGGTACAGCCTCGGCTACGGTAGGTCGGGAAATGATCGCCAACCCGCTGTCGCAAGACCATCAACCAGGATCTGATTCCAACAAGGACTCCGATCAAGACAGTTTGATGAAACAGCTTGCCAATAGCGGAAACACCGGTGTTCCGAATCATTCTAAATACATCAAGGGGCACTTGTTAAACCATGATGTGGGCGGCCCCGGCAATGCCATCAATCTATATCCAATCACTGCCGACGCCAATGACAAGCACTTGAAGTTTGTCGAGAAATGGGTCAAGTCTAGCGTACAGGCAGGCTATGTCTGCTACTATCATGTTAAGGTGGATGGTGAAAGCATCTCGCATTTGCCAAGTGGCAAATACCAAGTGGATTCCAACTTCAATTTCGACTTTTTTCGCTACAGCATAGATGGAAACCCTGTTCCAGGTTCCCGCCATCAAGGCAGCATCCAATCCCGCTATCTGGCCTATGGGGAAAAGCCTTATGGAATCGCAGAAGAATTCGGAAAATCAGGCAGCCCTGAAGCCAGCAAGTTGGATGAAGGCAAAGGGACGCCGAAGGCGGCGCCATTGGGCGGTGAGCAAACTAAAATTGTATCGGGTTACAAGCTGCAACATCCGGCCGGTAAGGGATTCATCACCGGTGGGGCTTCTGGCAAACCTTTGCCAGCAGTATATGGCGGTTCGGGAACCTTGGGCTTTAGTGGTATCACCTTGGCTCATAGTCCTGACAGTGGAGAGGCAAACGTACTTGAATCCTTCACGAGCGATACTGTGGTGCAACCCATAGGCTCGCCAGTCAAGCGAAAAAAGTCTTGGCAGCAAGTCAGGATTTATCTGTCGCAGGATAAAAAAATCCCGCCTGGAACCGTCGGTTGGATGAGTAGCAAGGCATTAAAGAAAGGGATACCGTTCTCTTCTTCGGTGCAGTGGCTGCGGCCTATCAATTTATCAGACAGCATTGGTGGGATTAATTCTGGCGCTATATATACTTTCTTTGGCGGCGCCGGTGTGACTCTAACCGGGAATGAATACGGTAGTTGGGTGCAAGTGAGCGTGATTCATTCGCTTGACGATAAGCTGTCAAAAGGCATTGTGGCGTGGATGAAAGCCGCCTGGTTGGAATAAATCTGCCTGTTGGACAAACGGGGAGGGGGGCTGGATCATTGCATGGCGATTCCATAATTTTCACGTGGAGCAATCCATGTGCTGGATTAAAGTGGATCTGGAAACGGATCCTTCTCAGGTGGACTATGGCTCTACTAAAAGAAGTGGTGTGGTGAAACTTGCATCCAATGGCAGACAGGCACAACATCTCTCGATTGCTGAATGGCTAGTGATTGCTAAGCACCTCGGAGCCTGGAAATGGCATCGGAATATGGTATGGTATTCAGGATTTGATTGCAGCAAATGTGAATTGGAGTTCAATAGCTTTGTTGTAAAGCTTTAGTGCGAGTAAAATACTTAGTGATGATCTATAGCAAGTGGCTTCAACTAGCGAGCCAGATTGTATTCACCTGTCAGTCAAAGATTGAAAGTGGCATAAGATAAACGGAGGGTAGTATGAAACGATTATCATCGATTGAGTCAGAGCGGCAACAAACGCGCAATCCTACTGCCGTGGCAATTATATCATCCGTTCAGCAAGCTTTTGCGGACAATCGTGAATCGACTGCAAATCAGCGGCAATTGATGACTACTATGGTCAATTCTCCCCAAGCTATCGCGCAAAGAAAAATCAGTCAGCTGATACACAATAGCTCGCGCATGCTGGCACAACGCAAAATGCTTTCCGGTGAATCCGTGCAGCGCGTCGAGGAAGACAAGTCGCTGCAGAAGAAATCCGAACCGATTCAACGGATCGAGGAAGAAGAATTACAGAAAAAGGCAGCCACGGATTCTCCCGCGCAATTGAAAGAGCAATCCTCCGCCCAAACGAACAATACTGCGAACAACACCGGCCTGCCGGATAACCTTAAATCCGGCATAGAGAACCTATCCGGTATGTCGATGGATTCCGTCCGGGTACATTACAACTCATCGCAACCAGCGCAACTCAACGCGCTTGCCTATGCGCAAGGAACCGATATCTATGTCGCACCGGGGCAGGAGCAGCATTTGCCGCATGAAGCCTGGCATGTGGTGCAGCAGGCGCAAGGCCGCGTGCAGCCGACGATGCAGATGAAGGAAGGTGTTCCCATCAATGATGATCGTGGCTTAGAGCACGAAGCGGATGTGATGGGTGCGAAGGCATTAGGAAGCGCTGTTTAGCTTAAATAGGAATAAGCCGACGGGGCTGTGGCGTTAGATCCCGCTGGATTCCTCGGACTATCCACCGTGCCGCACATAGCTACTCCAAAGCAGTCTGCATGCGGCTATCCATCATCAATGCACGAAAATCAGTTTCCCAGCCTTTGAGTTTGTCGTGCGCATGTTGACGTTGTGCTGGCGTGGTGCTGTTGTGCATGCGTGCGATAAAGCCGCAGGTGTGTTCGGCCAATTTCAATTGGTATGCCCGATAGTCCGGATCGTCGGAACGGTGCGTGTGGGCAATCAGTTTCCGTAATGAGGCCGTGGCCAGTTCGGGTGCGGCGGATTCGGCGGCGAGCTGGCGCAGGGTTCGCAGGGTTTCTTGTTGCCGCCGCTGGCGTTCGGTCAACCATGCTTCCGGATTGAAAGGGGAAGCTTCAAGGCTGGCAACGATTAAGCGTCGTTGTGTTTTATCAATATCACCGTACAGATTCTCAACGCGTTTGACCGTCCGTTTGATGGCTGCGCGCAGCCGGTCTTCGGGATCGGGTTGCAGGAAATCCTCGCGCAGCTCCTCGTTACTCTTGGCGTAGCGTTTTTCGAGATGCCGCCACTGCGGTTCACCCAAACGCAGTGCCACCGGTGTGCCGAGATGCGCGGCGTGATCGAAAGCGGGCGCGACGATCGTTTGCAATTCATCGGACCAGCTACAGACTTGCTCGGGTGTCAGCGGGCCGTCGACCCGGCTGCGTATCGCGGCTAGCCAATCCGCGTATTCCGGCAACTGGTTGGCGCGGTGCCAGCCAAACCATTGGTGAATGGCGTGCTTGGCGTGCGGCGCTTGTTCCCGGCTGAAATCGACATAACCATCGAGCCACCACCACACCATTTGCGGCCCATTATCATAGCCAAGTCTCAGCATGCTGCAACCGCTCAACAGCAACAGCAAGGCGATCAGCGCGATTCGTGCGAGTGATTTGCGTAAGGTGTGCAGCATCATGACAGGTGTCCATTCAACGTTAAGCAGAAGGGAATTTTACCGCAATCGCGTCCATCTTTTTTGACGTAACGTGTGATTCCGAATCGCTAGGATTTTCGCACCTTTGGCGATAACATTGCGGGACTTCATTTTGGATGCATTGCAAATGCGTACTTCGCAAATTTTCTACATTCATGACCCCATGTGCAGCTGGTGCTACGCCTTCAGCCAAAGCTGGGCTGCGTTGCAGCAGGCATTGCCGCGCGATATGGACATTGTTTACCTCGTTGGCGGTCTGGCGCCGGATACCACGGAACCGATGCCGCCCGCGACGCAGAAAATGGTTCAACAAGCCTGGCAACGCATCGAGCAAACCGTTCCCGGCGTCCGCTTCAATTGGGACTTCTGGTCACGCAATACACCGATCCGCTCAACGTATCCGGCTTGCCGGGCCGTTCTGGCGGCTAAAAAGCAACGCACTGAAGCTGAGCCAGAAATGATCCGCGCCATTCAAACCGCCTATTATCAACAAGCGAAGAATCCATCGCTGCCGGAAACCTTGCAAGCATGCGCCCGTGAGATTGGTTTGGATGCGGAAACCTTTAGCAAAGACCTGAAAAGTCTGGCGATAGAAAATGAATTACAGCAGCAAATTCAGCAGGCAAGAAGTATGGATGTTTATTCCTATCCGTCTTTGCGATTGGTGCATAACAATGCTGTGTTTCCGGTTGCGGTCGATTATTTGGATTATCGAACCATGCTGGATGAGATAAAAGCAATCGAATCTGAAGTGCCTCACACCTGATAATACAGTTTTAGAAATTGTTCTCCATTCAATCTGACATTGATTGAATGGAATCGATTCTTCGCAGTGATTTCCACCAACGTAATGTTCACCAATCGGATTGGGGTGAAGAGACTCTTTGTGTGAATATTGATTTAGATCAAAATCAATTTTTCCGTATGCTATCTATCTTTGTAAGATAATTGACATTAATAATAAGAATTATCTTTCTAATTAATAAAATAAATATGACGTAAGATTAGCCCTAATCATTATAAATAAAGGGTAAAGGAATATGAGAGTAAACCTACCGGTTTCAAACACAGAATATCCTATAGGCGATGACACGCTGATTTTATCGACCACTGATACAAAAGGAAGAATAACATATGTAAATCCGACCTTTATTGAAGTGAGTGGATTTTCTGAAGATGAGTTAATCGGGAAAGCGCATAACATTGTAAGGCACCCTGACATGCCACCGGATGCATTTGCTGATTTGTGGAAAACTTTGCAGGCTGGTAAACCATGGACAGGTCTGGTTAAAAACCGCCGAAAAAATGGCGATTTTTACTGGGTACTGGGTAATGCTACTCCTCTAGTCGAAAATGGAACCATTGTCGGTTATCTGTCGATACGAACCAAACCATCTCGAGAGCTCATCGATAAAGCAGAGCCGATATACCGTCAGATTCTTGAGGGAAAAGCTAAGAATATCAAGATAGAAAATGGAAATATTGTTCGCACTGATTTTGTTGGAAAAGTTGCTTCTTTATTTCAAATGACTGTTGGAAAACGGATAGCGCTTTCTTTATCGCTGCCAACATTGTTGTTGGTCAGTGCTGCAATAGCTGGCTGGTGGAGCTTACACCAAGAATCCGGAGCAAGCTGGTCAAGCAATTTTATTGTAGTAACTGCTTTAGCAGGCATACTGTCAATGTGTTTGTCTGGATTTCTGATTTGGCGGAATACTCTCAAACCCTTAAATAAAGCGATTGAGATAGCCAATACACTTGCATCAGGGGATCTGCGAAGCAAATTTACAAATGAATTTTCGGATGAATTCGGAAAGTTGATCAAAGCGCTGGTTCAGATGAGTATTAATCTGAGGACCACGGTTTTAGATGTTCGCAATAGCGCTGAGGAAGTGCGCCAAGCATCGAGTGAAATAGCAAGCGGTAACCTTGATTTATCACAACGCACAGAAGAACAGGCTTCTTCGCTAGAGGAAACCGCATCCAGCATGGAAGAATTAACTTCCACAGTAAGGCAAAATGCTGATAATGCAAGACAAGCAGATCGGCTCTCAACCAGTGCGAGTGCAGTCGCAGGAAAAGGGGGACAAATGATGAAAGAAGTTGTTAATACCATGTCCTCGATCAGCGATAGCTCAAACAAAATCGCAAATATCATTAGCGTAATTGACGGTATTGCTTTTCAAACAAATATTCTTGCACTCAATGCGGCTGTAGAAGCAGCTCGAGCAGGAGAGCAAGGTCGAGGATTTGCTGTAGTGGCAACGGAAGTGCGAAACCTGGCGCAACGAAGCGCCGCAGCAGCAAGAGAAATAAAAACACTAATCGAAGATTCTGTTGGAAAAGTCCAGGATGGAGCCAAACTTGTAGAAGAAGCTGGGAAGACTATGGATGAAATAGTCGCCTCAGTGAAACAAGTGGCGGAGATAATGTCAGAAATTACAGCAGCTTCTCGGGAACAAAGCACCGGCATTGAACAGGTTAATCAAGCAGTGATTCAAATGGATGACGTTACACAGCAGAATGCTGCTTTGGTAGAAGAAGCGGCTGCATCGGCCGAATCATTAGAGCACCAAGCAAAAGATTTGGCCGGTGCAATTTCAATTTTCAAAGTGGGTCAACAATCTGTGACGAGAAAAGATTCACGAACTCGAATGTTATCTACTGCTATGACACTCCCTTCAGAAAAAAATAGTTTAACCTATATGAAAAGGAATCAGCATCAGTCAGCATGTAAAAAAACTGCTAATGGAAGAAATGAGGATTGGAGTGAATTTTAGTTTGGAAGCTATCAAAATAAATTTTAATGCTTAAGAGATCGCTGATTAATTTGCTACATAAAGAGTGTGCAGAGTGAAAAATGAAAGAAAAATTGGATTTTTATCTCTAATTTGATTCTCATTTTATTTCTGAAATATTTCTGGGCAATTAATCAGCGACTTAACCTTTTTGGAAGGACGCTAACCTGATGCATTTTAATTAATTCAAGTTATATTTCCATCCGAGAATTTCAGAGAGTTGTAATCCAAAAAGAATAATAATAAATAAAATCATGCTCCTGTTAAGAAAACTCCAAGTTTTTCCTCTTGCCATAAAAAAATTTCCGATGCATAGATGGGTGAGTATTGGTTCTATGTTGTTGCTAGCGCTGACATATGCCTTACTAGCTAAAATAATAATAGAAAATTTCGCTGCCCAGGGAAATTTTTCTCCAGTCTGGCCGCCAAGTGGATTGGCTTTGGCAGCTCTGCTCGTTGGTGGTCATAGATTTTGGCCCGGTATTGCGCTAGGAGTTTTTTTAGCCAACTATTTAGCAGGCAAGTCTATAGAATCAAATCTAGTTTTTGTCATTGGTAATACTGCTGAACCTCTTATTGCTATTTGGTTTCTTAGGCATAATTTTAAGTGTAAAAATATAAATTATGAAAGTATCATAAAACTTAAAAATTCTAGTGACTATTCATGGCTTGCCGTATCGGCCATCTTGTCGGTCTCGATTGGCACTATGCTATGTATCATAGGGCTATCATTAATTAACGAATTGAGCTCTCCAGTGCTAACTTTCAGCTTATTAGTCTGGTGGATAGCAAACTTGCTCGGGATAGCAATATTTACTCCCTTCTTTTTAATTTGGAAGAAACTTCCTAAAGGATGGTTTGAAGGTTATCGTGCGATTGAAGCTCTTGCTTTTATTGGCTTAACCATTTTGATTGGACAAATAGTCCATCTCGAATTGTTTTATCATGAACTGGGTTCTATCGCTCGAGGTTACTGGATCGTAGTTTGTGCAACATGGGGAGCTATCCGGTTTGGTCGTCATGGCATAACGCTGGTCCTCACTATTACATTTGTGCAAGCCATGATCGGAGCGGCAATCGGAATTGGTCTCTTTGGAAAAGATTTGCAAGAATCTGGATTAATCAATATGCAACTCGCATATCTTGTTGTATCAGTACTTGGTCTAATGCTTATGCTTACAATTTATGAATTAAGAAAATCTCAAGACGAAATGAGATTGGCATTACTTGTTTATCATAAAAGCAGTGAAGCAATGATGGTTACAGATGCGAATAAATGCATTATCAGTGTCAATCCAGCTTTTACTGAAGTCACTGGTTATCAATCTGCGGAAGTCATTGGAAAAACCCCAAGGATTCTAAGTGCGGGTCTTCATAGTAAAGAATTTTATCAGACTATGTGGCAGTCGATCGGTGCGACTGGCAAGTGGCAAGGTGAGATTCAAAATCGCCGCAAGAATGGCGAGTTATTTACGGAAGTGTTGAGTATCAATACTCTATATAACCTGGATGGGACTATTCAGGGATGGGTCGGCTTATTTAGTGATATTTCAGAAAGGAAGAAAAAAGAAGAATTAATTTGGAGACAAGCTAACTATGACCAGCTGACTGGATTACCAAATCGGCGAATGATATATGAACGATTAAATGAGGAGTTGAAGAAATGCCAGTATGAGAATAAGCAACTTGCGTTGATTCTTATCAATATTGATCGCTTTCGAGAGATAAACGATACCCTTGGTCATCATTATGGAGATTTGCTTCTTAAGGAAGTTTCTCAGAGATTGGCTACGTTTTCACAAGGAAAAGGAATGCTTGGGCGGTTAGGTAGCGATGAATTTGCCTTCATGCTTAGTAATCTGGACGGAACTAGCCTTGTGGGCTATTACGTTAATTCCATTTTAGAGCAGTTGGCAATCCCTTATCATTTAGAGAATGAAATAACCTATCTTACAGCCAGTATAGGAATTGCACTTTTTCCAACGGATGCAACTGATATAGCTACCATGCTCAAGTGTGCTAATCATGCGATGCATACTGCTAAACGTGAAGGAAGAAATTGCTTTCATTACTTCACAAACAGTATGCAAGAAACTGCCAATACACGAATGCGGCTCGCAAATGATTTGCGGCATGCCGTGAAAAATGGAGAATTACTAGTTCATTATCAACCAATCATAGATTTATCTACTGGTTACATTCAAAAAGCAGAAGCTCTTGTTCGCTGGCAACATCCCAAAAGCGGGATAATTAATCCAGACAAATTTATTCCAATTGCTGAGGAAACAGGTCTTATTGTAGAAATTGGCGATTGGATTTTTCACCAAGCGGCTACGCAGGTAAAATACTGCCGTGCAACTTACAATTCGAATTTTCAGATCAGTATCAATAAATCCCCTTTTCAATTTAAAGTAGATTCTAGTAGATGCCACTCGTGGTTCGAGCACTTAAAAAAACTTGGCCTGCCAGGGGAAAGTATAGTAGTTGAAATCACTGAGAGTTCTATGATGGAAGCAACGAATAACATATATGATTATTTATTGAAGCTTCGGGATAATGGTATGCAAGTTGCACTTGATGATTTTGGAACAGGGTACTCATCCTTAGCCTACCTCAAGAAATTTGATATTGATTACATCAAAATTGACAAGTCTTTTGTGCAAAGCCTTAGTTCTGACTCGGATGACTTAACTTTATGCGAAGCAATGGTTGTGATGGCTCATAAACTTAATTTAAGAGTCATTGCAGAGGGTATAGAAACATGGGATCAATTTGAGCTATTGAAAAGTATAGAGTGTGATTTTGGACAAGGCTATTTATTTTCAAAACCGATTCCTGCCAATGAACTTAATCAATTATTTGCTGAAAATACTGCTTTTATTCCACTCAAGAAATCGGTAGGTGAATAATTTTGTGTTAATTGTCATTTAGCAGGAAACTGCTTATATATTTGGAGAAGAAATCCACCCCCTCCAGGCCCCTACCGACCGACTTAATTGCTAGGCCGTTGGCCGATTACAATATGCCAGAAGATTTAATCGGTGAGTATGGCTTTACTCAAGTAACTGACAAAGCGCTGGTTGAGCGTGCCTTGCAAGCTGAAATGATCGAATATCTTGGTCACGATAAGCACGAAACTGTAACGAATCCCACTGGCAATCCTAGAAATGGCAAAAGTCGTAAGATACAGAAGGTGAATTTGGTGA
Source organism: Nitrosomonas oligotropha (assembly GCF_900106555.1). Taxonomy (GTDB): domain Bacteria; phylum Pseudomonadota; class Gammaproteobacteria; order Burkholderiales; family Nitrosomonadaceae; genus Nitrosomonas; species Nitrosomonas oligotropha_A. The sequence goes on along the minus strand of NZ_FNOE01000009.1, from coordinate 50,803 downwards.
ATTGCCCATCGAGATTCCCCGTGACCGTGAAAGTAATTTCGAGCCTCAAATCATTTCCAAGATGCACAGCGGCAATCTGTCATTCGTCTCCGAACAGGGCCGCCCTTATAATAATTGCACCGGCTTACGATATGACGCCGATGACCTTTGCGCCCCGCGGAACAACTAGTTTGTGTGTTCCTTGCTCAAATGAAAGCGAGCACAGGATTCAACCACCGGTTCGGACCGTGTATCGCCGCACTTGAGGATCACATCAAGATGGCCAGCGCTAAGATTGACCGGCTAGGATGAATGTGTAGAGACCTTTGCACGGCTACGATCCAAAGGGGATCACACAATACCCCGATCCGCTCAACGTATCCGGCTTGCCGGGCCGTTCTGGCAACCAAAAAGCAACGCGTTGAAGTTGAGCCGGAAATGGATACGCGTCATTATTGATCGGCTGAATTCGGCTCATTGCGGACGTTTGTTCGAGCCTAAAACGGCTCGCCAAAGCGGACAAAACAAGTAACTGGAATTTGTTATATTTGTTTAATAGTTATTCTATGGTAGTTGGCCTGCAATTGATTTGGTAGGCCGTCAGCAGGTGCGTTGCTTATGCCGCTTACTCCAACATCTAAAACGGCTAACCCGGCGCTCAAACTCGCTCCCTTCGGTCGCTGCGCGATAAAGCCGCGCAGCGCTGGTTAGCTCTACGTTATAACTCAGGAGAGTTCATGAACGATTTAAAATTCATCAGAAGATTTGTTTTTTTAATCGCACTGTTCCCTACAATCAGCACATATGCGGCTGAGTTCACTAAAGAAGACATTATTGGTCAATGGAAAACTGTTGTAAAAAATCCTGTGCATAAAAATACGGTGGCAAAACGGTACATGAGGCATACGTTTTTTGAGGATGGGAAACTTGTAGTAGAAAATAAAGAAGACTCACAAGACAACAAAGAGTGGAAATTTAGTGATGGAGTTTTCATTGTCACATCATCTTACAAATCAAGTAAATTTATCGAGCAATATAAGCTAATAAATATTAACAAGCTGTCAAAATTTAGATTTCAAAGCATAATCGATGGGAAACCACTAGCTGATTACGATCCGAAAGAAATCTATATAAGACAAGGAAGCGATACAGACAGGAATATGGAAACCTTGGATATTTTTAAAAGTGTTAAAAGCTCAATGGATTTCATAGATCCAAACACATTAGAAGTTGGTTCAGAGTATATACTTAGCAAAAAAACACCAATCATGCCTCACTACACTCCCTCCGACTTATCAAAAATAGTTTATGCCGTTAAAGGTCAGTCTATATCAATTATCAAACGTCAAATGGTCAACAATACTATTTGGTATCAAGTTACATTTAATGGAAACCAAGGCTGGGTAAACAGTATTGCTTTATTTGGGCAAAAACTTAAATGATACGAAAGAGTTATAACAAGTCAGCCCAGTCCGACGCGCTAACGCGTGCGGCTGGCTTCAGATGTTACAAATATATTTATCATTTAGAAATAATTCCATCAAAATGCAAACCTGCATGTCCCCCGTTCAAGTAATACGGGGGGCTACAAATGTATCTCACCCAAAAGAAAAATACTTCTTCAACTTATCCCAAAAGCCATCGGTATCCGAGTCGGCCACCACAGTTTTATCGATCAACAAATTCTCCATGATCAACTGGTAAATTCTCGATAGTTTCTCGAGATCGTCCACCGCCACGTGTTCGTTCAATTTGTGGATCGTCGCGTTGCGCGGGCCGAATTCGATGACTTGCGCGCAGATGTCGGCGATAAAGCGGCCGTCCGATGTGCCGCCAGATGTGGAGAGTTGCGGTTCGATGCCGGTGACTTCGACGATGGCGGCGTGCATGGCGTCGGCCAGTTCCGCTTTGGGCGTGAGGAATGGTTTGCCCGACAATTCCCATTGCAAGTCATAATCCAAACCATGTTTGCCAAGAATTTCATACACGCGGTTTTGCAGCGATTCGACCGTGCTGGCGGTGGAGAAACGGAAATTGAATAACAGGTTCAGCGTGCCCGGGATAACGTTGGTCGCGCCGGTGCCGCCGTGAATGTTGGAGATATGCCAGGTGGTCGGCGGAAAATATTCATTGCCTTGATCCCACTCGGTTTGCGCCAGTTCCGCTATTGCCGGTGCGGCCAGATGAATCGGGTTTTTTGCCAGATGCGGGTAAGCGATATGGCCTTGGATGCCTTTGATCGTCAGATTGCCGGATAACGAGCCGCGCCGGCCGTTTTTGATGGTATCGCCCAGTGTATCGGTGCAGGTCGGTTCGCCGACGATGCAGTAATCCAGCAATTCGCCGCGCGCTTTGAGCGCTTCGACCACTTTGACGGTGCCGTCGACGGCGATGCCTTCCTCATCCGAAGTGATCAGCAATGCGATGGAGCCTTGATGGTTGGCATGTTGCGCCACGAACGCTTCAATGGCGGTGATAAAAGCGGCCAGCGATGATTTCATGTCAGCGGCGCCGCGGCCGTACAGCTTGCCGTCGCGGATCGTGGGCGTGAACGGGTCGCTGTCCCATTGTTCCAACGGGCCGGTGGGCACGACGTCGGTATGTCCGGCAAGGCACAGCACCGGCGCTGTATCGCCGCGCCGAGCCCAGAGGTTGTCGACCTCGCCGAAGCGCATTTTTTCGATACGGAAACCGAGTTTTTCCAGGCGTTCGATCAGGATTTCCTGGCAGCCGTCATCGGCAGGGGTGAGTGAGCGGCGGGCGATCAGTATTTGCGCAAGCGACAGTGTGTCATCGGACATGATTTTTTCCTGAATTTAACAAGTTAAAAATTGGTGGCGGTGCGGGTGTATGAAAACCACAACAAACGCGGCATAATACTTCAGCGCTACAGTAGGGATTTGGACGGTTATCATGTAAATTTGCGACTGTAGCGCTTTGAGAAGATTGCCGGATTCTACACGCCTGATTGAAGTCTTGTACAACACCGTGTCATCGTGCCGCAAAGTTGACCGGGTTTAACTCACTACGAGGAAGATTGCCATGTTCCTGTTTCTCTTCTATGTCGTCTTATTTGTCGTTGCCGTTGCCAGCCTGATTCTGGCGATTCCTTTACTGCGCCGTCATCTGGTCAGCAATCCGATCCTGAAAATTTTCCGCAAAATGCTGCCGCCCATCTCGCAAACAGAGCAGGAGGCGCTGGATGCCGGTACGGTTTGGTGGGAGGGTGAATTATTCAGCGGCAAGCCGGATTGGAAAAAGCTGCTGGCTTATCCCAAACCGCAATTGAGTGCGGAGGAGCAGGCGTTTCTCGATGGCCCGGCGGAGCAATTGTGCGCCATGCTCGACGAATGGAAGATCACGCACGAGCTGAAGGATCTGCCGCCGGAAGTATGGCAGTTCATCAAGGACAAGGGTTTCTTCGGCTTGATTATTCCCAAGCAGTACGGCGGTTACGGTTTCTCGGCGCTGGCGCATTCCGAAGTGGTGATGAAAATCGGCTCGCGCAGCGGCACCGGGGCGGTCACGGTGATGGTGCCGAATTCCTTGGGGCCAGCCGAGCTGCTGCTGCATTACGGTACCGAAAAGCAAAAAGAATATTACTTGCCGCGTTTGGCCAAAGGCCAGGAGGTGCCTTGCTTTGCGCTGACTTCGCCGGAAGCGGGTTCGGATGCGGGTGCGATGCCGGATTTCGGCATTGTGTGCCGCGGCGAATACGACGGTCAAAGCGATGTGCTGGGGATGAAAGTAACCTGGGAAAAACGCTATATCACGTTGGGCCCGGTGGCGACTATTCTCGGTCTGGCGTTCAAATTGTACGATCCGGATCGCTTGCTGGGTAAGGATGAAGATCTCGGCATTACGCTCGCGCTGATTCCGACCAATACGCCGGGCGTCCATATCGGGCGGCGGCATTATCCGCTCAACGGTGCATTCCAGAACGGCCCGAACTGGGGCAAGGAAGTGTTCATTCCGATGGATTGGATCATCGGCGGGCAGGAAGGCGTCGGGCAAGGCTGGCGCATGTTGATGAACTGCCTGTCGGTCGGGCGCGCCATTTCATTGCCAGCCACCAGCGTGGGCGCGGCAAAATTGGCGGCGCGCACTGCCGGTGCGTATGGCCGGGTGCGGACGCAATTCAAAACACCGATCGGTTACTTTGAAGGTATCGAGGAAGCACTGGCGCGCATCGGCGGCAATACTTACATGATGGACGCCGCGCGCGTCATGACCGCGAGTGCGGTCGATCTGGGCGAGAAACCTTCTGTCGCGTCGGCCATTGTCAAATATCATCTGACCGAACGCGGACGCCAAGCGATCAACGACGCGATGGATATTCACGGCGGCAAGGGCATTTGCATCGGGCCGAGAAACTATCTCGGGCGTACTTATCAGCAGATTCCCGTCAGCATTACCGTGGAAGGCGCCAACATTCTGACGCGCAATATGATCATTTTCGGTCAGGGCGCGATCCGCTGTCATCCGTATCTGCTGAAAGAAGTCAACGCCACGCATGATAACAATCCAGACAGCGCATCGCAGGCGTTTGACGAAGCTTTGATCGGGCACGCCAAGTTCACTCTGCGCAATACGGCAAACGCTTTGATTTATGCGCTATTCGGTAGTCATATCAAAGACAACGCGCCAGAAAATTGCGCGCCGGAAACGGCCGCGTATTACCGCCAATTAGCGCGTTACTCCGCCAGTTTTGCGTGTATCGCCGATATCGGGCTGATGAAGCTGGGCGGATCGCTCAAACGCAGGGAGCGCTTGTCGGCGCGACTGGGCGATATTCTCAGCATGTTGTATCTGTGCTCGGCTACGCTGAAGCGTTTTGAAGACGATGGCCGTCCGGCTGCGGATTTGCCGTTGCTGCATTGGTCCATGCAAGATGCTTTGTATCGCTTGCAACAGGCATTCGATGAATTTTTGACCAATTTCCCGGGGCATATTGCGTTGATCTGGGCGCTAAAAGCCTTGGTCTTTCCGCTCGGGAAACGCTGCAAACCCCCTACTGACGTACTGTCGCACGAAGTTGCCAGGCTGATGATGGAACCGGGTGCGGTGCGCGATCGATTAACCTCTGGGATTTTTGTTCCTACCGCCGACGGTGAACCGATGGCGGATCTGGAGCACGCTTTGCAATGCGTTATTCAATGCAGCGCCATCGAAGCCAAACTGCGCGAAGCCGTCAAGCAGCATAAAATTACCGATCATGGTGACGGACAGATCGCTCAGGCGTTGCAACTGAACATCATTAGCGCGGAAGAAGCGGGTCTTCTGAACAAGTTGAAAGATTTACGCGGCCGAGTGGTTAAAGTGGACGATTTTCCGCCTGATTTCGGTCACGAAACAAGGACGGACACGGGAATTGCCGGAACAATCGGTCATGTGGCGAGCGCCGCTGCTGGCGCGGGTGCTGCTGGTTTTGTCGCGGCGGTGAGTGCTGCGGCCGCTGCGGCTGCCGAAGTGATGGAAAGTATTTCTTCAGACGAAGGCGGTGGCGAAGAGGAACAAGACAAGGAATGACGTGCACTGAAAACATAACGACACTGACAGAAATCCCGGTATAAAAAGGAATGCTATGCAAATCGAGCAAGACGGAATGACAAACATTATTCCGGTAGAAGAAGCAAAAACACTGGATGGTCTTTTCAAGGCGCGCGTGCAGCGCACGCCGCAGAAAGTGGCCTACCGCTATTTCAACGCCGTCAGCGAGGAATGGGCTAACTATACCTGGGAGCAGATGAATCAATGGGTGGCGCGCTGGCAAGCCGCGTTGATGAAAGAATCGCTCGCGGCGGGCGACCGGGTCGCGGTGATGATGAAAAATTGCCCGGAATGGGTGATGTTCGAGCAGGCGGCGCTCGGCCTCGGGCTGGTGGTGATTCCCTTGTACACGGATGACCGGGTTGAGAATGCGGCTTACGTCATCAACGATGCCAACGTTAAATTATTGCTGCTGGACAACTCGCATCAATGGCAGCAATTTTTGACCATCCACAATGAAATCGAAGGATTGCAGCGGGTACTCATCCTCCGGCCTTTTGAACCGGATAGTATCGATGCTTGCGATCATGTTCGGGTCGTCGCGGCGATGGATTGGCTATCATCGGCGCATGCCAATGAAGTGCAGCATATCCCCAGCGATCCGCATGCGCTGGCCACGATCATTTACACCTCCGGCACATCCGGCCGTCCCAAGGGTGTGATGCTCAGTCATCACAATATCCTAAGTAATGTGGCCAGTTGCTTGCAGGTGATTCCGGTGCAGCCGGATGATTTGTTACTGTCGTTTTTACCGCTATCGCATACGTTCGAACGGACATCGGGGTATTACGTGCCGATGATGGCTGGCGCCACGATTGCGTACGCACGTTCGATTCCGCAGTTGCAGGAAGATCTGCTGACTATCCGCCCGACATTGTTGATTTCGGTGCCGCGCATCTATGAACGGGTTTATGCGGGCATACGGGCAAAACTGGCCGAAGGCTCGGGTTTTGCGCGCTGGTTGTTCAATTTTGCGGTGGAAACCGGGTACAGCCAGTTTGAATGCCAGCAAAGAAGGGGATATCGGCGTTTGTCGCATGTGTTGTGGCCAATCCTCAAGCAGCTGGTGGCCGACAAGGTGCTGGACAAGCTCGGCGGACGCTTGCGGATGGCGATGAGCGGCGGCGCAGCCTTACCGGCTGAAGTTTCGCGCATATTTATTGGTCTTGGATTGCCGGTGTTGCAAGGCTACGGGATGACGGAAAGCAGTCCGGTCGTGTGTGCTAACCGGGTTGAGGATAATATGCCAGCCAGTGTCGGCTTGCCGATTCCCGGCGTGGAAGTCAAATTAGGGGAAAACAATGCCCTGTTGGTACGGGGGCCGAATGTAATGCTGGGATACTGGAATAATCCGGAAGCGACGAAAGCGGTGATTTCGCCAGATGGCTGGTTGAATACCGGTGATATCGCATCGATTGATGAGCAAGGCCATGTAACGATTACCGGGCGGTTGAAAGAAATTATCGTTTTGTCGACCGGCGAGAAAGTGCCGCCGGGTGATATGGAAGCCGCGATTCTGCGTGATCCCTTGTTTGAACAGGTGATGCTGATCGGCGAAGCGCGTTCTTATTTAAGTGTTCTGGCGGTATTGAATCCAGCTCGATGGCAGGATCTTAGCGCGCATTATGGCCTGGATGATCGCCTGGATAGTGAACAGCAGAAACATCAGCTGGAGAAAATTTTATTGGAAAAAATCACGCATCAAACCAGTGAATTTCCAGGCTACGCCAAAATACGCCGCGTTGCCGTCATTCAGGAGCCTTGGACTATCGAAAACGGGTTGTTGACACCGACGCTCAAATTAAAACGCACGAAGGTGCTGGAAAAATATAAGGCCGAAGTCGACAAACTCTATATCGGGCATTAAGCAGCGGGCATTGCCCCATTGAATCTTTTCGAGAGAAGGAAACAAGCCGATGGCAAAAGACACGAGTAAACTGGATAAAGTGGTTCTGGAAGCGCGCCGGAATGCCGAGAAACGCGCGCAGGGGTACCGCGAGCAGGCGCTTAAACTATTTCCCTGGGTGTGCGGGCGTTGCGCGCGCACGTTCGATCATAAGAATTTACAGTTGCTGGAAGTGCATCACAAAAACAGCAATCACGACGACAATCCGCCCGATGGCAGTAACTGGGAACTCCTCTGTACCTACTGCCACGAAAACGAGCATTCTAAGCTTAAGGATGCCATGGGCCGGACGGATAGCGGGCAAGCCGGGAACACGGCGACGTTCAGTCCTTTTGCCAATCTCAAAGATATGTTGAAGAACAAACCTTGATCCGGATTTCGTTTATTGAATTGAATTCAGATCAATGGCGGTATTCCGGGCTGTTGTGCGTTGTATTAAACGAGCAGGCGGTTATAATGATTTTTTCGAGCTCATAGGAGTCAGGTCATGGTGATGAAGAAGTTAACGGATATCAAAGGAATCGGTCCGGCGACAATCAAAATATTGCAAGAGCGCAAAATAAAAACGGTTGAGGCGCTGGCTTCGCTGAGTTTGGAAGAGCTGCGGAAAATACCCGGTTTTAAAGGCGAGTTGCGCGCGCGTGCGGTCAGACAAGCCGCTTTGGATAGTCTGAAAGAAAAGCCAGCCAAACCAGCCAGTACGGCGGATAGCAGCACACTGACTGTGACCAAAAAGACTGTAATCGATCAGACAGTAAGTTTGCCCAAAGCGGATAAAGCGAAAGGCAAAGATAAAGACAAAGACAAAGACGAGAAAAAAGCCCGGAAAGACGACAAGAAAGCAGTAAAAGATAAAGAAAAGAAAAAGAAGCATAAAGATAAGAAAAAAGACGGCAAGAAAAAAGATAAAAAGAAATCATAGCTCCTTGGGTCTGATCAAACATTGCAGGTGTGCTTGATGCGCTTTTACCGAAATGGGCGCAGTTCCATAATCCAGCACAGCGGTTGCAGCGGTGGTCAGTAATTTACCGGAAGCGTTAGCAAGTGGGGGATCATCACATAGGTGGCAGAGTAATTGATCCAGACCGGGATTGTGGCCGACGATCAGTAAGGTGTGAGCGCCTGCGCCGTATTGATTGACCAGCGCAATCAGGTCATTGAGCGATGCTTCATAGATTCTGTCTTCCCACAGCACGCGCTGTTGAGCAAAATCCAATTGCTCCGCAGCCAACTGGCAGGTTTGTTTTGCCCGCAACGCAGGTGAACAGAGTATCCGGTCGATGCGGTACTGTTTCTGTTTCAACCATTGTCCCATTTGTTTTGCAGCTTTTTTGCCGCGCGCGGTTAGAGGGCGGTCAAAATCGGATTTGCTCGCATCGCTCCAGTCCGATTTGGCGTGCCGCATGATGATCAGCTGATTTTTTTGCATCGCTTGAATAGAAAACATATTCACCAACCAACATACTATCACCCTTATGGCGCCGAACATGGATGAGTCCTACGCAGCCGTGGATTTAGGTTCAAACAGCTTTCATATGATTGTGGCGAATTGGGCGGATGGCCGCCTGCAGATCATTGATCGTATGAAAGAAATGGTGCGATTGGCTTCCGGCTTGAATGACAAGCAGGAGCTATCCAGCGAATCGATGCAGCAGGCGCTGGAATGCCTGCAACGGTTCGGTCAGCGTATCCGGGAAATTCCGCATGTGAATGTGCGTGCCGTCGGTACCAATACGCTGCGCCAAGCCCGGAATGGCGGCGAGTTCTTGCTGCATGCGCATCGCGCATTGGGGCATCCGATTGAGATTATTGCTGGCCGTGAAGAGGCGCGGCTGATCTATTCCGGTGTGGCGCATACTTTGTACGATGAGGTGAACAAGCGGCTGGTGATCGACATCGGCGGCGGCAGTACGGAGCTGATTATCGGCCGGGGGTACGACACATACCAGACGGAAAGCTTGTATATGGGTTGCGTCAATATGGAGCAGCGGTTTTTTGACGACGGTAAGATAAAAGCCAAAAAAATGCGCAAGGCCATCCTGTTTGCAATGCAGGAACTGGAATCGCTGGAAACTGCGTATAAGAAAACGGGTTGGGATTATGCCCTGGGTTCTTCCGGCACCATCATTGCCATCCGGGATGTAGTGCAAGCGCAAGGCTGGTGCGATTCAGGAATTACGGCAACCGCGTTGACGCAATTGATGGACGAACTTATCGCAATCGGTGACAGCGCGTTAATTAATTTCCCGGGTTTGTCGGAACGCAGAAAGCCGGTTTTTGCCAGCGGCGTCTCGATATTGTACGGTGTGTTTGAAGCGCTTAACCTGAAGAAAATCGATGTATCCGAGGGCGCGTTACGCGAAGGTTTGCTGTATGACCTGATCGGCCGGGTGCACGATGAAGATGTCAGGGATAAGACCATCATGGCGGTGGCGCAACGCTACAATGCCGATTTGGAGCAGGCCGGCCGGGTTAGGGATACTGCCGGAAATTTTTTTCATCAGGTAAAAGCGGCCTGGGAACTGGATGAAAAAACCGACCTGAAATTATTGTCGTGGGGTGCCTACATTCATGAAATCGGCTTATCGGTTGCGCATAACCAATATCACCGGCATGGCGCTTATCTGACGGGCAATTCGGACTTGGCCGGTTTTTCCCGTCAGGAGCAAATGAAACTGGCGATGCTGGTGCGTAGCCATCGGCGCAAGTTTCCCGTGGAAGAATTTGAATCGATCGCTGTTTCCATGCGTACCTCGATTATCAGATTATGCATCTTACTCAGGCTGGCGGTAGTCATGCATAGAAGCCGCTCGAATATCAGTCTGCCGGAAATATTGGTTTACGTGAATAAGAACCGTGTGAACTTGGACTTTCCACCCGGCTGGCTGGATCAACACCCCTTAACGCTGGTTGATCTCATTACCGAACAAGGTTTTTTGCAGATCGCGGATATCAAACTATCGTTTCATTAGATAGTTGCAACAGCTAGCTTGAGATTACATGCGGAATTCATTGCAAGCTATTGAATTTATGGGTTGCGAGCGCTAGACTGCTGCATTTCCCGATATCGGAAAAGCGGATTTTTTTGTGTTCAGAGTTTTACCCAATGATGTTCCAATGAGAAAGGGGATGGCATGCAATTAGGAAAACTTGCGCACCGGTTTGGCGGGATTTGCAGCACAGCGTTGTTTTTGATCCTGATTCTATCGGCTCCTGCGGTGGCCGAAGAGTGGATTTATACCGTCCGGCCCGGCGATAATTTATGGAATCTGACGGAACGCCATCTGAAAAGCATGGAATACGTGCAGCAGCTGCAGCAGCTCAATCAAGTGCGGAACCCCTATGTGATACCGCCTGGTACCGCGCTGCGAATTCCGGTGGCCTGGACAAAACAGCAGGATATCTTCGCGCAGGCGGTCAGTGTCTACGCTACTGCGACGTTGCAGCGTAAAGACCAGGAGCGCATAGCGCTTGAGCAAGGCATGCAATTGCTGATGGGCGATGAAATACACAGTGGAAACGACGCGTTTGTGACCGTCGAGTTCGCCGATGGATCACAAATGCGTATGCAGGAAAACACCCAGCTGCGCCTGGAAAATATGCGGATGTTCGGCGATTATGGTTTGATTGATACGCTGGTTGATGTGCGTCAGGGGCGCACGGAAAATTCCGTGCCGAAAAAATCCGAGAAAGCCACCCGGTTCAAAATTAAAACGCCATCCGCAATCAGCTCGGTGCGCGGCACGGATTTCCGCGTCGGGGTCATTGAAACGCAATCCGGTACCAGCAGCGAGGTGCTGACCGGTAGCGTGGAGGTCAATGGCGAGAGAAAACAAGTCAAAGTGCCGGCGGGTTATGGCACGGTAACCATCGAAGGTAAGCCGCCGGTCTCGCCCGTCAAGTTGCTGCCGCCGCCGGATTTGTCCGGAGCCGCGCATTATTATCAAAATTTGCCACTGGTGATTAAATTTACCCCATTGGCGGGGGCGCACGCGTACCGGGCGCAAATTGCCGCCGACCGGGACTTTAAAAACTTACGCTCTGAATTTACCGCTGCGAATTTACCGTTCCGCGACGGCGATATTCCGGATGGCGATTATTGGCTGAGAGTGCGCGGTATCGATGGATTATCGATCGAAGGCAAGGATGCGGTCATTGCGTTCGCGCTGAATGCCTATCCGGAAGCGCCTTTTATTCTTGCGCCACTCCCGGGCGGCATGGCGGAGCCGGAAAAACAGCAATTCAAATGGGCGGCGCAAACGGATGTCTCCCACTATGCCGTTATGATCAGCAAGGATGCTGATTTCTCATCGTCTTTGTACTTTAATCCTGAAGTGAAAGAAAACAGCGTGACTTTATCCGAGTCACTGACGCCCGGTCATTATTTCTGGCGTATTTTCGCCGTGTCCGCGCGCGAAGGCGCGGGGCCGTTCAGCGATACCATGGCATTCCGGGTACCTTATCCCGCACCGGTGGTGGGAGAAGCGAAACTGGACGATAACAAAATGACGTTCGCCTGGCGCGCTGCTGCGGAAGGGCAGAGCTTTCAGTTTCAATTTGCGCGCGATAAAGAATTTACCCATATTATTCACGACGAGTCGACTACGGCTTCGCAAGTAACGATCGCAAAACCGGATAGCGGCACTTATTATCTGCGTATCAAAACCATTGAATCAGATGGTTTTCAAGGGCCTTGGGGATCGCCGCAAGCGATTGAAGTTCCCTTCGGGATATCCTACTGGTTTATGCTGCTGATGTTGCTGCCATTGCTCGTATTGATATGATCCAGGCGGGTCAGCTGCGGAAGCACCGGTCATTTGCTATCCGCATCGTAATCCTGCTCGCCGGAGTTGCTTTCATCGCTTATACGGAAGTACTGGAGCGCTTCGATTTTATCCTCTATGACAAAATAGCCACGTTGCAGCAATATCCACAGGATCCCGATGTTGTCATTGTCGCGATCGATGATGAAAGCTTCAAAACTTTAGGCCGCTGGCCGTGGTCCAGAGGCGTGCACGCGGAATTGATCAACCGGCTGAAATCGATTGACAATCAAGCGGTGGCTTTGGATTTGCTGTTCTCCGAGCCGCAGGATAGCGATCCCTACGCCGATCATTTGCTGGCTTACGCGATTGCCGAACACGGCAATGTCATTTTGCCGGTGGCGCCGGTATTTGACGCCGATACGCAATTGTTAACGCTGGTGCAGCCGCTGCCCCTGTTTACCCAACAGGCTGTACTCGGCCATGTTGACGTTGAACTGGATAGCGATGGCGTTGCGCGGCGCGTTTTTTTATCCGCGGGGATTAATGCGCCCGCATGGCCCGCATTAGGATTGGCGCTGACCAATCCGGCCGCCGCGAGAGCAATCTATCAACTGCAAAACCCTGTGGCAGTGCCGGAGCAACCGGAACACTGGGTAAGAGCGCAGCAAGCGCTGATCCCTTATGCTGGGGAGCCCGGCAGTTTCCGGAGAATATCGTACGCCAGGGTTTTGTTCGACGATGAGGCCTTGGCCAGCTTAAGAAACAAAACGGTGATCGTCGGCATGACCGCGGCGGGAATGGGAACACGTTTCGCCACACCGGTATCGCCGCTCAATCATCAACTCATGACGGGCGTGGAATGGCATGCCAATGTTTTTTCCATGCTGGCAACCGGCCGCATCATTCATCCCGCTCCCGCAGTGATTACAGCAGCCATCGCAGTTTTCTGGGTAAGCGCTATTCTGGTGATCATTGCCTGGACAGGGAAAAATCTGACAATCCCGCTATTACTCGCGCTCATGATTGCCGGATTATTTCTTTGCGGCTTGATCCTGACGCTGAATCGCATCTGGATTCCCCCCGGCGCGGCGTTATTGGGCACGTTATCGCTGTATCCGCTTTGGAACTGGCGGCGCATCAATGAATTTCTGCGCACATTCTGGATTGATAAAACACATTCCAATGCGGCACTGGAATCAATCGGGGATGGCGTCATCATTACTGATGCTTTTGACCATGTGATCTACATCAACAAAGGCGCGGAGACAATTCTGCGAACCCAGCTCAATCAGATCAAGGGCAAGCTGTTAGCGGAAATTCTGGGACTGGATACCCGAAACAACGGCTTATCCGCTAACCCAGCCGGGAAAGATATCTTGGACGGCGGTTTGCATAAACCCGGCATGGTTGAATGCTTGCTGAAAACAGCGCAAGGCACTGAACGGACGGTGCGGATTACGCGGAATCAGTTATTCGACGATCAAAAAGCCATGATGGGTTCGGTAATCGCGATGACGGATATTACCGACCGCATTGAACTGGCGCAGCAAGTTGCGCACCAGCAAAGCCACGATGCGTTAACCAAGTTACCGAATCGCTCGAGACTGCTGGCGCAATTTGATTCCCTGATTCAGACAATCCCCGATACCGGGAAGAATATTACGGTATTTTTTGTCACCCTGGATAATTTCAAAAAAATTAACGATGCCATGGGCCATCATGCCGGAGACAAATTACTCAAGTTGGTTTCCAGCCGTCTATTCGATATTGTGGGAGCTGAGGTCATCCTGGCACGCTGGGGCGGCGATGAGTTCGTGCTGCTATTTAACCGTCTGGCGAAGGAAGATTCCGCGCCGGAGATGGCGCAGAGAATTCTCGACACCATCCGGCAACGGTTTGAGATTGATGGATTTGAAGTATTTGTTTCCGTCAGTATCGGCGTGAGTTTTTACCCTGAAGATGGACTGACCGGCGAAACGGTATTGGAAAGAGCCGGTACCGCAATGTATCGCGTCAAGAAGGATGGCGGGAATCACTTCGGTTTTTATTCCGCTGAATCCTCGGTGGTTTGGACGCGCGATCAGCTCGAACTGGAAAGGGAATTACGCGCCGCGATAAAAAATGATGAATTGCAGGTATTGTTTCAGCCGATCGTCAATGCGCAATCGCATCATATCGCGCGTATCGAAGCGCTGGTCCGCTGGCTGCACCCGAAGCGGGGCTATTTGTCGCCGAGCGAGTTTCTTCCGCTGGCGGAGGACATCGGCCAGATTGAGCAGCTGGGCGAAATCGTGCTGAAAACCTCATGCGCCGCGGCATACAACCTCTTGCAATTGGGTTATCCGGTAAACGTTTCGGTGAACGTCAATCCGCGGCAATTATTAAACAAGAACTTTCCGCAAACGATTGTACAAGTGCTGCACGATACCGGACTGCCTGCCAAGTCCTTGATTCTGGAAATAACCGAGAGCGCCATTGTCAACGACATGGAACGGGTCAGCAAAGTGCTAGAGGAAATTAAGCGCCTCGATATTTTAATCGCCCTGGATGACTTCGGCACAGGCTACTCCTCGCTGACATTGCTGCGTGAACTGCCGATCGATATCTTGAAAATTGATAAATCCTTCGTGCGGACGCTGGATCAGAACCGGAACGATCTGAAAATCGTGCAAGCCATTATCGGTCTCGGGAAAAATCTCGGTCTGACGGTGATTGCGGAAGGCGTGGAAACGGAACGGCAGGTTAAATTATTGCTTCAGCATGCATGTTATTTTCATCAGGGCTATTATTTCAGCCGTCCTATTCCCTATGAGGCGTTGTATAACTTAATGCAGCACAAGCTGCTGCGCTGAGCAAGCGCTGACTTTTGGGGGAGAATCCGCAGCATGCTGCTGGTTTTTGTGATGATCTTTCCGGTTTTCCCAGTTGTTGAGGAATTTAATTGCTTAGCGGATATGGAGTGCCTTGTTGATCAATATGGGCGTGTTCAATGCGCCAGTTTGTTACGCCCTGAATCGTTACATCCATCCATAGCACCCAGCCAGTATTATTTTCGATGGATGAGAAACCGTCGAAAATGAAGTTGCCCAAGCTGTAAATGATGGGTTTTCCCCGGTAGGTTTCCGTATCTTGCACGACATGCGGGTGTGTGCCCACCACGGCATCGGCGCCAGCATCGATCATCAGGCGAGCCAGTTCGCGCTGGCGATCATTAGCGATTGGCTCGTGTTCCTGACCCCAGTGCATGAAGGGGATGACGATATCCGCCTGCTTGCGTGCCTGCTGGATATCGTACACAACCTGCTCATCTTCTGACCACGCTACCCCAGGTAATTTCTCGCCAGCTTCGAATACGCGCGGGAAGAATTCATCATAGCCCAGCAAGGCTATTTTCAGGCCTTTGCGCTCGATGATCAGTGGCTTGTGAGCTTCACGCCAATCCATACCGCCGCCGAAATAAGGTATGTTGGCCTGTTGTAAGTGAGTGATCATTTCCGAAAAGGCATCCTTGCCGTAATCGCCCGCATGGTTGTTGGCCAGTGATACGGCATCAATATGGCTTCTGAGCAATGGCAGTACAGCTGGGGAAGCACGGAAGGTCCAGGGTTTGTTGATTGCTTTACCGCCCTCGGCGATGACGCATTCCAGATTGGCTACCCGGATGTCGGCGTCAGCCAGCCGCGAGGCGAAGGGCTGAAAGGGGTTGCCACCGCTTGCGATCAGACGTCCCGGCCCATCGGCCAGCATGATGTCACCCATCCAGACAATACGTACAGTAGTGTTCGGAGTGTCCGGATCAACTGGCCCGGCAGCATGAGTGGGAAAGATTGAGCTCAATATGCACAGAAGCAGGATATTGGTGAGCTTGCGGCAGATCATGATTGCACCGATTGTAGTGCGCATCCATAGCGCAATTCGCGCCCAAGATAGTTTGCGTAAACATGGTTCCAGCCTGTTAAAGCAGGAATTTCATTATGCATGTTGAAAGGCGCGTGATAACGTACCTGGTGAATGATGACGGGAGGTGCTTCCTTAACCAATTCATACACCGTCAGCGTGATATGGTCGACCTGGCCGGATGAGCCCAGCACGACAGCTCTAAAGCGGAAACGATTGTCAAAATCCGCTGTGGCAGCTGAATAGGGATCGGTTGTGGCAAATTGGTGAAGCGTGCGTGTTTCACTGGCGTAGCGTATCTGACAGAAGAGTTCTGGTGAGCCCACCTCCGGTTCTGCGGCTGCTGCCGGCATTGTTCCTATTGAATACGATACGGCCGCCAGTGCGGCAATGAGAATCCATCGAAAGGTGAGGTGGTAAATCACTTCCTTAAGCCGGACCGCAATAATGTTCCAGCAGAAGCTGTTGCGCCGAGCGTGGTTTGGATGTGCCGGGTTTCAGGCGCTTGTACGAGCCGTCGCTTTGTAGTACCCAAGCCTGTGTATTATCGGACAAATAACTTAATAATCCCTGATCGATGACATTGTCGCTAGTGCGTTTTTCTTCGACGGGGAAGCACACCTCAACGCGGTAATGTAAATTGCGCGTCATCCAATCCGCGCTGGAACAAAAAACCAGTTCTTCGCCGATACCGCCGCCATTATGAAAATAATACACCCGGGTATGTTCGAGAAAACGGCCGACGATCGAACGCACGGTGATATTCTCCGATACATCCTTGATACCGGGGCGCAGGCAACAGATACCGCGAATGATCAAGTCGATCTTTACACCCGCTTGCGATGCCTTGTACAGCGCGGCGATGATTTCCGGATCGACCAGCGCATTCATTTTGGCGATGATCCAGGCTTTTTTTCCGGCGGCCGCAGCGCTGATTTCCTTGTCGATGTAATTCAGAATGCCTTTATGCAGCGTAAAAGGCGATTGCAAAAGTTTTTTCAGCTTGCCCGCGCGGCCCAGACCGGTCAATTGGTGAAACAGCTTGTTGACATCCTCGCCGATTGCCTTGTCGCACGTCAGCAGACCGTAGTCGGTATACAACCGCGCCGTGCGCGCATGGTAGTTTCCGGTGCCCAAATGCACGTAGCGGCGCAAGGCGCGGCCTTCTCGCCTGACCACCAGAATCATTTTGGCGTGGGTTTTATAATTCACCACACCATACACCACATGCGCCCCGGCCTGCTGTAACTCACTAGCCAGCTCGATATTGGCTTCTTCATCGAATCGTGCTCGCAGCTCGATTACCACGGTAACTTCCTTACCGGCGCGTGCTGCAATTTTTAATATTTCGACGACGGCTGAATCAATGCCGGTACGATAAAGCGTCTGTTTGATGGATAGCACATCGGGATCGGCTGCCGCTTGCCGCAGAAAATCGATGATCGGCGCAAACGATTGAAAGGGATGGTGCAGCAAGATGTCGCCGTTATGCAGCGCGTCAAAAATGCTGGAATTTTTCAGCAAACGCTTGGGTATATCCGGTGTGAATCCAGCGAATTTCAATTCCGGACGGTCAACCAGATCGCAGATCGCGAGTAAACGCCCCAGATTGACAGGTCCTGCGACTTGATAGAGATCGCTTTGTTGCAAGCCGAATTTTTGTAACAGAAAACGGCTGAGATTGTCCGGACAGTTATCCGCCACTTCCAAACGCACGGCGTCGCTGAAGCGGCGCGAGGGCAGCTCGCCTTCGAGCGCGCGCAGCAGATCGTCGATGGCTTCATCGTCGATAAACAGATCGCTATCGCGCGTCACCTTGAACTGATAGCAACCGGTCACACTCATGCCCGGAAACAGATCGCCCACGTGCGCATGGATGATCGACGACAACATGACAAAATCGTGATTGCCTTCGCTGTATTTTGCCGGAACCGGAACCACCCTGGGCAACGAACGCGGCGCTTGTACGATGGCCAGCCCGGAATCCCGCCCGAAGGCATCTTTTCCTTCCAGCGATATGATGAAATACAGGTTCTTGTTCAGAACCTTGGGGAAAGGGTGCGCGGGATCCAAGCCGATCGGACTCAACACCGGCAGCACTTCATCTTTGAAATAGCGGTGTATCCAGCGGCCGAGCAAGGGTTTCCACTGCGTACGGCGCAGCAAGCGTATTTTATCCTTGGTCAGCGCCGGTATGATCAAGTCATTCCACACGATGTACTGCTCTTGCACAAACTGATGCGCCGTTTCACTGACGCGTGCCAGCACTTCCGCCGGAGACAGATTATCCGGACCCGTTTGTGTCGAACTGTATTTGACCTGCTGTTTTAAACCGGCCACGCGGATCTCAAAGAACTCGTCCAGATTGGTACTGGCGATACATAAGAAGCGCAATCTTTCCAGCAACGGCAGGCTTTCATCCTTGACTTGCTCGATGACGCGCCGGTTGAATTCGAGCAAGCTCAGCTCGCGGTTGATATACAGCGTCGGGTTTTTAAGATCGAGAGTGTCCATCAATGGAAGTTGTTCAGGTGATTTTTACTTTTTCTTGTCAATTTATTGCCGTTCCAATGTGCTTGTGTGGAAAATACGCGGGTTTGCCGGAGTCCGGTTTATACCGCATGAATGTTTCATTTTGGTGACAGTTTCAGTAATTTGCCGTTGTCTTCATCCGTCAACAAATACAATGCGCCATCCGGGCCTTGTTCGACATCGCGGAAACGCAGCGTGTTAGTCAATAAGCGCTCTTCGCTGAGAATTTTCTTATCGTCCGTTGTCAAACGCACGACTTGCCGTCCCGCGAGTGCGCCGATGAACAAGCTGCCACGCCATCCCGGAAATTGTTTGCCGGTATAAAACACCATGCCGGACGGTGCGATCGACGGCACCCAGTAGTGAATGGGTTCTTCAAAGCCTTGCTCGGCGTGTTCGTGCTTTATCGGCGCGCCGTTGTAGTGTACGCCGTAGTTGGCCTTGGGCCAGCCGTAATTTTTTCCGGCTTGCGGAATATTGATTTCATCGCCGCCTTTCGGACCATGCTCGTGGATCCACAATGCGCCGGTTTTCGGATGAATCGCTGCACCCTGCACGCTACGGTGGCCATATGACCAAATTTCCGGCTTGGCTTGCGGATTGTTGACGAACGGATTGTCGGCGGGCACCGAGCCATCGGGCCGGATGCGGATGATCTTGCCGATGTGATTGCTCAGATTCTGCGCTTCCTCCATGTAATCCCCGCGATCACCCAAGGTGATGAACAGATTGCCGTCGGGCGCGAATGCCAGACGTGAACCGAAATGCACGGGTCCTTCCGTTTTCGGTACCTGGCGGAAAATCACCTGCAAGTTTTCCAGGCTGCCGTCTTTTAATTCAGCCCGGGCGACCGCCGTTCCCGCCCGCGACCCTTCCGGTTCGGCGTACGACAGGTAAATCAGCCGGTTTTTGGCAAACTCCGGATCCAGCGCTACATCCAGCAAACCACCCTGCTGCTGAAAGAAAACCGCCGGAACGCCCTTGACCGGTTCCGATACCTTGCCGTCCGGGGTGATGATCCGCAACCGGCCTACTTTTTCCGTGACCAGCACATTGCCGTCCGGCATGAACGCCATGCCCCACGGGAATTGCAATCCTTCGGCCACCAAGTGCACATCGAATTCGGTTTGGAGGCGCTGGGCTTGTGCGCTGAGTGAAACAGCAAGACAGAGAGCGATTACGATCAGGATTTCTTTGAATGGTCGTTTCATAGTAGATAGTGTCACGATGCATGAGTTAACGCGCTCCACTGTACCATTCCTACCGGAGCGGCTCAATACAGGCCGGTCAAAACACCACAATGCGCACTCGCACGCCGCCGAACACATTGAGCGGCGGTCCCGGCTCGTAGTAGCGTCCCAAGGCCGCGTTGATGCGGGTATTGGCGTTATATTGCGCATCGAACAGGTTGTTGATGCCGAAAAAGATCGAGCTTTCAAGGTTGTTGCGCCGCAATTCCCATCCTGCCAGCAGTTGACCCAAGGTATACGCCGGATTGGTTGCGCTGTTGGTGTCATTGACAAAAAACTCGCCGACGCGGTGCACGTGTAGTTGCCCGAAAAAGCCGAGCGGGTGTGCGTAGCGCAGCAATCCTTCCCAGCGGTGACGGGGAATGCCCGGGAAAATGTTGCCTTTCAGATTCACGTCGTTCACAACATATTTCTCGAATTCAAAATCGGAAAAGGTGTAACTGACTTCGCCGCGCAGACCTTTCCATTCCGGTGTCGCCAGACGTGTTTCGACACCGATGCGGCGCGATTGTCCGGCGTTGCGGAAGAAAGCCCGGCCGGGCGACGACGCCAGTTCGAACGGCGTGATTTCGTTCCACGTGCGGATAAAAAACACCGCGGTGTCGTATTGGAATCCGGCGGTGTTGCCGCGAAAGCCGAGTTCGTTGCTGAGCGACGTTTGCGCGTTCAGATTCGGATTGAAACCGCCTTTTCCGGCGGGATTGTTGATCAATTCGGTGGTGGTCGGCGCTTCAAAAACGGAAGCGGTATGCGCGTAAATCTGCTGTTGGCTGGTCACGTGATACACCAGCCCGGCGGTGCCACTGGCTTGCGATACGGTGCGCGCGCCGGACTGGTTACCGTCGCTTTTGAATTGATCTTTGACTTCATAGCGCAGCCAATCCCAGCGCCCGCCGAACACCACATCCAGCTTATCCGCCACGCGCCATTCGTTGCGGAAAAACGGCCCGGTGCTTTGCACGCGCTCGGTCTGGCTTAAGTTCAACGCGCCGCGCGCGCCAAAATTGTTATTGAAACGTTGCCGGTCGTCGTTCTGGATGCCGTAATCGACACCGATCAGAAAGCGGTTGGGGCGATTGAACAAAATATGATCGTTGACGAATTGCATCATCAATCCGCCCACCTGCCGGTCAAACTGCACCTGTCCGCCGTCGAAAAACTGCTGGCGGCTTTGGAAATCCCGTTGCAACCAATGCCCCGTCATGCTGAATTCCTTGCCGGCAGATGGTCGTTGGCGAAAGCGGATGCCCATCTCCTCCTGGCGGATTTCCTCACCGGCGTTGTACTGCACATTGCGCACGGAAGCTTGCCGGGGGTCGGCCTGCACTTCCGCACGGGTCAAAGCGCCGGGGTCTTTCGACAGCGGCGAATAAAATTCGCGGAACACCAGCATCAAATCGGAATCGGCACTCGTCTGGAAATTCAGCTTAGCCTGCGAAAACGTATTCTGCATCGCGCTATGATCGCGCCAGCCATCCTGTTGCAGGTGCGAACCATACAAACTGTAACCAAAGTTTCCTTGCCGTCCGCCCATAAACAATTCGGACTTCAGATAACCGTATTGCCCGAACACCTGGCGCGGCATGATCACAAATTTCTCCGGCGGCGCTTCGCGCGTGGTGATGTCGATCATGCCGCCGGAAGCATTACCATACAACGACGCGGAAGGCCCGCGCAGAATATCCATGCGCTCGATCAGCGACGGGTCGATCGAATCCAACTGCGTCTGCCCGTCCGGCAACGTCGCTGGAATGCCATCGACGTGCATCTGAATACCGCGCACCCCAAACGGCGAGCGCGCGCCAAATCCGCGAATCGCAATGCGCAAATCCTGCGTGAAGTTGAACTGATTCTGAAAAAACACTCCCGGCGTGCCGCGCGCGAATTCATCCAATGTCGCACCGGGCTGGTAGTTATGTTGCGGAGTGCGCGAGATCTGCGTGACGCTGTTCGGAATCTGCTCCGGCGAACGCTCGCTGCGCGTGGCGGTGATGTTGATCGGGTTGAGAATGATGGATGGCGCGGTTCTGGATTCCTGCGCCCAAGCAGGTAAAGTTATTGCAGTGCAACCGGCCAAAATCATTAAAAAATGAATCACGGTTCGCATGCAGGAAAAACAGCCAGGACAAAAAAACGCAGCAGGAATAACAAACATGCGCGCAAGTGTATCACTCGGATAACTGGTATCAAATTGCAGAGTAGTTACCGAGCGGCTGCCGGTCAATTTCTACCAATTGCTAACGATATAAATATGTAGCAATCTGCTACAATCTGTGATCGTTCTGATTGATGGAGTGAAAATTATGGCAAAAGCAGCTTCTCCGATCCGCCTGCAAGATGACTTAATGCAAGCCGCCGCGTTGACCGCCGAGCGGTTTCACCGCAGCACGGCGGAACAAATCGAATATTGGGCGGAAATGGGGCGCAATGTCGACCACATGCTGAACCCCGACGACTTGCTGGCGATCTCGGCGGGATTGGCAAAAATTACTGTCGAGCCGGTTAGCAGCGAGCCGGTCGATCCTACCGGCATATTTCAATCGCTCGAAGACGATCGCGCCAGCGGTATTTTGCCACAAACGGTGAGCGGCAGCGTGCTCAAATACCAAGTCTCCTTAGCGCACCCCGGCTACCTGGAGCAAATTCACCCCGATGGCCGCATTCAAACGGGGAAATTTCAGGACGGTGAGTTCATCCCGATTGATGCATCGCAGCTTTGAACAAGAAAAAACAACTGTGGCTGCTGGCCGGAGGCAATGGCGCGGGCAAAAGCACTTTCTACCGTACCCGCCTCGCGCCCAGCGGCTTATCGTTTGTGAATGCGGATATCATCGCTAAACTGCTGTATCCGCAAGCGCCGGAAGCGCACAGCTATCAAGCCGCCAAACTGGTGGAACACTTGCGCCTGCAACTGCTGCGGCAAGGCCGCAGTTTTTGTTTCGAAACGGTATTCTCGCACCCGTCGAAAATCGATTTTGTTGCACAAGCCAAAACGCTCGGTTATGAAATCGTTCTGGTGTTCATTCACCTGGGCGACCTAGCGCTCAATCAAGCACGTATCGCGCAGCGCGTCAGCGAAGGCGGCCACAACGTTCCACCCGATAAAGTCATCAGCCGGATACCCAGGACGCTCAAGCTGATCAAAAAGACGCTGCCGCTGTGCGATCAAGTGTATATCCTCGATAATTCCCGCGCGGATAATCCGTTTCAGCAGCTGGCGGTTATTCGCGATGGACAGATCGTATTCCGGCATAACGTTATGCCCGATTGGTGTTGGGAATTGTTGGCCGATTATGGGGCAGAAAAATAAGATTTGTAATGAATATGGAGATCTAAACGATGCATGAGGAAATTAATGAATGGAGTGGCGATGTATTGCAACGCAAGAAATATGCGGATTTTCTCACGCAATACCTGATCGCTAAAAAAGGCCCGTTCGTAATCAATATCAATGCACCTTGGGGATCCGGCAAAACCTTTTTCATTGAACATTGGTGCGAGGATTTGAGGAAGGGGCATCCATGCGTGCTGTTTAATGCATGGGAAAATGACTTTTCGAATGATCCTTTATTATCTGTTATTTCTTGCATTGAAAAAGATCTATCGCCTTTGTTATCAGTTACTGATAAAGATAATACAAAGCTAAATAGTAGGTTATCAAAAGCTGGTAAGTATTTAAAAAGTATTGCGCCAATTTTAGCAAAGGCGGCTATTTCCAAGGTAATTGGCGAAGATGGGATAGAAGAACTGCAAAAACTGAATGAAGAGGATGAAAAAGTTGCTGCCGAAATTGTAGAAAAAGTCACTGAGAAATTGATTCAGAATAATAAAACTGTTGAGAAAGCTATAGAAAGTTTTGGAAAGTCTTTGGAAGAACTAATAGAAAAATTGACTCGCAATCAAGAGTACTTGAAAAAGCCATTATTCATTTTTATTGATGAGCTTGATCGATGCCGCCCACTGTATGCAATCGAATTATTAGAAAGAATAAAACATTTGTTCGGAGTACCAGGAATCGTTTTTGTGATAGCGACAGATACCGAACAACTAAAGCATTCTGTCAATGCAATTTACGGTAGCGGATTTGATTCAAATACTTATTTAAGAAGATTCTTTGACCAAAGTTATACCCTTTCTTTGCCTGATTATATTGAATACGCTAAGTTATTATTTCAAGAGTTTGATTCTGATTTAGTTAATAGATTTGTTCAAATTGGTATCTCTGCATCAGGAGATGAAAGAAGTTATTGGTTCCATTGTGGTGCTGGCAGAGGTGAATATAGCGAAAGTAATGAGGATACTTTTACGATAGAGAAAAATGACCAGGCTGAACTGGTTCTGCTATTTTCCTTTTTTCAGCATTCTTTAAACTTGATTTACGAACACAAAAACAGTGTTACGAAAAAGTCCTGGCAATTATTTCTTCTGTTTCATTCGGAGAAAAATTACATTTTGCTTACCTGATTTTCTTGGTTATGCTCGAGGCTAAAGATCCAGTGATATTTAAAGAGTACTTTTCATTTAGCAAAAATCAAGCGCATGAAAAGAAAGAATTGATTAATAATAAATTCAGCTCTTTATATAATATCAGGATAGGTGAGCGCTTATGTCGCGCGATTGATTTTGTGAGTTTTTATTCCAAATATGCTTTTGCTGAGCCAGATGAGATATCAACAGCTATGGGTGCGAGTACTGGGTCAAGTGCCAATGCAAGATTGTTAATGAGTATCAAAAATAATCAAGGCAATATGAGACTGTATGAGAAATGGGTTTTACTTGCATGCAATTTAGATTAACAGGTCGTTGAATAATCATGGCTATATCATTTCTCTTTACAAGAAAATAATGAATTCTTCTGTTCATCAGCGTGGTTGATAACCGCCTACCCCAAAACCGCCTCATCCTGCTCGGCGCCAGCAACCTGACGTTATCGCTCCGTCTGGTCACGCACTTGATGCAGCAACGGATTGGCGCACCGGGTGAGATTTTAGCGGCGGTGGGGCATGGGCGGGCGTACGGTGTTTTCAGTCAGGTGGTGTGGCGCGGGTTGCCGGGGATTGCGGAGTGCGGGTTGTGGCGGCAGTTAGGTGCAATGGAATCGCGCCCTACCTATGCGTTGTTAACCGATATCGGTAACGATATTGTGTATGAGTTGACGCCGGAGCAGGTTTTGCGCGCGGTGGAACGGTGTATTGATCAGTTGCAGCGGCAATCCGCGCAGATTGTCGTGACTAATTTGCCGATGGCATCGGTTGAACGATTGTCCGAGCGGCGTTATACCTTTTTTCGGAATCTTTTTTATCCGTTTTGTAAGCTTTCCAGAGATGAAACAATTAGCCGTGTGCGGGCGGTGCATGCAGGATTAGTGGATATGGCCGTGCGCCGGCAATTCCTGCTGGTTGAGCAGGAAGCGCACTGGTTTGGGCCGGACGGTATTCATGTGAATTACTGGCAGCGGGAAGCATTTTACCGGGATATCGTGCGGCGGTTTCCGGATTCCGGCGTTAAGCCGGAATATTGGGATGATAAACGGAAGTTCTTTCTGACCTGGCAGCGGCGACCGGTGTTTGCTTTCAAGACGGTGTTGGGCCGTGCGATTTACTGTCCGCAGCCGAGCGGGCAGCTGGCGGATGAATCGCCTGTCAGCAAGTATTAAGGGTACCGATTGGATGGCGCCACGGGAATGAAAGCTGCGGCTTTTTTGCACTAATAGCACGTTTGACAGCCTATCCGGCATTCAGTATATTCAGCGCAGAAAAATTGCGTTGATTTTTATCGTATCCTGCCTTAATTTTCTCTATTCGAGCTTTCTTATATGCGTATCGTCGTTACCGGAATGGGGATTGTGTCACCGATTGGCACGAGCATTGACCAATTCTGGAAAAATGCGGTAGCCGGTACCAATGGAATTGTCAGTATTCAAAGCTTTGATGCTGCCAAACAGCGTTCGCGGATTGCCGGGGAAGTGCAGGGGTTCGATCCCGCCACCTTTTTATCCACCAAGCAAATCGAACAAACCGACCGGTTTACCCAACTCGCTTTACACGCGGCACAACAAGCGCTGGAAGACGCAGGTGGTTTAGAAGGCTATGAGCCGCGGCGCTTGGCCGTCAGCTTGGGGTCGGGCATGGGGGGATTTTCGACGTTCGAGTCTTCCGCCGCGCGCAGATTTCAAAACAAATCGGTGCCGCCTTTTACCGTTCCGCGCATCATGGCGAACTCAGCCGCCGCCTGGATCGCGACCAAATACGGACTGAAGGGCATCAACCTGACGACCAGCACGGCATGCTCGTCCGGCGCCAATGCCATCGGCATGGCGCTTGATCTGTTGCGCAACGGCAAAGCCGACGCTGTTGTTACGGGCGGTGCGGAAGCGTGCGTGTTGCCGCTCACGATGTTCGGTTTTGAAGCCTTGTTTGCGTTATCTACCGGTTTCAACAACGATCCCGCGCATGCCTCGCGTCCGTTCGCCAAGGGCCGCGACGGTTTTGTCATGGGCGAAGGCGCGGGTATCCTAGTGCTGGAACGGGAAGATGCAGCGCTGAAACGTGGCGCAAAGATTTATGCCCAACTGGCCGGTTACGGTTGCGCTTGTGACGCGACGCACATCGTCGCGCCGGATATCGACGGGCAAGTCGCTGCGATGCAGGCCGCACTGGACGATGCCGGTGTGACATCCGGTCAAGTGGACTATATCAACGCCCACGCCACTTCTACGCCCATCGGCGATGTTGTCGAAACCAAGGCGATCAAGCAAATGTTCGGTGAGCGCGCGCTGGAAATCCCGATCAGCGCCACCAAATCGATGATCGGCCACAGCATCGGCGCTTCCGCCGCGATCGGCAGCATCGCTGCGATCATGACGCTGCAAACCGGCACCATCCATCCCACAATCAACCTCATCGAAGCCGATCTGGAATGCGATCTGAATTACACGCCCAATACGGCGGCGCAGAAAAAAGTGCAAACCGCGCTGTGTAACGCCTTCGGCTTCGGCGGCAACAACGTCAGCATCGTTTTTACAACTCTTTAAAAGGTATCAGCCGACATGGATACAGCAGAACTAGAAGCGAAAGTTATCGAATTTATCGCGTCAAAAGTTGAAAACATAGACACCTCCACCATCACCACCGCCTCCAAATTCGAAGAACTCGGACTCGATTCGATGGACACCGTGCAACTGCTATTTGACGCGGAGGATGCCTTCGGCGTCACATTCGACGGCGATGAAGTGAAAAATCTCCGTACGGTGGGGGATATTATTACTTATATTAGTGAGCATCCGCCGGAGGGGAAGGGTTAGTCTTAACAAAAGTTGTAGGCAGAACCTGAGCGTTTCCCTAACAGCAGTCACCAGTCTAACTGTCGGTTCGATATGGACGGCTAACTTGGGCGTTACACAATTTGAGTTGAGATGAAAAAACTAATATTTTTCTTGGCCATGATGTTTTGCCAGTATGCTATCGCCGCTGATGGTAATTTGATTTATCAGAATTGTCGTTCAGAAAGTCAGGTGGTTAGAGCATCTTGCGTAGGCTACATCCAAGGTTTACTAGCAGGGTATCCTTGGGGCTTTGGAAAAGGAATGTCTGCATCTCGACAGCTCCTAGAAGTTGCAGGTGCGAATGGCTCAGAAATTCTGGTCAAGTATGATCAAATAGCTTTGCCAGTTGCGCTCCGCGTCGGTGCTGGCTTCTGTACAAGCAGCTCCAAAGGCCTTACTGTTGAGCAAACAACAGATATTGTAATTAACTATCTTCGCAATAATCCGCAACTTAGAAATCACCCTTCCTACGAGCTTGTTATGACGGCAATGGAAGAAGCATTTCCACTAGACAACTGTAAAGACCAGTAATGGTCAGCGTCCAAACTGTGTAAGGCGGCAGCTGAAAGCGTTCCGCCTCAATCACCTGCCGAATGAAAGTGATGATCGTTTGGGATGATTTGTTGATACTGGTTTTGATTTGGTGGATTGCTCATTGGACATTTGCCTTACGGGATCGAAGGAGTCAGCGAAACCGTCGAGACGGAGATGTTGTATGGATCTGTGCAATGACTTGAAGCAGGTGAGTATGGTTTGATCCGGCCGGTTAACGGATACAACGCACAGCAACCGGTAAATTTAACGTGGCCCAGATTTTATCGGCGGTTAGTACCGTTGCATCCAGCCCGATACCGGTGCTCAGACAGGCCCGATCTCCCAGCGACAAACCGGCGTGGCGGGTTTTTTGCCAAAGCTGCGCGGTAATCCCGGCTTCTTCGGCGCTGAATGGGGTGATCCGCAAGCCCAACGCTTCAAGGTCTTCGCGCATGCCTTTGACATCGACATCCGCCGCGATTGATTTTTGCACCACTTCCGCCCAATTGACGCTGGAAATGACAGCTTCCGCTAGAGCCGCTTCAACTTGATCGCAACCGGGTTCATTCTGCAGGAAAGCTAGCAGAGCGGAAGCATCCAGGACTATCATCGTTCACTGGTTTCCCGTTTTGCCTCTTCCCGCCGGTCAGCGATGAGTTCCTCGGCGAGGCTGGTAGTTTGCGGTAAGTGAGCAAAGCGGTTTTTGAGTCTTTGCTTAATCGTTCCAGCTTTTTCCAGAATCAAGCGCCCATCCTCCGTGCGCGCAATCAGGCTGTCGCCGGATTCAAATCCTAGCAAGCGCCTGAGTTGCGCTGGAATTACCAACCGCCCTTGAGGATCGAGTTGCACTTCGGTTTGTGTCATTAATTTTGCCATAATGCTGAATATTATGGCACGATTGTGGTAGGAGTGCCATTTTGATGATTTTTATGTGCTAACCACTTTCAAAAGGAAAATAATCATGTCTACCCATACAATCCGCCTTCATCGCGTGCTGCGTGCGCCACCGGAGAGAATTTACCGCGCTTTTCTGGATGCCGATGCGATGGTTAAATGGATTCCGCCGAATGGTTTTACCGCGAAGGTTCACCATATGGAGGCTAAAACCGGCGGCTGTTTCAAGATGTCCTTTACGAACTTCAGCAGCGGGCATAGCCATTCTTTTGGTGGTGAGTATCTGGAGCTGGTGCCGTTTGAGCGTATCCGCTATACGGACAAGTTCGATGATCCGAATTTGCCCGGAGAGATGCATGTCACGGTATCGTTAAAACCGGTTTCCTGCGGGACCGAGTTGAATATCATGCAAGAAGGTGTGTCGGCAGTGATTCCGGGTTGATTTTCATGCGGTTGGCAGCGTTTTGATTTCGTTAGTTTTGTGAGCATCATCGCATCGTGACAATGTTTCACAAAAATCATGTAACAGTTGGGATGGTCTTTTTCTTCCTGCTGATAGTACTTTCCGGTTGTGTTCACCGGCCGTATGTTACGGCTTCCTATTCTCGTTGGGGAAATGAAATGGTGCTCGAACAGGGTGGTGAGGAGCCATTGATTCTGCGCACTTTGCCATCGCAGTCCAATCAAGCTAGCGCCTGTGTGTTGCTGGTACACGGCATGAACGAGCATATCGGACGCTATGGCGAGGTGGCGCGGTATTTTTCTCAACGTTATTTTGTTGCCGGGTTCGATCATTATGCGCATGGCCTTTCCAATCCGGTATTGCGCCGTGCGGATCGGGCGCTGGCGGAAGGAGCCGATCGGGCCGATGTCAGCGACGCTTTTCTGGCGCAATCGGCTTTGTACGATCTGGAGCCGCTGCGGCAGACGTTGGGTCTTGCATTGCAAGCCTTCATGGCGCAGTGCGATGCGCAAGATCATTCGCGGCGGCCGGTATTCATCGTGGCGCACAGTTTGGGCGGGCTGGTAACCGCGTCGTATTTGCTCAGGCATCAGAATGAATCCGATCTACGCGAGCGGCTACGGGGTGTCGTTTTTCTCGCTCCGGCTTTTGCCGTGAGCGAACCGCCCGGATGGCGCGGTTGGGTGGCGAATCCCTTGATCAAGCTGTCTTTTTATGCGGAAACCCATTTTTTGCATCCGCAGAATGAACCGCTGCCGTTGTTGCTGTTCAATCAATTACTTTCATTAGTCACGGTGCCGGTTCTGGATGGATTGTTCGAGGCGTTTTCCTGGCCGGGACTGCGCAATTTTGCGTCGCCAACCTCACCGGTGTGGGTGACGGATTACTTGACCGATAGCGAAGAAGAGAAAGCGCGGCTGCGCGCCGACGGTTGGATCGTGCGCCGCAGCCTTTTACGCTACGTGAAAGGCATCGAAGCGGAAGTTGTTCATTTCCGCCGCCACATGGCGGATTTCTCGATCCCGTATTACCTGATTTATTCCGAAATGGATCCGATCACTCCCGCCTGGGGCGACGAGGATTTTGCCCGTGTGACACTGCAACATAATCCAGCGAACGAAGTTTTGAAACTACCTGGTCTGCCGTATCACCAGCACATATTTATGCAAGAACCCGCACGGACCGAATTGCTGCAGAAAATAGAAAAATGGCTGGATCGCCGCTTGCAGATGCCGAATTAATCGTTTCAATAGCACAGACTGTATCCCGTCAGCGCAAGTTGGACAAAATGGTGTGATTGTCTAAGAGAGTGTTTTGGTACATCGTTACTTAAAGAGGAGCGATAAATGACAGAGAAGAATCAACAAAATCGCAGTGTCTAGAAGACCGTTCGTGATATACGTCGAGAACCCGTAGCCAATCTTTTATCTGCACCTGAAAGAAGCAGAATTTCGATTTAGTCATCGTCGTGATAATCAGTTCTTAAATTATTACGTCTAAACCCGCTTTAACTTCCTAAGACCCTTTCAGAAGATACTGGCTGAATATGGCATGCTCAGTTCAATGAACAGAAAAGCAAACTGTTGGGATAATGCTCCCATTGAAAGCCTGCGGGGATCGTTAAAGGTAGGTAAATTGTATGGAATGCGGTTTGAAACACGCTGTTAGGCAATGGATGAAGTGATTTGGCTTAACTACTACAACCGCAGAAGACTGCATTCGACACCGGGATACATCAATCCAATGAAGTTCGAGCAAAACTGGCTTGTTGTACAGTTGAAAAAAATCGCATAATAAGCGAGTTAAGATGTACGAATTATCAGGGCAAGGTCTATTTTGAATAGAACCGAATAACTAAACGTACATTGCCTTCCGGAAAATCAGCGCGAGCCGTGCCAATATCCAGCATGAAAAGTGTGTCCCTACAAAGATGGTATGGCCAAACTAATAATCCATATCAGCAATTGTTATGTGCGATATCGCACAGACGACTTTCATTTTCACTATTAAAATTTTTATTGATACTTAAATAGCGATATTTTCGCAGCAAGAATGGCTTAGAAGTCGTAAAAAATTAAGGAGAAGAAAGAATATGAAATCTTACTGTTTTCTTATGCTTATACTTGTAGTTGTTGCACTAATTCCGATGTTGCCTGCTTGTAGCCAAAATCAATCCGGTAGTGAGAAGATAATGGATAAAGTTGGCGACGCGCTTGACAAGCGTCCTAATGAGAGAGTTCTTGATGCAGCCGAAGAAAGAGCTAAAGGCACTCCTAAATAATTTGTATTTTTTTACATCGTTTTCTCATGTTCGATATCGAAAATATTTATGGGTATATTATTACTCAATATCTATCTTATAGTCGATAATGACTTGGAAAAAATCACCAAGAGATTGAAGATGCGATGATTGGCACAGTTAAATTGGTCAACTTGAAAGTTCGATCGAAGGAATATACGAATTGAAATTCGGATTGAAGATGTGCCTTCGAAAGATAACTGTCAAACTAAAATGAGTTTTAGAGTGGGTGGGTTTTGTTGGTCATAACCATACCATGCCAATAAATGTACATAAATTTTGGGGCTGTAGTAGATCAGGTTAAATCTGATTCCAATCTTTGAATACTTTGTCTTTGTATTCGATTATCTCCGTTCTATGAAGCATTAAGTTGATGCTGAGCTAGAAGTCGTCTTGCTCGGTTTGTCAAGACGGGTGTATCCATACCATGGCATTTAAGAAGAGACTACGTACGACATCAGAATGGCACCGGCACATCTAAAGTTTTACATCAAGTTTCAATAGACCAATAATCACCTGAACCAACAGAGCCGAAAATGAGCATAGAAGAGCGTATTGTACAATTTATTCAGTTGGCAGCACTCGCTATTGTTTTCATTATTTGCTATCAGGTTCTCCGTCCGTTTATTCCCGCGATTTTGTTTGCAATGGTCGCCTGTATTTCGACTTGGCCGCTCTATCTACGCTTGCGCAAGGTGTTAGGTGAGAAACCTACGTTGGCATCTTCGTTGATGATAATGCTGCTGACTATGCTGGTAATCATCCCATCTGCTCTGCTTGCTACCAGCTTGGCGAATAATGCGGCTGTCCCTTTCGACGCCATCAGGGTATTTCTTGAGAGGGATTCTATAGAGCCACCGTTATGGCTTAAAGAAGTACCCATGTTCGACGAGCAATTTAATCGTTATTGGCAGGGATTTTCTTTGGGCGGGAAGGAAACGGTAATGCTATTCAGAGAATTGCTTGAGCCAACCAAGAATCTTCTTTTTAGTCTTAGTAATATTATCGGCCAGAGCTTGCTACAGATGGTGTTCGCTGCATTTATCGGTTTTTTTTTCTACCGTGATGGCGAAGTTTTGCTGCAGACTCTACGAAATGGAATGACTAAGCTTTTTAATAGCAATCTCGCAGTGGATCCATTGGTAACGATCCACGATATCGTGACAGGGGTTGTGCATGGCATTTTCGGGGCAGCTTTGGCACAGGCTATCGCTGCCACAATCGGTTTCTTCATCGCGGGAGTGCCAGGTGCTTATCTACTCGGTGCCGCCACTTTCTTTTTATCAGTGATCCCTATGGGACCTGCCCTGTTATGAGGTGGCGTGAGTGTGTGGTTTCTCTACCAAGGATCTTACGGCTGGGCCATTTTCATAATATTGTGGGGCATATTTGTGATTAGCAGCATTGATAATATTATCAAACCCTACCTCATCAGTCGCGAAGGTAATTTGTCCATGCTGTTAATTGTTTTAGGTGTAACGGGTGGCATCGTTGCCTTTGGTTTTATCGGTATCTTCATTGGCCCTCCTATTCTCGCGGTGGGTATAACTCTCATTCAACTTTGGACATCATCACCTGCTGCAGAAACAAAGAGTGCACCACCAGCTCGTTATGATTAACGCCTGATTAACAAACTAGTCCAGAAGCACTGAGCACACAGGAAAATCTGTAACTAAACCGAGTACTAGTTGGTGCGTTACCGAACATACTAAAATTGATCCATGCAGTAAAATATGAATGTAATAATATGATTCGCAAGATTAGAGGGTTATATTTTAAATCTCATACAGTCATTGTTGTTTCCTACTTCCACTTCATGGCAAAGTGGTGTAGTTAATCGATATTCCGCAATCTTGCAAAGGAGGCTTAAATGGGTAAATATTTTTTAGCATGGCTACTTGGTGTACCGACAATTGTATTGGTCATTATTTATCTGCTTTACAATTAATTAAGAAGAGTACAGGAATCGTATAGGGAAGAGGTGATTCATAACCATAATTGTATGTTCAGAAACATTATTTAACCAATCTTTTATTCAGACGGAGAAGAAACTATGGCATCAGCAGATGAATTTAGTAAAGAGATGGAACAGTTAAAAAAAGAATTTACCGCCCTTCGTACCGATCTCGGTTCAGTGGTAACCTCAGTAAAAGAACTTGCAGGTAAGCAAAGTGATAGAGTTGTGGATTTAGCTGAAGATGCAGAAAAAGCGGTACGAAACCAGACTAAGGTAGCCGGAGAAAGTGTGGAAAAGTATATTGAGGAAAGACCGCTTACGAGTGCTCTCGTTGCTTTCGGCAGTGGTTTTATTATCGGTATGCTACTCAGTAATAATAGTAATAAACGCTAGAAGGTTGACGGGTAAGTGCTACCAAAATCCTTTATGGATATTGTCGCTGCGGAGAAAGCCAGGTTCTGGCGGGGGTCGGTCAGGCTAGCCATGATTATGTCCATGTTGGGACTGGCTGTGATGGCAGGGATAGTTGGCATGATTTTTGTGCTATATGGTTTATGTTTGTCATTGGCGGAGATAATGAAGCCGTGGGAAGCAGGATTGATTGTGGGTGGCGGGATGATGTTTTTTGCGGCAATCTTGATTATGATCATTGCGGCGCAAGGACACGTTCTACGACTCGAAGGCAACGCCATCCCCATCCCCAAACAATCTGACAATGACTCCACCGCTGAATTCGGATCTAAAATCGGCGATATCATTGCTCAATCTAATGTCAAGCGTAGCGATATTGCGCTGACGGCGTTAATCGGTGGAGTAGTACTCGGTGCCAGTCCACGCCTACGGCAGCAGATATTAGCTTCTTTAACAGACCTGATCAAATCTACCGGTAAATAACTTTAGATGTAGTAGTTCAGATTTTTGATCAGACAGTAGGTCTTATAAATAGCGGAGTAAAAATATACTACTGAGGCGCACTTAGAATCTCAGAATAAAAGTGTACCAAGTCTTACGCCTGTAAGCTGATGCGATGAACATCAAGTGAAAGGCGATGAGGATGTATACAGTGGAACACTATGTAAAGATTCGACGAGCGGTGATGGTTGAAGGCAGAAGTGAGCGTGAAGTTGTGCGATATTTTGGAATTCACTGCAAGACTGTCAATAAGATGTGCCAATACGCTATACCGCAAGGTTATAGGTGCAAGAGCGAACCCATTTCCCCTAAGCTTGCTGGATTCACAGGCATCATTGGTGCCATTTTGGAAGTTGTAACGTCGTCAAAGCAACATGGGCAGATGATTGCCTAGATTAAGAGAGGTTTTAGTTCATCGGGTTTGATTTTGTTGCTTGGTCAGCATAAAACATCTGGCGTCGCAAAGCTAAGGTTCGTCGTTTTATTTTTTCACGTTCATTCAAAATAGATTGTCCTCGCTTATAAAAGACATCAGCCGGAGTTAGATTATTCAATGACTCATGGTAGCGTTGTCGATTGTGGTAATCGACAAACTGCCGAATACGTTCTTCCAATTCACCGGGGAAATAGTGATTTTTCAGCAGGATCTGGTTTTTTAGGGAACGATGCCAACGCTCAATTTTGCCCTGAGTCTGAGGATGATAGGGATTGCCGTGATGTGTACAGAATTGCGGGACGGTTTTAATTATCATAATAATTTATCTTTCAAGACTTCATAAGGAGTTTTTCCTCGATGAGCGACATGAGGGCGAGAGAAGTTATAGAATCTTTCCCATTCAGCTAGTTTTTCCTCCAGATCCACATCATCTTTGTAAGTAAGAAGTTGATAAAATTCTTCCTGATCGGAACGATGAGA
The DNA here is from genome assembly GCF_900106555.1 of Nitrosomonas oligotropha. Lineage (GTDB taxonomy): Bacteria > Pseudomonadota > Gammaproteobacteria > Burkholderiales > Nitrosomonadaceae > Nitrosomonas > Nitrosomonas oligotropha_A. The sequence goes on along the minus strand of NZ_FNOE01000009.1, from coordinate 15,624 downwards.
TCGTTCAATTTTTCCATTTAGTTGTGAGGATCGGGGCTTGATATACACTTGCTGAATTCCGAGGTCTTCAACATGCCAATGAAACTTTGCCTGGAACTCGTGACCCCGGTGTGCTCGTATTTGTTGTATTCAAAAGGAAGCTTATGGATCACATAATCTACAAAGTCTATAGCATTGGCTTGTGTATGCTTTTTATAGATTCTTAATGCGCGTATTCGAGTGGTATCATCAATAGCAGTGTATTGATAACGCCTGATCTTTTTACTATCCTTTGCTTGGAAGATCAGAAACTTCACATCCATTTGAATAGAATGACCAGGAACGACTTTGCTATATCTTTTTGTTTGTACAGTTCGTTTTTTGACCTGACGGGGAGGCAATTCAGGCCATTACGCTTCAATATTCTGTATATGGTTGCATCTGGACATTTTTATGTCATGGTAGCGAGCCCTATACCACATGATTCTGATTGGTTCTAATGGTTTTGCGTCTTAGATATAAGACTTTTTCAACGACTTCTTCCGATGTTTGATTGGGTTGTTTTTGGGAATTGGCTTCTTGCAGTGCAGACCTTTTTCGCCACTGATTTTGAAGGCATTACGCCATATATAGGATATTGAGCGCGGTATCCCAAAATATCAACAGGCCTTGGAAATATTACCTAGCTCATCTGCATATTTCAGTATTCTTATCTTGCTGTTTTACAGCTCTTTCTTCGTCTTTCGTCATTTCGGACCTCCATGTATTAATCTTTACACGAACTGTCCTACAGATCCCAATATTCTCGCAGTAGATCGCTTGCAGGTTGAAAATCCTGATAGTTTCTTGTGGCTTAGGCGTGTTAGGATTTTTTCCATGTCTAAGTCAAATAATTTATGATTGCGGGCGGTGTCGATCAGCACTTCGGTGCGCCGCCAACCCCAGAATCTTACAGAAAGGTGACAAAAATGATGAAAGCAATCCTCGCAGATTTGATGCAACGCATACCCGGCAAGGCGAGTCCGGAATGGCCGATGGGCGAGCCGTTCGCGCTGGCGTTTGCGCACGGCACGATGTCGGTTGAAGTCTCTGCGCCTAGAGATTCCGATATACAAACGCCGCACGATCAGGATGAGTTGTATTTCATTCATACCGGTCGCGGAGAAATCGTTATTGCCGGGGAGCGGCATGTGTTTGAGCCGGGCATGGTGTTTTTCGTCGCGGCGCATGTCGAACACCGGCTCGAGAATTTCTCGCCAGATTTTACGACTTGGGTGGTATTTTGGGGACCTAAAGGTGGCGAGAAAAGCTCGGGAGCAGCGGATTAATAAGTCATGCTTAAATTCTACGGTTATAAACAATGCGGAACGTGCCGTAAGGCGGAGCAATTTTTGCAGCAGGCGAACATTGCCTACGAATTTATCGATATCACGTTAAATCCGCCGGGTGCGGAAGAATTGGCGGCAATTGCCGCGCGCGCCGGGGTTTCACTGAATAAACTCTTCAACACCAGTGGTGTGCAATACCGCGAATTGAAAATTAAGGAACGGCTGCCAGCGTTATCCGGGCCGGAGATATTAGTTTTGCTCGCAGGCAATGGCCGCCTGATCAAACGCCCGCTGGTTACCGATGGAAAGCGTGCCACCGTGGGTTTCAATGCGGAACAGTTTGCGGCGGTATGGGGTTGATCCAAAGTAAAGTCTTGGTTCCCGCCTAACCGCATAAACAAACAAGCTTGCGCTTTGAGTCTCATGCTTGTACTCTTGCAGCACAGTTCGATGCGAACAGTGTCTTATTCCATAACCGGATCAAGCAGGAGGCGAAATTGAGCGGGCAACGTTTTTTGGTGCGTAAAGCGGCGGTACTCGGGGCTGGTGTGATGGGGGCGCAGATTGCGGCGCATTTGGTGAATGCCAATATCGAAACATTGCTGTTCGAGCTGCCGGGCGATGCCGGTAATCCCAACGCCAACGTAATCAAAGCCGTAGAGAAGCTGAAAAAGCAAGAACCCGCGCCGTTGTCGGTCAAAACCAAGGCGGCCTGTATTCAAGCGGCGAATTACGAGCAGTATCTTGAATTGCTGAAAGATTGCGATCTGGTAATCGAAGCCATTGCCGAACGCATGGATTGGAAGCGCGATTTGTATGTCAAAGTGGCGCCACATCTGGGTGAACACACGATTTTCGCCAGTAACACTTCCGGTCTATCGATCAACCAACTGGCCGAGGCGTTTCCGGAAACGTTGCGCCATCGATTCTGTGGCATCCATTTCTTCAACCCGCCGCGCTATATGCATTTGGTCGAATTGATTCCTTGTCAGACCAGCGATGGGGGTATGCTCGATCACCTGGAAGAATTTCTCGTGACGAATCTGGGCAAAGGCGTCATTCGCGCCAAAGATACGCCGAATTTCATCGCTAACCGCATCGGTGTGTTTTCGTTGTTGGCGACGATGCATCATGGCCGGGCATTTGATTTCGGTTTCGATATGGTCGACGCATTGACCGGCTCGCTGATTGGCCGTCCCAAAAGCGCGACGTTTCGCACCGCTGATGTGGTGGGACTGGATACTTTGGCGCACGTCATCAATACCATGCGCGACACGTTACCGGACGATCCCTGGCATCGCTATTTTGCTGCCCCGGATTGGCTGCAAGGCCTGATTCAGGCCGGTGCGTTGGGTGAGAAAGTCAAACGCGGGGTGTATCAGAAAATCAAGAATGAAATCCATGTATTTGATCTCGCGGCACAGACGTACCGGCTTTCAGCTGCGGAAGTGGACGAAGATCTGAAGCGTTTGTTGAAATACAGCAGCCCGGCTGAGAAGTTTGCCGCATTGCGCAACAGTCAAGAGCCACAGGCGCAATTTTTGTGGTCGATATTCCGTGATTTGTTCCATTACTGCGCGGTGCAGCTGGAAACCATTGCCGATAACGCCCGTGACTTGGATCTGGCGGTGCGCTGGGGATTCGGCTGGAATCAAGGGCCTTTTGAAATTTGGCAAGCCGCCGGATGGAAACAGATCGCCGGCTGGATCCAGGAAGACATCGCCGCCGGTAAAAGCATGAGTCTGGCGCCGTTGCCGCAATGGGTGATGACGATTGCGGATAGTGAATCGCCTGGTGTGCATTCCGCGCAAGGCTCATTTGCGCCAGCTTCCGGAAAGCCACAATTGCGTTCAACATTGCCGGTGTATCAGCGTCAGCTGTTTCCCGATCGCCTGATCGGCGAATCGGCGGTCTACGGAGAAACCATTTTTGAAACGGATGCGGTCAGGTTATGGCATACCGGCGACAGAATCGCCATTCTCAGTTTCAAGAGCAAGATGCATACGATCGGCATCGATGTGTTGGAAGGGGTGCAGCAAGCGATCAAGGAAGCCGAACAGAACTGGCGCGCCTTGGTGATTTGGCAAACCGAACCACCGTTTTCCGCCGGTGCCAATTTGCAGAAAGCCACGGAGAAACCGAAAGCAGATGCACAGCAAAGCGGCGTACCTGTCGCACCGCCTGCGCCACCGAAGCCGCCGACAGCCTTCCAGTCATTCCTGAAGAAATTACGCAAATCGACCCAGGAGACAGTGCTGCATGTCGCGCGCGAGCTGGATCTGGCCGATGTGCTGATGGCCAAGAAACTGGCCGAAGTGGAAGGCATGATCAAGCAGTTTCAGCAAACATCGCAGAGGTTGCGCTATTCGATGATTCCGACCGTGGCCGCCGTAGATGGTCTGGCGCTGGGTGGCGGGTGCGAGTTTGTCATGCATTGCGACCGGGCTGTGGCTACGCTGGAAAGTTATATCGGCTTGGTGGAAACCGGGGTCGGATTGCTACCGGCAGGCGGCGGGTGTAAGGAGTTCGCCATGCGGGCCGCGCAAAACGCCAAGGACGGCGATCCTTTTTCGCAATTGAAATATTATTTCCAAACCGTGGCGATGGCGGAGCTGGGGAAAAGCGCCGAGCAGGCGAAAGAGCTTGGCTACCTGCGTAGTGCCGATACGGTCGTGATGCATCGTTTCGAATTGCTGCACGTGGCGAAGGCGCAAGCGTTGGCGTTAGCGGAAGCCGGTTATCGTCCGCCATTACGGATGCGGGAAATCCCGGTAGCCGGTAACACCGGTATTGCAACGATCCAAAGCCAACTGGTGAACATGCGCGAAGGCGGTTTTATTTCCGAACATGACAATCTGATCGCGAATAAAGTGGCGCATGTGATGTGCGGCGGCGATCTGACGCCGGGCAGTCTGGTCGACGAAGACTGGTTTCTGGAATTGGAGCGCGCGGCCTTTATGGAATTGCTGGCGACGGAAAAAACCCAGGCGCGTATCGAATACACGCTGAAAACCGGCAAACCGCTGAGAAACTGATATCACGATTTACGGAGAATCCTATGACCAAGCAAACTCAAGAAGCTTATATCGTCGCTGCTGCACGTACACCGGTTGGAAAAGCGCCGCGCGGTATGTTTAAGAATGTGCGTCCCGACGATATGCTGGTGCATGTATTGCATGCGGTGATGAGACAGTGCGAAGGACTCGATCCGGCCGCGATTGACGATGTCATCGTCGGTTGTGCCATGCCGGAAGCCGAGCAAGGCATCAACGTCGCACGCGTGGCGCTGTTGCTGGCCGGTTTGCCGAACAGTGTCGCGGGAATGACGGTGAATCGTTTCTGCGCATCCGGTTTGCAGTCGGTTGCGCTGGCGGCGGATCGCATCCGCCTCGGCGAAGCGGACGTCATGATCGCCGGCGGTACCGAGAGCATGAGCATGGTGCCGATGATGGGTAACAAAGTTTCCATGAATCCGGCGATGTTCCAGCATGAGGAAAATGTCGCTATTGCTTACGGCATGGGTATGACCGCCGAGAAAGTAGCGGAGCAATGGAAGGTTTCGCGCGAGGATCAGGATGAATTTGCCCTGACCAGTCATCAGCGGGCAATAAAAGCAATCGCGACGGGTGAGTTTAAGGATGAAATCGCAGCTTATACCGTTGACGAGAAACGCCCGGACTTGATCGCGCATACCGTGCATGAGGAGATTGCGGTCAAGGATACCGATGAAGGGCCGCGCGCCGATACCAACGCCGATGTTTTGGCGAAATTGAGACCGGTGTTCGCGGCAAAAGGATCGGTCACTGCGGGCAATAGTTCGCAAATGTCTGATGGCGCGGGTGCGGTGGTGCTGATGAGCGAAGCTGCATTGAAGCGTTTTAACCTTTCCCCGCTGGGGCGGTTTATCGGTTTCTCGGTGGCAGGCGTGCCGCCTGAAATTATGGGCGTCGGGCCGATCAAAGCTATTCCCAAAGTATTGGCGCAAACCGGTATCAAGCAGGACGATCTGGATTGGATCGAACTGAATGAAGCCTTCGCGGCGCAAAGCCTGGCCGTGATTCGCGATTTGGGATTGGATCGCAGTAAAGTGAATCCGCTGGGTGGAGCGATTGCATTGGGTCATCCGCTCGGAGCAACCGGTTCTATCCGGGTAGCCACTTTATTGCATGGATTGCGCCGTCATAAACTGAAATATGGCATGGTGACTATGTGTATAGGCAGCGGCATGGGCGCAGCCGGTGTGTTTGAAGCGCTTTAATGCCGGTTATAACAGAAAACTGCTTTTCATCGCTTATGTCATAGATCGATCTTCGTAAAAACCTGCGCAAGGAACGGCAACGATTCACACTGATCGCTATGCCAGCGCGGGTTGTGGATTTTTCTCAACCAGAGTAACCGTAACAGCGTAATCCTCGATGTTTTTTCTTACAGTAGACGCTCTGCTGATTCCACGATCCATTCTTTTCTCGATTAGCCTTTGCGCATTCCTGCGAAACCTCAAGTAAGTCATTAGTAAGCCGTAACAATCAGTTCACTGCATGGGTATTTCGGTTGTTTTCTGAAAACTTGATGATACGCATGCGTTTTGTAACAGTCTGCAATGGATGAATGATTGCACAATAGTTTCCGTACTAAATCAGATTATCGCTATTTGGAGGTTGTTTTATAGTGAATCCGCATGCCTCTTTCGATTTGCTTTCCTGTATCAGTGACTTTGCGGTGTGCATAAATGCGCATGGCGTCATTGAGCAAGCATCCAAACCTTCGCAGGCATTTTTGCAATTACCGGCAGTGTTATTGCAAGAATCTATTGAATTATTCATTCAACCTGAAGATATGGCACTGTTTGCTGAAGCACGAGAAAAGGCCAAGCAGAGTGGTGAAAAACAAACTTTTATCTGCCGTCTTTTACGGCAGCGCGTACTGCCGGTTTGGGTTGACTGCTACATGCATGCGTTGCCGGAGGATAAATATCTTATTGCGGCGTTTGATGCTACGCACTGGAAGGATAGCGAAAGCCGCCTGGTTTACCTCTCCACGCACGATGCCTTGACCGGATTGCCGGGTAAAGTCTTACTCGACGATCGTATTGCCATGAACATTCAAACGGCGCAGCGGGAAAAGAATGTCTTGTCGTTGATTGTGTTGAGCTTGGATGGCTATAGAAAAATTAACGATTTGCTGGGACATGGTATCGGTGACGAACTGATCAAAGCAGTAGCGGAACGGCTGCAAAATTGCGTGCGGCGTAGCGATACGGTTGCGCGCGTCAGTGATGATGAATTTTCCATGATCATGCTGAGTGCGGGGCGGGAAAATATCGAATTGATTGCCAGGAAGATTTTAGCCGCTATGCAACGGTCTTTCCGCATCGGCGAACATACACTGCATATCAGCGCCAGCCTGGGTGTTTCCATGTATCCGGAACATGGCGAAGACGCTTCGCTCTTGTACCGGAATGCCGAGATGGCGATGTACAGAGCGAAAGCGCAAGGTAAGAATTACTGGAAGGTTTATAGCGATCAGGTTGACGATACCGAAAGAAGTGATTTGTCGCTGGAATCGGCCATGTACGAGGGGATCGAAAATGGTGAGTTCATGCTGCACTATCAGCCGATCTTTTGCACGCAAACCGGTCAATTGAAGGGCGCGGAAGCGTTGATGCGATGGCAAAATCCAAGCCGGGGCTTTGTTTCGCCGATGAAGTTTATTCCGCTCGCGGAAAACAGCGGTTTGATAAAAATTCTCGGCGCATGGGCTTTGCGCAGCGCGTGCTATCAGGCAAAACAATGGCAGGAAGCTGGACTTAAGGATTTTTATATCTCCGTGAATGTATCCCCGCGCCAATTTGTGCAAGAGGATTTTCTCGATATGATCCATAAGGCATTAAACGAGTCCGGGCTATTACCGGGAAACCTCATGCTGGAAATCACCGAAGGCGTGTTAATGGAGAACCCGCAGCGTTCCGGGGCGGTTCTGACGCAACTGCATGTGGCGGGAGTAAAAATCGCAATTGATGATTTTGGTACCGGTTATTCCTCATTGGCTTATTTGAAAAGATTTCCGCTGTCCGTGCTGAAGATTGATAAGTCTTTTGTAGATGACGTGGTGAACAGCGCGGAAGATATGGCGATTGTGGGCACCATTCTAAGTCTGGCGGAAGGATTGAATCTGCTGGTCGTCGCCGAGGGTGTGGAAAATGATGCGCAATTGGGTTTCTTGAGGCAGGAAGGATGCAATCTGGTACAAGGCTATTTGACCGGCAGGCCGGTGCATTCGGATGCATTTAAAGAGAAATACATGGCATGACGGTATCTGCGCCGGAGCTTGTGAACAGCAAAGATCAATTTCTCGCTTTGCTGACAAAATGCATGAGCGAGAAAGGTGATTTTCCTGCCTTTGCAAAATCCGTGCAGCAACTGGACGAGTTGATGCACGATCAAAATAAAAATATCGCGGATATTGCCCGTGTGATTTTGAATGATTTCACTTTGACGCAGAAAGTGATTCGTTTGGCCAATTCTGCCATGTATTCCGGAATGGGCGGAGAAATTACAACCATCACCCAAGCTGTTGTTGTGCTTGGCATCGATACCATAGCGCATATTACCCTCAGTATCCGTTTCATCGATACGCTTTCAGCTTCCGCACCGGCATCGGACGAAGCGCGCAGGGAACTGGCGCAAGCGATGCTGGCTGGAAGTGTCGTTCGCAACGTGGTGACAAAATTAAATATGGTCAACGGTGAAGAAGCCGTTGTGTGCGCATTGCTGCATCATCTTGGCCGTCTGATGCTGATATTTTATTTTCCTGATGAATGGTCGCGAATTCAGAAAATTGCGCAAAGCGATGCAATGAGTGAAAATGACGCGGCGTTGCGAGTCATTGGCATTTCTATCGATGAGATGTCCCAAGAAATTGCCAGGAACTGGCATTTGCCCAAGAAAATATCCCATTGCATGATCAGCTCGGCAACCTTCACGGAAATTAGCATACCGGGTTCGTCCGATTGGCTGAAAGTGATGGCTAATTTTGCCAGTGGCGCTGCATCGCTGTTAGCTCAGCAGTGCAACGCGGATGATTTAAAACAGTATGTGTTACGTTATAGCGAATCATTACTGATTTCCACCGAGGATCTTGCTGAATCGATTGATTTGGCGCAGCAGATGGTTGCTGAATTTCCTGGTAATCCAGAAAGTGGAAAATCCATTGGCAAGCCCTATGACTCGCGCGAACGTCTGGCTGTCAGTATTCGTGAACTCAAGATGGCGCTGACGCAGGGCATAGACTTCAATGTCGCATTGAGCATGATGCTTGAATCGTTGTATGCAAGCATGGGCTTTAATCGCGTGGTGACCTTCTTTCGCGACGCAGGCATGTTAAAGGCCAAAGTCGGGTTTGGCCGCGGTGTGCCGGAAGTGTTACCCGGATTGATTTTTCCCGAAGCCTATGCGGCCGATGTATTCCATCTTTCGCTTACCAATAAAGCGGATGTATTTATCCAGGATGTTGCTTCAACCCAGTCTTCTTCGAGTATACCGGCATGGTTAAGGGAAACTTTGCCCGATGTCGATGCTTTTATCCTGCTGCCGCTAATTTTCAATGGCAAGGCCATCGGTTTGATCTACGCTGACTGGTGCAAGGGAACAACCAATCAGATCGAACCCAGCGAATTCTCATCGATGGGTGTGCTCAGGGATTATTTGATGAAAGCTTTGATTAAAAGAAAATGACGCATTTCTCAGAACATTCGTTTTTGGTTATCACTACATAGAAATTAATTTAATACACACTGACCGCCAGTATTTTGGGCATGAAAGTACCGCGTGAATAACTCAACACCAAGGATTGCAAGGGTTGTCCGGGGAAATGATCGCACAGATACTGCTTTGATAAACCGGAAGAACTTGAATATTTTAAGAGCTTTATAAAGTATGACAACATTAACCTCCGCATTTGAACACAGTCAGGCTGATTTTTTTGCACAGCTAGAAAGAAGAATAAATGAGAAGGGCGATTTTCCGGCGTTATCCAAATCAATTCAAAACATCAGGCAATTAATACAGGATGAGGGAAGAAACATTGCAGGTGTTGCCAATGCCATCTTAAGCGATTTCACCTTAACCCAGAAAATCATCAAACTGGCTAATTCGGGGTTGTATTCCAAAGCGGACAGTGAAGTGACCACCGTTTCTCATGCGGTGGTGGTGTTGGGCCTGGATACGATTACCAACATTGCGCTCAATATACGAACCATTGATACGCCCTCCGCAGCTAAATCAGAACCCGGAACGGTATCGGGCGAGCTGGAAAAAGCGGTTTTAGCGAGTAATATTGCGCGCAATATCGTGGCCCAATCGTATGTTGCGAATGGAGAAGAGGCGATTGTTTGCACACAATTGCACCATCTCGGACGGCTTGTTCTGGTTTTTTACTTTCCCGATGAATGGGCGAGGATTCAGCAGATTGCGGGTGGCGATGAAGCGCGTGAAAATGACGCTGCATTGAAAGTTTTTGGCATGACCATTGATGAAATTTCGCACAATATTGCCAAGGATTGGCAATTGCCCGAGAAAATTTCCGGTAGTGTTACTGACCTAACGGACAATATGAATCCTGAGTTGGGTTCTGCCGGCTGGTTGAAAACCATGGCCAATTTTTCAGGAAAAATGGCGACATTATTGGTTAACAATATCAGTACCCAGAATCTGAAAAATTTTATTGCGCGCTATAGCGGATCGTTGCTGCTGCCAAGCGAAATTATTTGGGGGTCGATTGAGCCGATCCAAAATAAAACGAGCCAATTGGCTGCCCATCCGGAACTGGAACAGGGGAATAGCGAATCGGATCGATCGCGCAAACGAGTTGCAGCTGGCTTACTCGAGTTGAGCACTGCATTGGCCCGGGGAATGGATTTCAAAAGCGCGCTCAATATCGCTTTGGAAACGATCCATGACAGCATGCGGTTTAATCGGGTGATTGTGTTTTTTCGTGACGCCGATCAGTTTAAAGCGAGCTTGTATTGTGGCAATCTGAAGCCGGAAACGATGGCGCAACTTTGCTTCTCCAAGAATTATGCCGCGGATGTATTTCATTTATCGCTGGCGCAGAAAGCCGATGTGTTTATTCAGGATGTGACTCTCAGCAGAGAAACCACGATACCCGCTTGGTATCGAAAAGCATTGCCGGATGCCTGCGCATTTATTTTGCTTCCGCTGATATCCAATAACAGTAAGGTCGGTCTGATCTACGCGGATTGGAAAGAAGATCAAACGAGGGTGATCAGACCGCGGGAATTTTCTTCACTCGTCATGCTGCGGGATTATTTGATAAAAGCGCTGGTGAAAAGATGATAAAACACCGTGAGCATCAAAAAATCCCGGTTCAAACCTGGCTGTTGTGCTGTAAAAATGCGCCAGCCGCCGTCATTGCACTATAATCCGGTATTTGCCAAACAATACAAAGGAAATGTTTCATGAGTGCAATTTGGTTTAAAGATTACACCGTCGAGTATCTGGAAGGATTGCGCAACGCCAATATGGGGGAACATATTGGCATTCAATTCACCGAGCTTGGGGCTGACTTTCTCAAAGCGCGCATGCCGGTTGATAAACGCACCACGCAACCATTCGGTATCCTACACGGCGGCGCCAGTTGCGTGCTATCGGAAACACTTGGCAGCGTCTCCGGCTGGATGACCATCGACCCGGAAAAATACCGCGCAGTCGGGCTGGAGTTGAATATTAATCACATCCGTGCAGTAACCAAGGGCCATGTCATCGGCATTTGCACACCGTTGCACACCGGCCGCCGTACCCAAGTCTGGCAGACGGACATTATCGAGGAAGCAACCGGCAAACGCGTAGCGATTTCGCGCTTAACGCTGGCGATCATTGAACAAGGCACACTCAGCGCGCAGAAGGAGCATGTGATCGTCGACAGAGAATCATAAAATGCTTCGCTGGATCGACCGGTAAACCGGTTGCATTAAAAAACCCTCATACCGGAGTTGCAGGTATGAGGGTTTTTTAATGGCAAACGTAACAACAATGCGCAGTGTGAATGTTCCTAAGCGTCCTTGCTGTCTTTGTTTTTAGCGCTGTCTGCCGCGGATGGTGTTTCGGATGATCCGGCAGCACCGGCTGGGTTTTCCGTTCTTGCTTCGCCACTATCGCCAGCGGCCTCGGCGGTAACAGCTTCTGTAGATTCCTGGTTATTGGCTGCGGACTGATTGTCAGAGTGTTCTTCCTTACCCTTACTGTTCCACATGAAATAAGCCGCGCCCATGGTTACCACCACAACTGGCAGCGTGATGAACACCAGCAACGCGTATTCCATCGAGATGTCCGCTCCTGCCGGTAGCGGTTTGGTGACGACCATGTAGGCATGCCCAAACGCAAAGCCGTAAACCGGCACCAATGCCGCCATGTAGCGGTTGGTGACCAGCGGCCGGACCGTCACCATGTTCAGCACATTGGAAGCGTAGTATCCAATGAAATAGATAAAGATATAAAAGAAAATAGCGCCCATCGTTTTTCCTTATTGAATTGGTTTATCGGTGATAAAAATCGGAATGCATCAAAGACCGCAAATATTCGGGCTTATGATACACAGATCGCCGTAAAAATTGTACTGATCACGGAAAGGTTAAGTCTGCCGCGGGTAAATCTCAGCCCGGAGCTGCAAGGCTTTGCCGTTCAGGCGAGACTCGATTGCCTCGGTCAATGACCGGCTTTCTTTGTGTTTGTCCAAAATGGTTTTGTAGGCTTTCATCAGGCTGATAGCAATATCGATATCTGGTTGAGTAATTTGCCAATGCTGTTCCTCGGCCTGATCGATGATCTGCTCATACAGAACCGGTTCGGTATCGAGTGCATTCAAACCACGGCAATTTTCCCACGTGATACCGCTCAGTTCGGCCTGATCGAAACACACACCGGATAAATCGCAATCGGCGAATTGCGCTCTATTAAGGATGCTGTGGCGAAAATCCGCGCCGGTGAAATCGCAGCGGCTAAACACCGCGCCCGGATAATGCCCACCGGACAGATCGGCATAATTAAAATCACGATCGCTGAATTGTGCCTCATCGCCGCCCGCAAAACAGGCATTTTCCAGCAGATTCCGTGAATAAAACGTGTCAGTGCCGCTGGCGCGGGCGTACAGCGTGAGGATTGCCGGGTGATGAAATCCATCTTGATCGAGCCGGTTCCATAAAAGACCGCCAAACGCTGATCTTCCTCGCTGTACCATTGGCCTGTGTCATTCGCTAATTGCAACATGCGGGAAAACTCCTTTCGCAATTCTTGTTGTTCTTCTTGGGTGGCGGTTTTCTTGCGCTGCTCAAATTCCAAATAGCGGTACGGATTTTTTGCCAATTCTCCCCGGTTGCGGATCAACAACCAGCGCAGCAACAGGTTCAAGTCCGGTGTGTGTTGTCTGGTTTGCGGATTAGTGTGCAGTTCCTCCTTCAGGATCGCCATCCGCAGCACCGCTTCGTTCCAGATCAATTTCAGCTTGCGCGGGTTATTGCCCAGCACCTCGCACAGCGGCCGGTAAGCGCGCAACGTTTCCGCATCCGCGGATGGCAGCATCCGGACCAAATCCCCGCTGTGATGCGGCGGCAAGTCGAAAGCCAGTTGCACGAATTTTTCCAGATACGCCGCGCCGGAACCGGGGAAAGTTTTATCGATAGCATCCACCACCTGCTGGCGATCCGCGGCGATAAAAAACAGACAACCGTCGAGATGCAGGAACAATTTGATTTGCTCGAGCAGATGGACGATTTGCGCCGGATCGTGGCAGCGATCGAGATCGTCGATGAGGAAAACCAGGCGCTTTTTCTCCGTGATGGTTTTGATCGCGGTAGCAATTTCTTCGTGGAAAAACTTATGGTCACTGTTTTTGTCGGCGAGATTATTCAATGAAATTTTCAGCGGCATGCCGAGCTTGTCAAAATCCAGTGTCGCGGAAGTGCGTTTAAGAAACCGCTTCGTGGTTTCCGTCATTTTCTTGATCAATGGCTTGAAAACGTTTTCCCGATGTGCCAGCAACGCCAGTAACGGCACCAGCAAGGATTCTTCCTGGCTGTATAGCCAGGGGGGGAACTTGATGATTACCCACTTTGATTGATTAATAGCGGTACCCACATTCAACTCATCAAGCCTGTTTTCCAGCATGCCGAGCAACGTGGATTTACCGCTGCCCCACGGGCCGAAAATGCCGGTGACGAACGGCGCAGGATCATTCCGGTTCAGCACTGTCGCTTCAACTGCGGTTAAATAACGCTGGAAATGTAGGCGATCCGAATCAATCCGGGCGGGTTGATCGCCCAATAGGTTCAGTACGGACATAGCTGGTATCCCAAATCAATTTCTTCGATAGCTTGTACTGCTATCTTGCGAACAAATGAATCTTCATCCTGAAGAGCGTGGATCAGCGTATCGACAGCTGCTTTATCGCCGATTTTTCCCAGTGCCTTGGCTGCCGCCCAGCGAACAACCGAATTTTCATCCTTAAGGGCATGGATCAGTGGTTCGACAGCGGCTTTGTCGCCGATTCTTTCCAGTGCCTTGGCGGCCGTCCAGCGAACAACCGAATCTTCATCCTTAAGGGCATGGATCAGTGGATCGACAGCGGCTTTGTCGCCGATTTCTCCCAGCGCCTTGGTTGCTGTCTGGCGAGCATCTGAATTTTCATCCTTGAAAGCATGGAGTAGCGGATCGACAGCGGCTTTGTCGCCGATTTTTTCCAGTGCCCTGGCTGCCGTCCAGCGAACAATCGAATTTTCATCCTTAAGGGAATGGATCAGTGGATCGACAGCGGCTTTGTCGCCGATTATTTCCAGCGCCTCGGCTGCCGTCCAGCGAACAGCCGAATTTTCATCCTTAAGGGAATGAATCAGTGGATCGACAGCAGCTCTGTCGCCGATTTCTCCCAGTGCCTCGGCTGCCGTCCAGCGAGCAATCGAATCTTCATCCTTAAGGGAATGGATCAGTGAATCGACAGCGGCTTTATCGCCGATTTCTCCCAGTGCACTGGCTGCACGTGAGCGAACAGCCGAATTTTCATCCTTAAGGGAATGGATCAGTGCATTGACAGCAGCTTTATCGCCGATTTTCCCTAGTGCATTGGCGGCGCTCATGCGGACAGAAGAGTCTCCGTCCTTGAGAGCATCAATCAATATTTGTAGAGTGCTTGCCTGATAGCGGATTTTTGCTCCAGGTTGGCTAAGTAGCTGTAAGAATAGTTCCCGAGTGTTTTTTTCATTGAGAAGGTATTCAATCCACTGGCGAAACATCCGGTCGGCGGTTTCCAGTTCCACTTTAGCTTCTTTCAGGCATAGAAAGGCGAAGCGGAAGGTGTAGTGCATCAGGCCGTCGTGCAGATGCTTCTGGCGCAGAATGGCCTCGATGAATTCACTACCGGATTCCTCATCTTTCGTGCCCGCATGCGCAGCGGCCAGGCGGATCACTTCACGCCAGCGCGATTTGAACAGATAGCGGCTCAGGTAGCGGTCGATGTCGCGTTTCTTGCGCGTGATGGCGCGCGCGGCGAGATATTCCTGGAAAGTCAGGTGAAAGAAACCGTATTCCTCGTTGCCGCGGTCGATCAGCAAACCGGATACATCGCGGATCAGGTTCAGTAGTTGATCGGCTTTGTGTTGCGCCTCAGTTTCCGGCATGCCTTGCTGCCCGGTCAGAAACCGGCTGACGATGGTGGTTAGTTGCTCGCGCAGGATGCGGTTTTCCGGATAGTTTTCGTGCAACTGCAACGCGATTTCTTCCAATACCGCCTGCGTCTGATCTTTATCCAGGCTGCCGGTTTGATCGCTGCGCTGGCGCTTTTTCATTTCCCAGTTGAAAATGAACGTGTCGATGCACAGTTTGTAAAGCTCCACGCGCAGTTCCGGCAACGTCGCGCCCTGACGCTGGATCAGGCCGATGATGGTGCACAGCAACGGGTTGGCGGCGAGTAAACGGATGCCGGGATTATGCTTAATCTGCTCGAGCAGTTGCGCGGCTTTGTCATCGGCGCGTTTGAATGTGTGTTCGTCGTCCACGATGTCTTCGCTTTTTTCCACCGCGTAACACCAGTGCTGAAAAAATTGGCTCATCTGCTCGTCGTTGAACGGCTCCAGCGTGGCGGTGTTGAATCCACCGCCGAGCGGCGCGGCGTCGTAACCGACGATGCGCGAAGTGACGATGAAGCGATTGCTGGGATGTAAGAATTCCTAGCGTTGTTTACAGTATTCAGGAGAATACTGTAGATGAACATACACAAACGCACTCGCTTAACATTATTGGATCGTCAGGAA
>NZ_FNOE01000004.1 GCF_900106555.1 Nitrosomonas oligotropha | reverse complement strand
TTCCTGACGATCCAATAATGTTAAGCGAGTGCGTTTGTGTATCTTCATCTACAGTATTCTCCTGAATACTGTAAACAACGCTAGGGATTCTTACAATTGATATCTAGTACGGTTGTACTAATTCTTGGAAATGAAATATAGAACAGCTGTACTGGGAAAAAGGTAGTGATTTCCCATTTCCATAAGTGGTGTGAGGAGTTAGCCTACCGGTGTGTATGCGAATATACACAGGAAGAAGGGATTTATTTGTAAGATATTGAAAGAAATAGCTTCTTCTGTATTGTCTGCGATTTAATTCATTACGAGAGTGAACGGATCCAGAGTTGCCGGATTCTGCTACACGTCGTGGAAACTAAAAGACAAGCAGTATTTAATGAGGTGTCTTATTTCCTGGGGTGAGGTTCATTGTCTACTGCTTATTATAAATATGGGGATCATAAAAATGAAATTACATCACTTAGCTTTTGTTGCAATGGCAGCCTTATTTTCAAATAACGCGATGTCATTAGGTACTGCCACGATTCATCTGAATGGCGGTGATTATATTCAATCTGGAACGGTGGTCAATACATCAAGTGTAGGCATTGACATTGTCCAAGTCGTTTACGATTTGGGCACACAGGCCGATGGTATTGCGATTTGGGAAATCAATAGCAGCACAGGCACACATTCAAATTTCCTGACCGGTAACTGGTACTCAACCGAAACATGGGGTGGTCTGACTGTTGGCAGCGGTGCCAGTTTTAATTTTAGCGGTTTGGATATCGATTTGATTGAAACCGTAGTGCCACCGGTTGTGACCGGTTCTACACTCGGCGGTCCAAGCAGTTTAGCTCATGCAAGCGTTAGCGTTTTCTTCAGTGACGGTTCTTTCGGCACTGCAAGTCTGGTGCAGCAAGATTGGACTCTCAGTCAGGATCTCGTCATCGGTGCTGTTCCGGAACCTGAAACCTATGCCATGCTGATCGCTGGTTTAGGATTGCTGGGTTTTGCCGCTCGCCGCAGACAACAAAACGTTTAATCGGAAATAAGCTGTAAAAAGGAGCGCTCGTTCATTCGAGAGCTCCTTTTTATTTTTTTCGATCAGGAAATACAAATGTCATTAAGCTCCGGTGCTGCGATACGCCGTTACCTGAATTTCGATTTTCATGCGTGGATCGGATAGCCCCGCAGTCAGCATCATGGCGGATGGTCTGACATCACCCAGGTACTTGCGCATCACAGGCCAGCATTTTTCGAAATCCTCCGCCTCGGGAAATACATATGTAACTCGCACCACCTCTTTCATGCTTGAACCCGCTTGCTGCAATGCTGCTTCGATATTTTTGAAGCATTGCTCCGCTTGCTCCGATAAATCATCGGAAATGGTCATCTTGCTGTAATCGAAACCGGTTGTGCCGGATACCAGAATCCAGTTATCCGCGACCACAGCGCGTGAATAGCCGATTTCCTTCTCAAATGTAGAGCCAGAACTGATGAGTTTTGTTGCCATGTTGTGTCATCCTTGTGATTAGGTTTGAAATTTTTTGCGTAAGATACCACTATAATTGCGCAACGAACCAGTTTTTTACCGGCACCATCATCTAAATCCACCCACACCCATGGCTACCACATTCTACTGGCATGACTATGAAACTTTCGGCGCCGATCCCAGGCGCGACCGGCCCGCGCAATTTGCTGGCGTGCGCACCGATGAAGCGCTGAACGAAATCGGTGAGCCATTGGTAATTTATTGCAAACCGGCGCGCGATTACCTGCCGCATCCGGAAGCTTGCCTGCTCACCGGAATTACGCCGCAGCTTGCCGACGAACGTGGACTGTTGGAACCCGAATTCATTGCGCGCATTCACGCGCAGTTTGCGCAACCCGGCACCTGCGGTGTCGGCTATAACTCGCTGCGTTTCGATGATGAAGTCACGCGCTTCACGCTGTATCGTAATTTCTACGATCCGTATGCGCGCGAGTGGCAGCAAGGCAATTCGCGCTGGGACATCATCGATCTGGTGCGCATGACGTATGCGTTGCGTCCGAATGGCATCGTCTGGCCACAACATGAAGAAGGTCAGCCGAGCTTCAAGCTGGAGCATTTGGTGGCCGCCAACGGCATCGTGCACGAATCCGCACACGATGCTTTGTCCGATGTGCGCGCTACCATTGCCTTGGCACGCCTGCTGCGCACGCAGCAACCGCGCTTGTACGACTGGCTGCTGCAACTGCGCGATAAACGCAAGGCGGCAGCACAGCTTGATCTGATCACACACAACCCGGTGTTGCACACCACGCGCATGTATCCGGCTAAAACCGGCTGCACATCGCTGGTCATGCCGCTCATCACCGAACTGGGAAACAACAACAGCGTACTGGTGTATGACTTGCGCCACGATCCGGAAATGTTTTTATCGCTTGATGCAGACGAACTGAGTCAATTGCTGTTTACCCGTAACGATGATTTGCCGGAAGGCACGCAGCGGTTGCCGGTCAAATCGATAAAAATCAACAAATGCCCGGCGCTGGCGCCGCGCAATACGCTGGATCATGAGGCCGCCGAACGCATCGCGCTCGATCTGGATGCGTGTTATCGCCACTGGCAAACCCTGTGTGCAGTACCTGATTTCTTTCAGCGCGTGGCCACTGCGTATACCAGCCGCACGTTCGAGTCTTCCGGTGATGTCGACGTGGCCTTGTATGACGGCTTTCTGGACAACGCGGATGCTGGGTCATTAGCTCAGATCCGGCGCGCTTCACCAAAACAACTGGCCAAAATGCGCTTTGATTTTCATGATCAGCGCTTGCCCGAACTGCTGTTCCGCTACCGTGCACGTAACTGGCCGGAAACCTTGACGCCGGAAGAGATGGAGCGATGGGAGCAGATGCGCTTGCAACGTTTGACGCAAAGCGATGGGAATATGACTTTTGCTGAATTTTCTGCGCAGATTGCGGTATTGCGGAAAGCGCATGAAACTGATGATAGCGCTCAGCAGATACTGGAAGCATTGGATGCATGGAAAGATTTGCTAGGTATTTTAGATTGAAATATGCCTCATTCGCAGTGAAATCAAACGCATTATGCAAAAGTGACAATTCTGCTATTTGTGTACCGTGTCTATATTGGGATGCGGATATGAAACATTATCCTGACTTCGCTCGCGATACCATATCTTTCACGGCGGGTGTCATGTTGACCGGTACTAGCTTAGTGTCTTTATGAGTATTCTGAAACACTCGGAATACCTCATCAGAGAAGGCTTGCCCAATTTCTTCCACCCCCGTGAAGTCAAGGAAGACAGTCTTGAATTTCTCAAAGCGGAATATAAGTCTTTTAGCCTGTGATCTGGATACGAGTTTCTCACCCTCGTATTGGCCTAATCGAACAGGAACAATTGTTTTGGCGAATGTGTATTCTTCAGGCGACGCGAATTTATCAAAAATTTCTTTTGTCGTGCGGGTGCAGTCATTCATCAATTGCATGACTACCAGCGTACCCGGTGCATTTTTGGGGCGCTCGATCAATACATCGTTTAATCCATCTTCATGCATAAAATAAAGATTCCCGGATCGAATATCAAAAAGATCAAATACTTTGCTGGAAAAGAATATCCCTTCTCCCGAATGATGCGCCGGATCCGTAGTGAATTTTCCCTTTGCCAGTTCTAATATTGCTTCGCGCGGATCATACAGATTAAGCGCTTTCTGAATTTTATTGAAGATACCTTCGCCGTCATCGGCGACCCAAGCTTGGGTATATAAAGCATTCCTAACTATCCAGACTGAGATTTTATTGGCGGCGGAATGGTCAATCGCATTGTTTACCATTTCGGTAAAACCATAATTCCAGATATCGCGTACATTTTGAGGCAAGTCTGTCACCAATGGCAGGAATAGCGATGACCAAACTCTATCCTCGCATAAACCTTCCCTACCATATTCTCTGTGAGAGCGGCTTAGCTCAGCAAGCGCATATTCAATACCCCTACCGGCACCCTGTTTCGTAATTAATCCTGTCGAAGCGGCAGTCCGCAATCTTGTGCTTGCAGCCTGACGTGATATACCTAAGGCACTGGCAAGTCTGCTGGAAACATTTTTTCCGTTATCAGAAACTAGCTTCAGTAGGATTCGAGTGGATTCATTAATTGACATTTGACGTATTATACGTAAAGGTTGTATGGATTAATTGTAAATTCATCGGTAAATAAATGTAAACATTTAATGATGCAAATAGAAATATAAAAATTCAGAATTCAAACTTAGATGCTACCGATAACTTCAACAAAGATCATGTAACTCTCGATCATGCTAAAATCCCGTCGCGTTTCTTGATTAAAAAATTCGCCTGGATTTAATACTTCCCACCATGAAAAACAATTACCTTGAAAGAATACTAACCGCACAGGTTTACGATGTGGCGATCGAGAGTCCGCTGGAGCTTGCTGCCAATTTATCCGGGCGCATTCATAATCAGGTGTTGTTGAAACGGGAGGATTTGCAGCAGGTTTTTTCTTTCAAGTTGCGCGGTGCGTATAACAAAATGATCAAGTTAGCGCCCGCGGTGCGCAATCGCGGCGTGATTGCCGCTTCTGCCGGTAATCATGCGCAAGGCGTGGCGCTGGCTGCCAAAAGGCTCAATTGTTCCGCTACCATCGTGATGCCGGTGACCACGCCGCAAATCAAGGTGAATGCTGTCATGGGACATGGCGCTACGGTCGCTTTGCATGGCGATTCGTATAACGATGCGTATGAGCATGCGATCCAGCTGGCTGAGGAAGAACAAGCCACGTTTGTACATCCGTACGATGATCCGGATGTGATCGCCGGGCAAGGGACCGTCGGCATGGAAATCCTGCGCCAGCATACCGGGCCGATTCATGCCATTTTTGTGCCGATCGGCGGCGGCGGGCTGATCGCCGGGATTGCGGCGTATGTAAAACGGCTATATCCGAAAATCAAAATCATTGGGGTTGAGCCGGTCGACGCCGATGCCATGTACCGCTCGCTGCAAAGCGGTCGCCGGGTCAAACTGGCGCAAGTGGGCTTGTTTGCCGATGGCGTGGCGGTGCGGCATGTCGGTAAGGAAACCTTCCGCTTGTGCCGCGAACTGGTCGACGAAGTGATTCTGGTCGATACCGACGCCATTTGCGCGGCAGTCAAGGATGTGTTCGAAGATACGCGCACGATTCTGGAACCTTCCGGCGCGCTGTCGATTGCCGGTATCAAAACGTATGTCGCGCGCGAGAAAATCCTGCATAAAACGCTGGTCGCGATCGCATCCGGTGCCAATATGAATTTCGATCGCTTGCGTCACATTTCCGAACGCGCGGAAATCGGCGAGCAGCGCGAGGCGGTGATGTCGGTGGCGATTCCCGAGCACCCCGGCAGTTTCAAGAAATTCTGCAATTTACTCGGGACTAAGAGCATTACCGAATTCAATTACCGTTATGCCGATCCGAAAGTCGCGCATGTGTTTGTCGGCGTATCGGTGCGCAATCAGGAAGAAACGCAGCAACTGATCAAAGAGTTAAAACAGAGCGGTCTGGCCACGGAAGACATGAGCAACAACGAGATGGCCAAGCTGCATGTGCGCCATTTGGTCGGCGGACGGGCGCAGGCGGTTAAGGATGAAATCATCTACCGCTTCGAATTTCCCGATCGTCCCGGCGCATTGATGAATTTCCTGAACAACCTGAGCCATAATTGGAATATCAGCCTGTTTCACTACCGCAATCACGGCGCTGACTATGGCCGCGTGCTGATCGGCATCCAGGTGCCGCCGGAAGAGAAATCCAGCTTCAGGGCTTTTCTTGATCAGTTGGGTTACCACTATTGGGACGAAACCAAGAATCCCGCGTATAAATTGTTTCTTGGGTGATTCCAAATAATCTAAAAATCTGTTTCAAATGCGGCCTTGTGGATTATAAATCCAGCTATCCGGTACGCCTGTAAAGTCACAGGTCCGCTTGTTTTCCACGCACGGAAATATAAACCTCATTTCATCCCTCGAAACTGCATGACCCGATTGTAAATGGGCAGCTGCCACGCGGACAGTATCCGTTATTCATATGGAATTCTGTGACAATATGCCGCATTGACGCCGCTGGCACGCCCGCATAACAATGCGTGAATACTCATCATATCCGGTTGAAATTCTCGCCCCTCTATAGCGGTAATCCTGATGCGATGTCGGCGGGCTATTGGATTGCTGAAAGACATGATGAGTGAGCAAAGAAAAGCGGCCGCGAGTGACTGCATTCAACCTCATCAAACAATAACTGCGGATTACCTTGAATTGATAGCGATACTCCTCTGGCGGATTGTTTCACATGAATGCTTTACCTTCGGTATTTGACGGAAGTTTAGAGCTTTACTTCAATGTTGTCCGGGAAGGAATTGCCGTGCGCAGTCATTATGACTTATTGAAATGGCTGCAAGGAGATGTGCAGCGCTACCTCCCGCATAAGATCATGCTTGCGGTCTGGATGAGTCCCGGCGCGAATCCGGTTGAATACGATGTTGTTTCGGTACTGCCGGGAGTCAGAACGGGTTTTCTACATTCGGAAAGACTTTTAACCTTGCAACGAGAGCTTTATAGCCTATGGATCACGTCCGGTAATGCGCCTTACCGGCAAAGTCTTGATGCGTGCGATTTTCGATGCGGCGACTCCAGGTCGCTATGCAGCATTGGAGAAGTATGCCGCAGCATGCGGTCTTTGCTCGTGCACGGTGTTAGTGACGAGCGTGCTGGTCGAGATTGTCTCTATATAATATTCAGTGCAAATGATAGTTTCGATGCCGCTGCACTGAGCGTTATGGAGAATCTGCTGCCTTACCTTGACACCGCTTTGCGCCGGATCACACCCTTGGTCCGTCAGCGTGAGGTAGCCCTCCCTCCGGCAGATTTACCACAAAGCAGAAAGAAGTACGGATTGAGCATGCGCGAGACCGAAATACTCGACTGGGTCAGATTGGGTAAAACAAATTCTGAAATTGCTTGCATACTGGAGATCAGTGCCTATACGGTGAAAAACCACCTGCAAAGTATCTTCAGAAAATTGGATGTCTTCAATCGCGTGCAAGCCATTACCAAAGTTGGTCCGGCTCCGGTCATCGTTAATCCCGCATCCTTATTTCCGCCTGCTACTACTTCGCGACACCGTGCTCAAGTCCGGTCAATAAAACAGTTATCCTAGGGAAACGCTGATTAATTGACTACACGAGCGAATCACTTCGTTGCGCGGTACTCGCTCCCTTGCCTATCTTGTTGATATGTCTCGGTTGCTGTGTTACGTGCGCATCGTGCTTCATCTCGTTCGCCGAATTAATCTGTGTTTCCCTAGCAATCTCGGTTGATTATTTGCAGCGATAATTCAGCAGACTTCAATAAATCCTTCCACGCTTGATTGTTCGTCCATCTGCTTCGGGAATCACACGCTTTCCATCTTCCAATTGCGATTCCTAGGATTGTCCGGATGTGATTCGATGCTTCCCGTGAGACTCCAATCAATTGCGCTTCCCGCATGCCCCAACAGTAATCCGCTCGTAGTCAATAGTCATCTCGGACTATTGTGAGAGAAAGATGGACTCGCGCATGCTATCGAACGACTGGAAGCAGTCATTCTCAATACATCGTCGTAGTCTTGCCTGAAAAGGGCGAGCTTTCTCTTACACAGGATATAAAGGATAGAAGACTCATGAGACATTCACTTAACTATGCATTGGTTCTTGCCGGTCTGGTCGCGGGATTCGTTTCTGTGCCTGTCAAGGCGCACATTTTTACACATGATTTCGGCGTTTTCGATGGTTCCACCGGCGCAACGGCAACCATCCTGAGCGGCGTTTCCGGCAATTACGGCTGGATCGACGGTACCGATGCCGATTGGGGCGATACGCACAAGCTATCGGTTTATCAGTTCACACTCACCGGTGCTGCCGATGTGCAACTTTCGTTTGAACAAGCGGTTGCCTTGGGTGGCCGCAACGGACTCAACCCGGGCTTCTCGCTCTATTCGGGACTTGTGCATGACCCGGCTTCGCCAGGCGGTCCGGATCACGATTTCTCCGCCGGATCGATATTCATCCGTGACACGGATAGCGGCGGCGCGGTTACCGAAGGTGCATTCAGGGCGTTGCACGACTGGCGGATTACCAATGAATCCGATCCGGCGGTTGTTCCACCGAGTGTCCTTACCTATATCGGTCACGCGTACGATGGCAGTCAGGACTACGGCACGGGTGTCATTCCCGGTGGCGATGGTTTGCTGGATCATAAGGTTACCCAGACTTTCCATTTGGCTGCGGGCGATTACACCGTATTCGCCGGTGGCAGCGATTATGCCAGTCAATTAGCGGCGGTGAAGAGCCTGGGTGTCAGCGGCACGCTCTCGGTGATCTCGGCGGTTCCTGAGCCGGAGACTTATGCCATGTTGCTGGCGGGATTGGGCTTGGTCGGCGCGCTGACCCGTCAGCGCAATACGGCTGGCAAACCCCGGGAATAAGATTTTACGAGGTGATCTCTGAGGAACTCCTATGCGCAGTCATGCTGTGTTGAGATCAAGTGCGGAATGCTCATTTACCCCTTGAGAACTGCGCTTTTTAACCCGACTCCGCCTTGTCTGACTGCTGTTATTTTTCTCAGAATTTCCCTAGCTTTTTATTGTTTACTGCGAAGGACAAATGCGTTCTTCCACGCCAAATTTTTAAAGGAAAAACTATGAAATCTGAAACGATCCGATATTTCAACGTCAAGTATGCCGGTTTAATTGCGGCTGGCATTCTGTTGCTGGCCATTAACCGGGCCGATGCGGCTGGTTACGTTTTCCACGATCTAGGCACCGCAGGCGGACCTTGGTCCAATGCGCTCGCCATCAATAACGCCGGGCAGATCACCGGCGACAACAGCCGCGGAACTTCCACCCGGGATGACGGCGAGATTCTAACGATATGGCATGGCACCACCATGACCACCAACGCTACCAGCGGTATGGACAGCCGTGGCTGGAGCATTAACGCTTCAGGCGCGGTGACGGGTGGCTTCGCGGACCGTGGCTTCTGGTTCTTTTCTTCAACTTGGAACGCTGCCGGTGTGCGAACCGATCTCGGCGATTTAGCAGGGCGCAAAGACGAATTCTGGAGTGTGGGGGAAGGCATTAACGATCTCGGGCAAATTGTCGGAGCTGCGGTTGCAGCTGATAAAAGTTCCTTTAAACCGTTACTCTGGGACAACAGTACGACACCCACTGTGCTGAACACGCTCGGCGGGCAAACGGGTGAAGCATTCGGAATCAACAACGCCGGACTCGCCGTTGGCAATAGTTTTACCAGCGGGGATACTGCCAGCCATGCAACGTTATGGAATATCAACAATGGTTCGGCTACTGATCTTGGCACGCTCGGCGGCATCGATAGCAGTGCGCTGGCTATCAATGCCAGCGGGCAAATTGCCGGGTGGAGTTATCTCGCCGGTGATTTCGAGCAACATGTCACATTCTGGAACGGTTCCAGCCTAATCGATCTGGGTACATTGGGCGGCCCGAACAGTCAAGCGCTCGCCCTCAACAGTCTGGGGCAAGTAACCGGTTGGAGCGAATTGGCGGACGGCTCGCAGCATGCAACATTCTGGGATGGTAGCGTGCTGATCGACTTGAACAGTTTGCTGGATCCCGCACTGGTCAGCGCTGGCTGGGTACTAAAGGAAGCGGCTGGTATCAACGATCACGGTGAAATTGTCGGTACGGCGGTCAATCATCTTTTAGGTATTGATCAGGGGCATGCCTTTTTGCTATCTCCTGTTCCGGAACCTGAAACCTATGGCATGTTGCTGGCAGGCTTGGGCTTGATCGGTGCTGCGGCTCGCCGTCGTAAAGAAACCGGCAAACATCGAAGGTAAAGTTTCGCTAGTTTCCTTTTTCAGTTGCAAAGAACGGATGAATTCATCCGTTCTTATTTTAAACACCGCGAGCAGGCTGTTCTCGTTCTGCCCTGCAATCAATTGAATTTTTTGGTATAAAGTTCTATAGATTCATAAAAAACATTGTTTTACAGGTCTTATCCTGTCTTTGATTAAGCACTCCAGCAGTTAAGCTGTCGTCCGGTATTTCCCCTGTCTGATGCCGTTTATTTTTGAAAAGAACGGACATTCAGAAAGTCTGACTTCAAGCTGGAGAACACAATGGAAGACAATTTTTCTAAATTCGGATTGCCAACCGGTTTGGTTGCGTTAGGTAAGAAGTTGCCGGTGCTTGCGGCGCCCGCAAAGAAAAATATTCCCAAGGATGCTGCGCTGGTAAACAACAGCTGGGTGCTGGGTGGCGTCGTGATGTTTTTCACTGTGCTGTTGTTGATGACGCTAACAATCAGTGTGCGCCAAGCCAGACAGAATGCGATTCAGCCGGAGTTGGCCGCGCAGTTGCAAATTCAGCATGCGCATATCGCCAATGCCCTACAACAAGCGTTGTTTGGCGAAGCAACAGCCTTCACCCGGTTGCGCGATAGCCGCCAGCAATTCAATCATGACATTTCACTGTTATTGCAAGGCGGTTCGTATCGCGGCACAACCGTGGCAGTTGCGGATGATTCATTAGCGCCTGGCTTGCACACTTATTTCAGAAACTGGCAACTGGAAGATCAAAGGATCGATTTGATTCTGAATCAGCAGGAACCTCTAATACGGCTCAACAACAGCATCAAAGCGGTCAATAATGCACACAGCCAGTTGGCGAGACGTATTGATGAACTGATCAATCGCATGACGGAAGCCGGAAATCTGTCCCAAGAAATACGTACCGTGGAAACGATCAAAATACATGCGCGCACCGTGGCCAAAAATGTGAAGACGCTGCTGCCGCTCGAGTCGCCGCTGGCGGAAATCACTGCGCAACTGGCGCAGGATCATGCGCAAGTTGCCGCGATGATCCAAACCCTGAGTCAAGGCAATCATGGTCTTGGTGCGATTTCCAGCAAGCATGAAGTCATCCAGGATCTGTTATCGCATGCGTATGCGCAATTGAGAAAATTTGACGAGCATTTACATATCATCCGCAAAGAAATTCCTGTCGCGCTGACGATGGAATCCGCAATCGACGAGATTGTGAACAGCCATGCTGCGATGCAGGAACAAGCCGCAACGCTCGACGATGAAATACAACAGCAAAACAGTCATTCCGCGCTGCTGCTGAATACGCTGGCAATGATCCTGGCTGCCTGTGCCGTGCTGGCACTGGTCTTGTTAATCCGGTCGGTGCGCCGCAATACCTATCATCAGGATCTGGCCAACCGCAATGAAGTCGAAAAAGCGCAAAAAGCGATTGTGACACTGTTAGATGACATGAAAAGAATCGCCGACGGCGATCTGACGGTGCGTACCGACATCACTAACCATATGACCGGTGCAATTGCTGACGCCATCAACAGTACCATCGAGGAATTGCACACACTGGTGGAACAGGTCAATCAGGCGGGTGCGCTGGTGGTGAAAGCATCCCATCAGGCGCAGCAAGTTTCGTCCGGTTTGTTAACTGCGGCGCAGCAGCAAACGGATAGAATCGAACAAACCACTCTGGCGGTAGTCGGCATGACGGAATCGATCAGTGACATATCGGACATGGCCACAGAATCCGCCAAAGTCGCGAAACAATCATTGGCCGCAGCGGAGAAAGGCACACTGGCGGTGCGTGAGTCGATCGCCGGAATGAACGAAATCCGCACGCATATCCAAGATACCTCGAAACGGATTAAGCGTCTCGGCGAAAGCTCGCAGGAGATCGGCGAGATTGTCGCGTTGATCACCGACATCACCGATCAAACCAACGTGCTGGCTCTGAACGCAGCGCTGCAGGCCACCGCCGCTGGCGAAGCGGGGCACGGATTTACCGTGATTGCACAAGAAGTGCAGCGTTTGGCGGAACGGTCGGCGGAAGCGAGCAAGCAGATCAGCGAATTGATCATCACCATTCAGGGCGATACACAGGATGCCATCGCGGCGATGGAGCGCAGCACGCTCGGGGTGGCGAAAGGCGCGAAACGTTCCGACGCGGCGGGCCGGGCGCTGGAAGAAATCGAACAAGTATCTAAACAACTGGCCCAGCTGGTCACGCATATTTTTGACGTGACCAACACGCAGACACGGGCGGCGCATAAGGTGGTTGCCAATATGGAAGAAATTCTTCATATTACCCGGCAGACGACACAAGGAACGCTGAAAACCACGGGATCGATCAAACAGATCGCGGGATTCGCGTCCGAACTGAAAGCATCGGTATCCAACTTCAAGGTGTGATGTCCGTGCCGGTTTCTCTATCGATTGATGGTACAAAAATATGAGCGCGCAAGCCAAACTGAATATTGCTTCGATTATCGGGATCAAGGACGGGATTTACCAAGTCTTTGCATTGATCGACCAGAATCTGGAGGTATACAGCCAGCATCCCGGCAAGACAGATCTCATCAAGGATTGCCGCGGTTATATTCATCAGTTGGACGGTCTGCTCGAGATGCTGGGATTGACCAGCATTACCATCGTCACCGGAAAAATGGAGCAACTGGTTGAGGCGCTGATCAGTAAGAAAATTGAACCCAGTCCGCCGGTATTCGATGCGCTGAAGCAATCCACCAAGGCGCTGCTGTTTTACTTGAACGAATTGATCGATGGCGCGGAAGAGAATCCGCTACGGCTGTTCCCGGCGTATCGCGGTTTGATGCAGGTGTACGGTTTTGAAAACGCGCCCGAAAGCGATTTGTTTTTTCCCCGTTTAGCGGCCGCACCGGCATTAAAAGCCGAAGCCGCCGCTATCGACGCGGCTGCCGCCAAGATTCTGGCCAAACAATTGGGTGCCGAGTATCAAGCCGGTTTGCTGAAGTGGCTGCGCGATCCATCGAATCAGGACGGCTTGCGGCAAATGGCCGCCGTGGCGGATAAAATCGAGGCGTTTCCGGGAACTACCGATGCGCGTGCATTCTGGTGGGTGACGGCCGGTTTTCTGGAAGATTTGCTGCAACTGGACAGTAGCCAGATCGATTTGCCGGTTCGCCGTCTGTGCGGAAAGATTGAGCAAACCATCCGCCATTTGGCGGCGGGTACGACCGGTAACACGTCCATGTTAATGCGCGAATTGCTGTACCACATCGCGCATAGCGAATCGGACAGCGCGCGCATCAATGCGATCAAGCACAGCTATACCTGGCCCGGTCAAACCAAGGATCAGGATACGCCGACATTCGAACAATCGGAAACGTTGCGTCCCATATTGGACAGGTTGCGCGATACGTTGATGCAGGCGAACGATATCTGGCGCGAGTTCTGTGCCGGGCATCAGGAGAGCCTGGTTACATTATTGGAATACGTTGACTGGCTCAGCCATCAAGCGCGGCAAACGGAGTGCGCGCCACTGGTGAAATTAATCGATGCCATTGGCGATACGGTGACCTACTTGCACGATCATCCGCAGGAAACGAGTGAAGAGCTGGCGATGGAAATGGCCACGGCACTACTGCTGGTTGAAAGCATTATTGACGATTTCTATAAGCTGCCTGACGATCTGCCGTACCAGATCGACGTGATTGATTCCCGTCTGCACGGCATTACGACGGGCGATATCCAGATCGGCGAATTGCCGCCGGCACCGACATTTAAAGTGCTGGATGGCAAAACACAGGAACAAGAATTATTGGCGCAGGTGGCGCAGGAAATTCTGACGAATCTGGCGCACATCGAAAGCATTCTGGATAAATTCTTTTTTGAACCCGCCCAGCGTTCGGAATTGCCGCTGCTGCCGGATTTGTTCAAGCAGGTCTCCGGTACCTTGGTTATGCTGGATCTGGAGCGTGCGCATACGCTGCTGCATCATTGCCACGGTCTGGTTGAAAAACTATCGAAGCCAGGTTATGAGATTGTCGAAACCGAACAAGTTCTGCTCGTCGACGGATTGAGCAGCTTGGGTTTCTACATCGAAGCATTGCGTAGCGGGCAACCCGATAGCGAGCAGATTGTCGAGGAAGCCATCAAGCTGTTCCAGATCGCCGCTAATGCAACCAATGCAACCCATGCAACCCCGCCGTTGCAAACGGCTACGCAACCTGCCGCCGTGCTAAATGCGGATACTGCACCCGCTGCGGCGGTGAGTGACGCGATCGATCCCGAGCTGCTCGGTATATTCCTGGAAGAAGCGGGTGAAGTGCTGGCGGGTATTGCCGGTGATGTGCGCAAATGCCGCATCAATCCAATCGATCAAGAAGCGCTGGCGAGTGCGCGGCGCGGATTTCACACGTTGAAAGGCAGCGGCCGCATGGTCAGGCTCGATGATCTGAGTGAAGTGGCCTGGAATCTGGAGCAAGTGCTGAATCTTTGGTTAAATGAAAAAAGATCCGCTTCCGATCCGCTGCTCGACTTGGTTGACCAAACTTGCCAAGCGTATGGCGGATGGTGTGATGATCTACGCGAACACGGCGTAGCCGAGGTTGATGCGGACGCAATACTGCGAGCGGCACAAGAACTGCTGACGCGCGTCAAAACTGTTGCAGTACCCCTGGTTCCAGACGAACCGGTTCAGACGGCTCAGCCGGAACAGTTACCGCACGCTGCCGCACCGGCAGATCGGATCAATCCGGAATTGCTGGCGGTATTTCTGGAAGAAACGCACGACATCATTCCGCGCATGGGCGCAAAACTGCGTGCGTGGCGCATGTTGCCGCAAGACGAGGATATCCATCATGCATTGCTGCGTTTGCTGCATACCCTGAAAGGTAGCGCGCGCATGGCGGGCGCCATGCAACTGGGTGAATTGATTCATGCGATGGAAAGCCATGTGGAAACGGCTTTCCGCGAGCGCAATATTTCCGATGCCGCGCTGGATCAGCTGGAAAGTGAATTTGACGCGATCAGCGGCGAGATTGAACAGCTTCAGCGCGATGAAAGCGCTGCTACTCCAGCAAGCGATGCACTGACTGCCGCAGCCGTGGCGATCGCCGAACTGGCCCAACCGCCCGCCGAAGCCACCGGGTTGCTGCAATCCAAAACATTGCTGCGTATCAATTCCGAGTTGATTGACCGCCTCGTCAACGATGCCGGAGAAGCCAGCATTCTGCGCTCAAAAATCGAGGCGCAGCTGAACAATTTCAAGCAATCCTTGCAGGATTTGACGGAAAGTACACATCGCTTGCACGATCAGTTGCGCGAAGTGGAAATCCAGGCGGAAACGCAAATGCAATCGCATCTTGTCCATCAACAGGAAAGCGAACCGGCATTTGATCCGCTCGAATTTGACCGCTTCTCGCGCTTCCAGGAATTGACCCGGCTGATGGCGGAAAGCGTCGATGACATCATCAGCGTGCAAAAAAGCTTGCGGACCACGCAGATTGCTGCTGAGGAAGCGGTTGCGCAGCAAGCGGTGATGAACCGGCAGTTGCAGCAATCGTTGCTGCAAATCCGTACCATCCCGTTCAGTAACTATGCCGAACGTTATTACCGTATCGCCCGGCAAGTGGCCGAGGATTTGGGCAAAAAGGCCAGCCTCGAGATTCACGGTGCCGATGTTGAAATTGATCGCAATGTACTGGAGAAAATCAACCCGCCGCTGGAACATCTGCTGCGTAATGCCATCGCCCATGGTATCGAAGAGCCGGGGGAAAGACAGCGGCTCGGCAAATCCGAAACCGGACAAGTCGAAATCCGGCTGCGTCAGGAAGGTAACGAAGTGACCATCACGTTGAGCGACGATGGCCGCGGCCTGAATTTGCCGCGCATTCGCGAGGAAGCGCAGCAGCTGGGTCTGATCCGCAGCGATGCGGTGCTTGGCGATGACAAGGTGATGTCGCTGATTTTCATGCCCGGCTTGTCGACCACCGATTCGGTGACGGGAATAGCGGGACGCGGCATTGGCCTGGATATCGTGAAGAATGAGATTACGATGCTGGGCGGGCGCATCAGCGTGGAATCCACGCCCAATCAGGGAACGGTTTTCACGATTAACCTGCCACTGACCGTATCGGTTGCGCAAACATTGATGGTTCGCACCGGCAAGCAAACCTATGCGATTCCTGCTTTTATTGTCGAACAGCAATGTGAATTCGATGCGGAAACGTTGCAGAAAATTTACCAGGATCACTGTGTTACCCTCAATGGAAAAACCTATCCATTTGCACATCTGTCGCATTTGCTGGGTGAATCCGGCGTTGTGCCGGAAACCGCTAAACGCAGTCAGGTCTTGTTCCTGCATAGTGGTACCCAGCATCTGGCGGTACATGTCGACGAATTGCTCGGCAGCAACGAAGTAGTGGCGAAGAATATCGGCGCGCAACTGGCGCAAGCGCCCGGCGTGGAAGGCGCCACCATTACCGGTGACGGCGAAGTGATTCTGATCCTGAATCCGGTGAAATTGATGCAGCGCAGCGATGTGCAACAAGTGCTCAGTACACCGGTTACCGCGCTGACTCCGGCGAAGAAAAAGAAAACAGCCGCGCCACCCGCTGTCATGGTGGTGGACGATTCGCTGACCGTGCGCAAAGTCACCTGCCGCCTGTTGGAACGCGAAGGTTGCGATGTGCTGATCGCGAAGAATGGCGCGGAAGCGGTCGACATTCTTCAGGAAACCATTCCAGACGTCATGCTGATCGATTTGGAAATGCCGAAAATGAACGGTTTTGAATTGATCCAGAAAGTACGTGATAATCCCGCAACGGCGCATATGCCGGTGATCATCATTTCGTCGCGCACTGCGGAAAAACACCGGAAAATTGCTAAGGATCTGGGCGTTGATGTATTTCTTGGCAAACCTTACAAAGAGGATGAACTGCTTGATCATTTGTCCGACCTGATCGAGAAACGTAAGAAGTGGAAGCCGTAGAGAGAAATACTGCATAATTCCACCCTGGGCTATGTATTCAATTCATAGAAATTCCGGGAGGGATGATGGCAAGCAGTGCAGTCAAACAAATTCAACAAGCGCTGAAAAATAAAGGTTTTGATCCGGGCGAGATCGACGATATCTGGGGACGCAACACCATCGCCGTGGTGATGCAGTTTCAGCAGCGCCAGGGTCTTGAAGTGGATGGTATCGTGGGTCCGAAAACTACCGCAGCGCTTTTTTCCGGTATGCCGTCGGCTATTTCGGCGAACACCCCATTACTCCCTTGGTTTGAAGAGGCGAGGCATTTAATGGGCACGAAGGAAGTGCTCGGCAACAAGAACAATCCTGACATCATGGATTGGGCGAAGAATCTCGATATCAGTTATGCCGGTGACGATGTGCCGTGGTGTGGGTTATTCGTGGCGCATTGTGTCGGTACCACCCTGCAGCAGGAAGTATTGCCGGGAAATCCATTGGGTGCCCGGCAGTGGGAAAAATTCGGCGTCTCTACCAATCCTCGTCTGGGCGCTATCATGGTGTTCTGGCGTGAATCGCTGGCAAGCGGAAAGGGTCATGTGGGTTTCTATGCCGGTGAGGATGACGATGCCTATCAAATTCTTGGCGGGAATCAATCCGATGCCGTGTGTCTGATGTGGTTGGGCAAAGACAGATTGCGCGGCGCGCGCTGGCCTAAAACGGCCATTTCTCTGAGTACCGGTGTAGTTCTAAAAGACCGGGATGAGGGGCTGTCGGTCAACGAAGCCTGAGCTTTTTAAAATATAGCGTGAGGCTTATACCAGACGGTTTTTCAAGTATGGATGAGCGTGGTAAACGATGAGGAATAGCGAAACTATATTCAAGGAATCGAATAGTATGAATCGCTATTCCCGTAACTTAGCTGAAAATATTCCGGTTAAGTATTTTTAGCGATCAGCATTTATACCGCAGTTTCAGTATGTTGCTTTCTGCGGTATACCGAAAAACCAATTAAGCCAAGGCCAGCCAAAAGCATGGCATAGGTTTCCGGTTCAGGAATAGGTGGTGGCGGTACGCCAATTCCGCAATCAATTCCACACGATAGCCGGTAAACGCCGTCTGCAGCAGCCAGGAATAACGTACCATTCAAAACATCGGGAGCGGTGTAATCACCCCGCGTTCCGCCGCTGGCGATCAGTGTGCTGTTACCCGATACCGGATCAATTAAGACGATATCGCCGGAATTCATGTTGGCGATGATGCTGCCATTGAGTGCATCGTGGCTGGTGATCACGCCAGTGCCGTCAACGCCGAAACCGAAGCCTGGAGAATACGATGTTATAAATGCGCCGGTGGCTATGTCATAAGCGCTGATATTGCCTGAAGCCACATACGCAGTAGTACCGTCCGGTGAAACCGACACACCATCTCCAAACACACCTGAATTGATCACACGGAAGGAACCTGCGCCGCCGTCGGCCAGCGGATCAATATCGATCAAACCGGAACCGCTAGTTGCAATGATGTGACCATTGACTGGATTACCCCACATTCCCAGGTATCCGCTGGTCGTGACGCCGGTAAGCACGTGATCGACCGAGCCATCGGCAGCCATCTGGAAAAATGGACCGTAGGCTTTTCCGCCAGCCGTCGCATAACCGCCGGTGAAGGTGGATGAAGGAACCGATGTTATAGCATCAGCCAAAGTCTGATTATCGACATCGTTGAATACGTAGCGCGTACCAGAGCCAGCTACGTTCACCATGACATGGCCGCTGGCTGCGTCCATGGCTATGCCGAAAGGGCCGCTGCAGCAACCGTCGTAGCCTGGGTTCGTCGATACGAATTCTGACAGTGTGAAACCCAAAGCTACGCCATCGGCAGTTAGCGTCAACGCAGCTTGAGCTTGCGTAGTGCCTAATACACTCAACGCAATGAGTGCGGCATAATGATTTTTTTTAAAATTAAACATATTATTTACCTTTGAAAAAAGTTAAAAATATAGGCCTGTAAGCAATTTATTTATTTTTTAGAATCTCAAGTTGCTCCATATTTTTACAAACGGGCAATCATTCTTGCATTCCGCTCATCATTCATAAGATGAGATAAAAGTGTATTTTTAGAATACACTTTTGGAATTATATCGATATAAATTTTCTAGCGATATAGATTTTTTATATTCTATCGAATCTATATATGGCGGAGCTTTCTGGCTATTTATCAATGAGATGTGACTTATGTTCGCGATATGGTTACCTACGGAGCTCGCTGGCCTAGAACCGCTATTTCTCTTAACAGCAGTGTAGTTCTAAAAGGTAGGAATGAAG
Organism: Nitrosomonas oligotropha; assembly: GCF_900106555.1. Lineage (GTDB taxonomy): Bacteria > Pseudomonadota > Gammaproteobacteria > Burkholderiales > Nitrosomonadaceae > Nitrosomonas > Nitrosomonas oligotropha_A. Next base: position 137,952 of record NZ_FNOE01000004.1, on the reverse strand, counting down.
GCTTGTCGGTAAATGAAGCTTAATTTTTACACTTAACAGACCAACACTTGGCATATTGGGGTGTGATCCGGTTCTGACCAGAGTCGGATTTTAAAAGCCAGACGCAACTACAGGCTATGCATCTACTAATTCCTTAAACCTAAATTCCGTGTTTGATAAAGTCGGAGCAAAAGTAATACTGATTTTTTCAGGATCAATCGATCGGGATAATTGATTGAAAAAATAGATATACTCCGAATGGGATTGTAAGTTGTTGATGGCATCGGAATGGGATAGCTGAATACGCCAGCATAAGCGATACTGGTTCAATTCAGAAGGCGCCCAGCCGGAGAAAACTTGACGTACACCAGGAATAGTTGTCAAAGTTTTGCGGCTTTGTTCGATCAGGGTATCTAATTGCTGTAAGCGATGACTTTCAACGTAGCACAGGATGATCTGTTCCGCGGACTGCCAAGGACGGCACTGAATCAATACTTCTGCTGCGCGGCCTGCAGAGCCCCAAAGATGCATCCGCTGCTTGATTTGTTCAAATAGGCTCTCCGTTACTCCGTGGAGAACCTCGATATAGCCTTTTCTGGCACGCGTTTTAATATTGGAATGAATGGTTGCTGCTGCAATATCGGAAAGCTCTGTATAACAATTGATTTTGGCGACGCCATTTAAGATTAGCTTATGATATTGATCTTCAATCAAGCCGCTGCCGCCATGCAATACCAGTGGAATTCCAATTTCATCATTAATTCGTTTCAGACGTTTGAAATCGAGTTTTATCCGGCTGTGCTGACGGACATGCAGCGTGTCAATGGATACGGCGAGAAAGTCTATGCCGGTACGGTTGACATATGCTTTTGTTTCTTCGGCTGAAGTATAAATAGCTTCGCCAAGGTGATTGATCGCGTTTTCTCCTTCCAGACCACCGACAAAACCAAGCATACCCTCAATTGCAGCGCCACATGCGTGCGCTAATTCTGCGGCGCGGCTGGTTTGAGCGATATTGTCGGTAAACGATTTTGAGGAAACATCCAGCATGACACTGTTGCATCCCAAGTTAATCGCCTCGGCAATGGATTCGTGCTTTTGCGCATAGTCGAAATGAATAGCTATCGGTACTTTAGCCTGATGTGCGGCTCGTTCAACCGCTGGAATGATTAACCTGAAATCATTCGTTTTGAAGAGCGGCTCGGAAATATTAAGAATGGCGGGTGAACGGCAGGATTCGGCCGCTTTGATAATAGCTTCCAGGAAATCCAGGCTTACTAATCCAAAACCACCGATTGCGTAGTTATTTTGATAAGCATGATTCAACATATCGCGCATATCTACAAGTGGCATTTTTATCCTCAAAAATTTAGGGGCGTGAAAAAATTATTTCAATGCATAATTTTCAAGTACCTGATCCAAGTCATCCAGAGCTGAGCCCATGATAAGACCTGCATAGCTATGGTATAGCCACAATTCACAAGAAATCGGCAGATGTAAGTTACGTCGTCCACGAATCTGAAACTCGCGCCATGCCAGAATAGGTTGGTCATCTTTATTGCTATCAACACATAACCACATAGTCTTGTCTAAGATGACTTCTAATCCACGATGCTTCAGTAATGTAACTCGCAGTGGATAGCCTAATCGTAGTAGCGCAAGCCGCCCGCGGTTATAACATGCTGCTTCGATCGTTTTTGGGAAGATGCGCCAGGGTAAAGTCAGCGTTTCCATCGCTATCGAAAATATGTCTTAAGTTTTTATTTTTTATTTTTTGTATTAGGTTCACTATCCAACGCACTTTCAAGAAAAACACGACTCGCTAGAATATCTTCCGCTTCTAATGTGATGAGATCAGTTTTGGATAATGATTTCTTTGTTCCGGAAAATAATCGATTTGCTTGGCGGAGCCGAGCACGATCAAGCGCGTTACGAACCGAGCGCGCATTGGCAAAATGCTCCGACTTCATGCGCAGACGTATATATTTTCCAAATGCTTCTTCCCCGGCTGAACTGAAACAGTAATTCTGGCTTTCTAACATCAAGTTAGCGATCGCAACTAATTCATCCGGACCGTAATCCGGAAAGTCGATATGGTGCGCTATACGCGAGCGCATGCCGGGATTGCTATGGAAGAATTTATCCATACGATCTTTGTAGCCCGCCAAAATAACGACCAAGTCTTCGCGGTTGTTTTCCATCGTTTGCAACAGAATTTCTATTGATTCTGCGCCATAATCACGTTCGTTTTCTGGTTTGTATAGGTAATAAGCTTCATCGATGAAAAGAACGCCCCCCATCGCTTTTTTTATCACTTCTTTTGTTTTGGGTGCGGTATGTCCAATATATTGACCGACTAAGTCATCTCGGGTCACTGAAACCAGGTGTCCTTCACGCACATAGCCGAGGCGGTGTAAGATTTCTGCCATGCGCAGGGCTACTGTCGTTTTCCCTGTACCAGGATTGCCGGTAAAGCACATGTGTAAGCTGGGCGCACCTGCAGATAGTCCCATTTGTTTGCGAACACGATCGACCAGTAACAACGCGGCCGTTTCGCGAATGCGAGTCTTCACAGGGATTAAACCTATCAGCTCACGATCCAGTTTATCCAGTACTTCCTGGATATTCGATTCGCGGAACTCTGCATCTAAATCAATTAATGTGCCTTCGGATGAAGTTAAGTTTTTAGATTGCTTAGGCATGATTAATCACTCTTTTAGGCCATCATGAGATGGAGATTATGAAATGCATTAATTATATTTATTCTGGTAACTGTCTGTATTATCAGTATCTCTCTCCATGGAGGAGAGAGATACTTCATTCTTATTACCCTAGTAGCGCTCAGTTTCCGGCTTGTCAGTTGCATAGGAATGAATGGTGTAACTAACGCTTCGTCCAGCACCTTCCTGGCGTACTAAACTAAACCCTGGCTCTTTCTTGGGTCGATTGACAATGTATGACATGGTTGGACTTTCCACCCCGCGTGTCGAATTAAATGCGGTTACGCGAATATAGTGGTTTGGAAAAGTTTTGCGGCAACTATTGATTTCCAGCAAGATTCCTGCCGGATCTTTCAAATCAAACATTGGATTGCCAAACATTTCCCAATAGGTATTGCGTGGATGAGGATCGTCAGTGTACTCAATGCCGATTGCCCAACCATTTTTCAACGCATATTTGAGCTGTGCTGAAATTTGCTTGTCGGTCAACGGAGGCAGAAAAGAGAATTGTCCCTGTGTGAGTAAATTCCCGTGATTGGTCATCATAATTGTTTCTCCAGAAAAGATTAAGCGTTTGCAGTTGTGGATGGCACAAAGTCAGCGGTATCCGTGGAATCGTAGTTAAAGGTGATGTCTTTCCACGTATCCAATGCTTGTTTAAGCGGCGTGCACCATTTCGCAGCATCTGCAAGAATTTGCGGGCCTTCTTTTACGTAATCCCGGCCTTCATTGCGCGCCATAATCATAGCTTCAAGTGCTACACGGTTTGCTACTGCGCCAGCCTGAATGCCTTGAGGGTGGCCAATGGTGCCGCCACCGAACTGCAGTATCACATCTTCGCCGAGATAATCGATCAACTGATGCATCTGACCGGCATGAATACCACCGGAAGCAACCGGCATACATTTATTCAATGATGCCCAGTCTTGATCAAAGAACAATCCATGCTCCAGGCTTTTTTCAGTGCGTGTTTCGCGTAAAGTATCGTAAAAACCTTTGATCATTAGCGGATCACCTTCCAGCTTACCAACAACCGTGCCTGCGTGGATATGATCGACACCCGCCATACGCATCCATTTACAAATTACGCGGAAATTCATGCCGTGATTTTTTTGGCGAGAATAGGTTGAATTACCCGCGCGGTGCAAATGCAATATCATGTCGTTCCTGCGCGCCCATTTTGCCATTGACTGAATCGCGGTATAACCGATCACCAAATCAATCATAACGATGACTGACCCCAGAGATTTTGCAAACTCAGCTCTTTCGTACATGTCTTCCATGGTGCCGGCCGTAACATTCAAATAATGACCTTTGACTTCACCCGTAGCGGCAGATGCCTTGTTTACTGCTTCCATGCAATACAGGAAACGATCGCGCCAATGCATAAAAGGTTGTGAATTGATATTCTCATCATCTTTCATGAAATCCAGGCCACCTTTAAGTCCCTCATAAACCACGCGGCCATAGTTCCTGCCCGAGAGACCTAATTTAGGTTTGGTGGTTGCGCCAAGTAATGGGCGGCCAAATTTATCCAAGCGCTCACGTTCAACCACGATACCGGTTGCAGGGCCTTGGAAGGTTTTGAGGTAAGCTACGGGAATGCGCATATCTTCGAGACGCAACGCCTTGACTGCTTTGAAGCCAAACACATTACCAATAATGGAAGCGGTTAAGTTTGCGATCGAACCTTCTTCAAATAAATCTATATCATAGGCAATATAGGCGAAGTATTGCGCTTCGTTGTTAGTACCTGGGCCAGTGTTTGGTACCAGCTCAGACTTATATGCTTTAGCGCGATAGAGTTCGCAAGCAGTCAGTCGATCCGTCCATACCACGGTCCATGTTGCTGTAGATGATTCGCCCGCGACTGCCGCCGCTGCTTCTTCATGATCTACTCCTGGCTGAGGGGTAATACGAAACAGCGCAATGACGTCCGTATCTTTGGGTACATAGCTGGGTTCCCAATAACCCATTTTTTTATAAGGGATAACACCAGATTTGTAACGCTCTTTACCTTCTTTCATAGTTTCAGAAGCCATAATTTTCTCCAAGTTATTGAAAGCACACGCTATAAACCTTAGTCAGGAAGTAGCTATCAGCGAGTGAAAATTATAGTAGAATCATTCAATCATAAATAACAATCAATTGTTCCAATGGTATTGATAGATTTTGTCTATGATTAAAATGGAAAGGAGAGTCTCGTGCGCCATAGCACCATACGACAATTGGAGGTATTCGAAGCGATCGCGCGATTGAAGAGCTTCACGCGTGCGGCCGAAGAATTGTTTCTGACACAACCGACAGTATCGATGCAAATCAAAAAACTGACGGATGAAATTGGCTTGCCATTGTTTGAACAAATCGGTAAAAAAATCTATCTGACTGATGCAGGAAAAGAGCTATATAAAACCTGTCTGGGTATTTTTGAACATTTCTCCCGTTTTGAAATGATCGCATCGGATATGAAAGGTCTGAAATCCGGCAAGCTCCGGCTCGCAGTGGTGACTACCGCGAAATATTTTACGCCGCGTTTGCTGGGTATGTTTTGTCAGAAATATCCAAACATAGATGTCGCGCTAAAAGTGACGAATCGTGAGCGTGTTTTGGAGCGATTAACCAACAATCAAGACGATCTCTACATTCTGGGCCAAGTTCCGGATGCGGTTGATGCCGTAGCGGAAGTGTTTTTAGACAATCCACTGGTTGTTATGGCATCGGCCGATCATCCATTGTCTTGCGAAAAAAATATCAGCATCGAGCGTATTTGCGATGAACTCTTCATTATGCGCGAACCGGGTTCTGGAACGAGAATGGCGACAGAACGTTTTTTTTCAGAGCAAAATAAAAAATTGAAAGTCCGCATGGAGTTGGGAAGCAATGAAGCGATTAAGCAAGCTATTGTCGGTAGACTGGGTATCGCTGTCTTATCAAGACATACCTTGACACTCGATGCGCCGATGGGGCAGCTGGCGATACTCGATGTTGATGGATTTCCAATTGAACGTGATTGGTACTTTGCTTATCCATCCGGTAAACAGTTATCGATTGTAGCGCAGACTTTCTTGGAGTATTTGCGTCAGGCATCGGATTACCTAGATGATTTATCATGCCGCCATGCAATTTCCGGGCATTGCCCGTTATTAAAAGACAGCCAGCATTAAGTTTGCTGCGTAACCGTCTACTAAAAGTTACTTGTTAATTATTCGCCGATAGGAGTTTCCCAATGACACACTATATCGCCTGGTTTGATCAATTGACGATGCACGACGTCGCTCTGGTGGGCGGAAAAAATGCTTCGCTGGGGGAGATGATCAGTCATCTGGCGCAGGCCGATGTTAATGTACCGGCGGGTTTTGCTACTACCACCGAGGCATACCGGGAATTTTTGAACGTCAATGGGCTGACGGATCGTATCAATCAGTTGTTGAACGGCTTGGATGTCGACGACACGCAAGCGCTATCCGCTGCCGGTAAAGCGATACGCGGCTGGGTGCTGAATGCCGCGCTGCCGGATGCATTGTTGCAGGCGGTATCGCAAGCTTACGAGAAACTTGCGGCCAATAGCGGCGAAAATGTGTCGTTTGCGGTGCGTTCGTCGGCAACTGCCGAGGATCTGGCCGACGCATCGTTTGCCGGACAGCAGGAAACGTTGCTGAATGTGCATGGCTTGGATCAAATCATCGCAGCCATCAAGGTGGTGTTTGCTTCGTTGTATAACGACCGGGCGATTGCATACCGCGTGCACCAGGGATTCCCGCACGACAAAGTGTATCTGTCCGCCGGGATTCAGAAAATGGTACGCAGCGACCTGGGCGCGAGCGGTGTGATGTTTACGCTCGATACCGAATCCGGTTTCCGTGAAGCGATTTTTATCACAGCGGCGTATGGATTGGGTGAAACCATCGTGCAGGGCATCGTCAATCCGGATGAGTTCTATGTCTATAAGCGCGGGCTGGCGGCCGGTAACCCCGCCATTTTGTCGCGGCGGTTGGGTACTAAAGCCATCGAGATGGTGTACGCGGATAAAAAGAGCAGCGGCGCTGCATTGACGTTGACGCGCGATGTTGAAACTACGCGGCGCATGCGTTTTTCGCTATCGGATGAGCAAGTCGAAGCGCTGGCGCGGCAAGCGGTGATCATCGAACAGCATTATGGTCGTCCGATGGATATCGAATGGGCCTTGGACGGGCAGGATGGGCAGCTGTACATCGTGCAGGCGCGGCCGGAAACGGTGGAAAGCCGTTCCTCATTGGTGCTGGAGCGCTTCAAGCTGACGGGCCAAGGGGCCGTGCTGGCCGAAGGGCGTGCGATTGGCAGCAAGATCGGTCAGGGAACGGCGCGCCTGATCACGAAGATTGATCAGATGCATCAAATTCAGCCCGGCGATGTCTTGGTGACCGACATGACCGACCCGGATTGGGAACCGATCATGAAACGCGCCTCGGCGATCGTCACCAATCGCGGCGGACGGACTTGTCACGCGGCGATTATCGCGCGCGAAATGGGCATTCCCGCCGTGGTCGGCTGCGGCGATGCCACATCGCAAATCAAGGAAGGCGCGGCAGTTACGGTTTCCTGCGCGGAAGGTGATAGCGGTTATGTTTATGACGGTTTACTGGCCTTTGAACATACCACTGCGGATGCCGGAAAATTGCCGGACTTGCCGCTGAAAATCATGATGAATGTCGGCAATCCGTCGCACGCTTTTTCGTTCTCGCGCATGCCGAATCAAGGCGTGGGGCTGGCCCGGCTGGAATTCATCATCAACAACATGATCGGCATCCATCCCAAGGCGTTGCTGGAATTCGATCAATTGCCCGATGATTTGAAACGGGAAATTGCTAGCCGCATCGCCGGTTATCAAAACCCCATCAGTTTCTATGTGGACAAATTGACCGAGGGCATCGCTACGCTGGCGGCGGCGTTTTATCCGCATGCGGTCATCGTACGCACCTCCGATTTTAAATCCAACGAGTACGCCAATTTGCTCGCGGGCGACCGCTACGAGCCGCACGAAGAAAATCCGATGATCGGCTTTCGCGGCGCATCGCGCTATCTCGCGCCCGCGTTCCGCGATTGTTTTGAACTGGAGTGCCGCGCGTTGCGCAAGGTGCGCGACGACATGGGGCTGACCAACGTTGAGATCATGATTCCGTTCTGCCGCACCTTGGAAGAAGCGGAACAAGTGATCGCGTTGCTCGCTTCGCACGGGTTGGAGCGCGGCAAAAACGGTTTGCGCGTAATCATGATGTGCGAGATTCCATCCAATGCGTTGCTGGCGGAAGAATTCTTACAGTATTTCGACGGTTTTTCGATTGGCTCCAACGACATGACGCAACTCACGCTCGGCGTTGACCGAGACTCCAGTCTGGTCGCGCATGTGTTCGACGAACGCAATCCGGCGGTGAAAAAATTGCTGGCAATGGCCATCGATGCGTGCCGCAAGCAAGGCAAATACATCGGTATTTGCGGGCAAGGACCGTCGGATTATCCGGATTTCGCTGCTTGGTTATATGAGCAAGGCATTGGCAGCCTCTCGTTAAATCCCGATTCGGTGATGCAGACCTGGCTGGATCTGGCTAAGCTGAGCAAGCGATGACGAAGCAAAAACGCACGGTTTTCTATTTGTCCGACCGTACCGGCATCACTGCGGAAACGCTCGGACATAGTTTACTGACGCAATTTGACGGTATCGAGTGGGAGACGGTCAACGTACCCTTTTTGGATGACATGGATAATGCCCAAGCCGTGTTAGCGCAGATTAATCACGCTGCCGAACGCGACGGGCATCGGCCTTTGGTGTTCAGTACTTTGCTGAAACCGGAAATTCTGGAAGTCATCAAACAAGCGAACTGCTGCATATTTGATTTCTTTGAAGCTTTTATCCGCTCCATCGAAGAGGAATTGCATCAGCCGTTTGCGCGCATGGCCGGGCGTTCGCACGGCTTGCAGCATCATTTGTCGTATTTCAAGCGCATTGCCGCGATTAATTACGTGATGGCGCATGACGACGGCGTCAATCCGAAGCATTTCACCGATGCCGACATCATTCTCACCGGTGTTTCGCGCTCCGGTAAAACGCCGACCTGCCTGTATCTGGGGTTGCAATACGGCATCGCTGCGGCAAACTATCCGCTGACGCCGGACGACATGGACGTGCAACAGCTCCCGGCGGTGCTCGAAGCGGTCAAGCACAAACTGTTCGGCCTGACACTGACCCCGGCGCAACTGCACTTCATCCGCCAGGAACGCCGCCCGGACAGTCAATACGCTTCGCTGGCGCAATGCCAGCGGGAAATCCAATGGCAGGAAGCGCTGTTTAGCCGCTACGATATTCCGTATCTCGATACCACGCGCATTTCCATCGAGGAAATCAGCGCGATCATTCTGGATCGCTGCGGGTTGAAGCGGCAGTTGTATGGGTGAACGTTTTGTTAAAGTGGGCCTACGGATAGTACGGCCCTATCAGCTTTTGACTACCCGATGGCCGGTTGATGAATTTGCGGAACAATGAGTTTTACTCACTACACGCTACTTTCCACTCCACTTCTTCCAGACTATCCGGTTTCACCATTTCCCATTTCTGCGGCTGGTTATACGAGCGGATTAGGTCGCCGTGTTCCATGTTCAAGCTAAAGAGCGAGTAGGCGAGGGTACGGATTTGTTTTTCCTGACAGTTGTATTCGCGCCGGATTTTTTCTGATAGAAATTCCGCACCGGCGGCTTTTTGCAGCGCCGGGTAATCGAACAGAACCGCCATTTTGGCCCGGCCTGCTGCTTTGCGGAGCGAGGTTGGATCGGCATACAGAACTGAACCGCCTTTGCGGTCGCTTTCGCTGATGCGGGTCCATTCCGCCATTGTGCCGGTGCTGACGAACATCAGGGTTAAACCAAAGAGTACTTTTCTCATAAAGCCTTATTGTTGTTTTTTGTTATCCGGGCGGAATTGCGCCGGGTGAAAATAATGGAACGTAATATTCCGTTATTTTTGTCCTCCATCATCGACGGCGATTGCCAGGTTCTTTTTCACGATGGCTTGCGCGCGTTCGATTTTTACCGTGTCTTTTTTCAGGATCGCTTCATTGTCGATCGATTTGACGCTGATGCTGTGCTCGCCGACCGGCACGTTACTCAACACATAAAATCCTTGCTCGTCGGTAATCGAATGAATTTGCGGTAATTCGGTCAGGAATACTTCCGCTTTCTTTCCGGCAGCGTCTTGAATGGTGACGACACCGGCAATCGCGCCATATTGTAGTGCTTCGCCGCTTCCCGGGGTGATTTTGTTGGCGATCGAGCGCACCATCAGCAGAATCGTTTCCGATGCGAATCCGGCGGTGAAGGCCAGCACGACCGAATTGGTGATATTACCCGGTTCGATCAGATAATACGCCAGGATAGCCAGTAGTGGCGCTGAGATGTACTGCACCATCTGAAAGATCAGGTGCTCGCGGAATTCGTATTGCGATAATTTGGGTTGTTGTTCCGTGGCGATGTGCTCCGCGCCCGCTTGCTTTTGCAATTCAGGTAATCGCCGGGTGAGGCTGATACTGCCGCCCATCAAAGCCAGGATGATGAAATAGAGCGGAATGAGCAGGCCATCCTTCACTTGGCAGGAGACCGACTTACCAAAGTCTGGGTCGCTGTCTTTAGTGCACTGTTCGATATGTCCGCCGATGTTGATGACCCATGCTTTGCCGGCAGTTCCGCCTCCCGGATTTTGCGTTTTACCAGCATTTTCGGCTTTGGGCGAAGACTGGGAACTCGATTCATTTTCAACTCCGGTTTTAGCTTCCGGCTCCGAGCAAAGCAGGGTTTTTGCTTTCGGATCCAAAGAACAGCCGACAAATACAGCGATCGGCCGTTCACGCAGTGTTTTCAGGTATCGCCCCGCATCGGGTTTTGCCGGTTTTTGTTCAGTGGATTCCTGTTGCACGGTTCCGTCAGAATGGCTGGATGTTTTTTCCACAAAACTGAATAGCGGGTTGATGAAGGGATAAAAAGTCAGCAGCAGTGATATCAACATGAAACTATATGCAAAGATCATCCACTTATTGCGCTGCCGGGATCTTATTTCTTCGATTCTTTTTCTCTCGTCTTGTGTCGATCCTTCTGCCGGTAACGCTTCAATCGGATAAGTGAAGATATGCACGAAGACGATGCACATGGAGATGACGACGGGAAGTATGGGAATGCCGCTTTCGCCATCCAGTATTTTAAAGATATAGATGATTATGCCAAACGATAAGTTAATAACATGAGCGGCGATCCATAGTACGTTAACTTTTGCCCATTCTTTCATTTCCGCAAAGAAATCTCCGCGACCTGCACTCATGTTATTTCCCCTTTTTCAATTTCCAGGATCAAGAAAAAGAACTGCTTTCTGACCACTGATGGTAGCTTAATGTTAATGATCTGTACCGTAAAGCGATTAACTCTCAAAAATCGTTATTTCCCGCGCATGAACAATTTATCCAGTTCGGCCAGACTGGTTTCAAACCACGTTGGTCTGCCGTGATTGCATTGACCGGAGCGCTCGGTTTGTTCCATGTCGCGCAGCAAGGCGTTCATTTCCTCGAGGGTCAATCTGCGGTTGGCGCGGACTGCACCGTGGCAAGCCATCGTGGCGAGGATTTCATTGCGTTGCGCGGTGAGGATCTGGCTGGCGCCGTATTCGCGGATTTCGCGCAGAATGTCGCGCGCGAGCTGGGCGATATCAGTGTCCTTGAGCGAGGCCGGAACCGCGCGTACGGTCAGCGTGGCGGGTGACAGGATCGCGATATCAAACCCCAGTTGTTCCAGTGTGCTGTGATTTTCTTCAACCACGGCAACCTCTAGGCTATCGGCGTGAAGAACGACTGGGATCAACAGCGGTTGCATCGCGATTTCGTGCTGATCGAGCGCTTGTTTGAGTTGTTCGTACATAATCCGTTCGTGTGCCGCATGCATGTCGACAACCACCAAGCCGCGCGCATTCTGCGCCAGGATATAGACGCCGTGCAGTTGTCCCAGCGCGAAACCAAGCGGATGGTTGTCCGATTTTTCTTGCGCAGTGATGGTTTGATCGGGTTCTGCAGTTTGTACAGCGAAAGTATTGGCCGGTGTTGCCGGGTATGCGCGCGGCTCCACGCCAAACAAGGTGCCGTAAAAACTGCCGGGCTGCGACACCGGTGCGGATTGTGCCTGACCGGTCTTGGGGTAGGCAGGGAATGACCGGGCTGGTTGTTCCGGTTCAGCGGTATTCATGGTTCTGCTGGGAGTGGCGAGCGCTTTGTTGATCGCATGAAAAATGAATTGATGCAGTGCGCGCGCTTCACGGAAGCGGACTTCGGTTTTGGTGGGATGCACATTGACATCGACGCTTTCCGGGTCGATTTCGAGAAACAACGCGAAGGCCGGGTGTTTGTCCAGATGCAATACATCGCGGTAGGCTTCGCGCAGCGCGTGCGAAATCAATTTATCGCTGACAAAGCGGTTGTTGACGAAAAAATACTGCGCGTCGCGTGAAGACCGCGCATAAGCTGGTAATGCCACCAGGCCATGCAAGCGCATGTCTGCGGATTGTTCGTCTACCGGCGCCGCCGTTTGCCCGAATTCTTCACCCAGAACCGCCGCGATCCGTTGCGTGGAACTCGTAGCGCGTAACAGGCGGCGCACTGTACCGTTGTGTTGTAACACGAATTCAATTCCGGCTTGCGATAGCGCCAGGCGTTTGAAGGTTTCATCGCAGTGCGCGAACTCGGTAGCTTCTGATTTCAGGAATTTGCGCCGGGCGGGAATGTTGAAGTACATATCGTTGACATCCAGCATCGTTCCACCGGCCAGCGCGGCGGGTTCGGGTTGCGAGACCGCTTTGCCTTCAATGCCGATCTGCCACGCATGGTTTTGCCCGGCTTGACGGCTGGTCAAGGTCAACCGGGAAACAGCCGCGATACTGGCGAGCGCTTCGCCGCGAAAACCCAGGCTGGTGATCCGATGCAGGTCTTCCAATGTGCTGATCTTGCTGGTGCTGTGGCGCGTCAGCGCCAGCAATAATTCGTCTTTGGCGATGCCGCTGCCGTCATCCGTGACGCGAATTTGCTTCACCCCGCCCTGCTGTAATTGTACGGTGATTTTTTTGGCGCCGGCATCGATGCTGTTTTCCAGTATTTCCTTGAGCGCCGACGCAGGGCGTTCGACCACTTCGCCAGCGGCAATTTGGTTAATCAATAATTCGGGGAGCGGTTTAATCGTGGGCATAACAAGCTGCGGTTATAAAATTGTGATTATAATGCGGAAGCAACCAAGTTCATTGTATGCCGACCAGTCATTTCACTGTTAAACATTTGGGAGAGCGAAAATGTTACCCCTGGATAAACTGAAAACCCATGTTCCCGATGCCGTGCTGGCCCAAATCCCGGATTGCGCCGCCAAGTTTGGCATCGATTCACCCTTGCGTCTGGCGCACTTTCTCGCACAATGTGCACACGAAAGCGCAGAATTCAAAGCTTTGGAGGAAAACCTGAATTATTCCGCCGATGGGTTGAGAAAAGTATTTTCAAAATACTTTCCTGGCGATCTGGCGGATAGTTATGCCCGTCAACCGGAGAAAATCGCCTCGCGCGTTTATGCCAATCGCATGGGAAACGGCGACGAGGCTAGCAAAGAAGGCTATAAATACCGTGGCCGAGGCTATATTCAACTGACCGGTAAAGACAATTACAGCGCGTTTGCCAAGGCGATCGGCGATGATGTGACCGCCAGTCCGGATTGGGTCAAAACCAAATATCCGCTGTTATCCGCGGCGTGGTTCTGGAGTACCAGAGCGCTCAATGATCTGGCCGATCAAGGTGCGAGCGATGACGTGGTGACCAGAATCACCAAGAAGGTGAATGGCGGAACGCTGGGGCTGGATGACCGGATTAACCATTTCAAACAATACTACGCGTTATTGACTTGAAAACGGTTGCGTTAATCGGCGGATTGCTCGGTCTGATTGCTGTGCCCGTATGGGCCGGGGAATCGCATTGCCAAACGGATGAGCAAATCATATTTTCGTGTTCATTCGGAAAGAAAATAGTTTCGGTATGCGCGTCGAATGATCTCTCCGCCAGTAAAGGCTATCTGCAATACCGTTTCGGATTGAAAGGCGCGCCGGAGCTGGTGTTTCCCGATTTGGCGAAAGCCGCCCCGGCCGCATCGTACGTGCAAGCGCGAACGTTGATGTTCGCAGGCGGTGGCGGCGGTTATCTGCGTTTTATCAGCGGACAGCATCACTACATCGTGTATAGCGCAATTGGCAAGGGATGGGGTGCGAAAGACGGTGTTGCGGTGGAGAAGAGCGGGCAATTAGTTGCGAACCTGGAATGCCGGGATGTGCCGGTGTCAAAATTAAGCGAGGAGTTTTTCAGCCATACAAGCCTGCCTGCTGACCGGGATGAATTCCAGATTCCGGGGCTTGATTAATACGGTAGAGCACAGTTCAGTTTTCGGTTGCCGTGTGCGGCGAAGTTCTCAAAAAATCGAAGGATTGATTATTGACAGCTTCGATAAGCTCCGGCAGCGGCATGGCTTTGCCGATGAGGTAGCCTTGGATGACGTCACATCCTAATGTCCGTAGGCGCTGGTAAGTCGCAAGATCTTCCACGCCTTCGGCAACCACTGACAGATTCAGGCGGTGCGCGAGAGTGATCATGGAATCGACGATACGCTCATGCTTATGGCGGGTTGCCATATGCCGGACAAATATCATATCGATTTTCACTTCATCCAAAGGCAAATCCAACATGCGCGCCATCGATGAATATCCCGTTCCAAAATCATCCATAGCGAGTTTTAAGCCCATTTTCTTAAGCTGATACAAAGTATCCAGTGTGCCGGCATGATTGGCCATTACCGCTGTTTCGGTCAGTTCAACGGTGATATCGCCAGCCGGTACATTCCACAAAGCTAAGCCTTGCGCGACCAGTTCCGTGAGTTCCGGATCGCGCAGATCGTCGGCAGAAAAGTTAATCGAAATCCCAGCATGTAATCCGGCCTTGCGATACTCGGCGCATTCTCTTAATGCGGTGTGGAAAACCCACAAGGTGAGTTTGGGCATAAGCGCGGTTCCTTCCGCGATCTGGATCAATTTGTCTGTTCGGATCGGCCCATGATTGGGATGATGCCAGCGCAGTAACGCCTCGGTTGCCTTGATCTTGCCGCTGGCGATTTCGATTTGCGGTTGATAGCCCAAATGCAATCCGCCTGTTTCGATGGCGTTTCCCAGATCGGACCAGAGATCAATCTGGAAAAGCAATGGATCTTCCCGTTCGTTAAGAAAAAGCTTGATCGGGTTTTGTTCCAGTTTTGCCTGCCGTACGGCCGCGCTGGCGTTACTCATCAATTGATCGAGCGTGTTGTTGCTTTCATTGAGTAATGCCACGCCAATGCGCGGAGCAAGGATGATGTTTCTTCTGCCAAATGCAAAAGGCTGCGCCAGAATCCGGATAATTTTATGCGCGGCCAGCATGGCATGCGCATCGGTGAGCAAATCGGCCAGCAAACAGCACAATTGATAGCGTCCGGTTATTCCGACCAGATCTTCGGGACCCAAAGCGTTTCTGAGCTGACCGGCGATTTGTTGCAGAATGTCGTCGACGACGGTGAATCCAAGTGCGCCATCCAATTCGGCCAGCCGCTCAAAGTTGACGATCAGCACGGCACTGCGCAGACCGGCCGGATGCGCACTGTTCAATTTGCGGGAGGCTTGTTGCAAGAAATCCTGATAAACAAGTACAGTCATAAATTCACGGTGCCAGTAAGTGCGGCGGCTTATAAGTAATATTTTTGAGGATCGATTCCGTAAGCGCCCTGGGGTAAATCATTGACGATGGCATACTGGATACCGCTTGGGCTTGCGCCAGCGGTTCTTAAGTCCAGGGTCAACGGGGTGCTGTAGGGTTTCTTTCCGGCATCGCAAATGATCATGATGCAAGGAAGAAAGCGTTGTGTGCGATTATGTGTGAGCACGATGGCGATCTCGCCCGTATTGAGCTCAACCAAGCTGCCTACCGGGAACATGCCGACGCACTGGGCAAATTGTTCCACCAAAGTATAATTGAGACCGTTATGCGCATTTTCCTTGAGTTCCTTCAGCGCCTGGAATGGTTTCATGCCCGGCATGCCGGACTCTCCCCAGATGATCTCTTCATAGCAATCGACGATAGCCGCCATGCGCGAATAAGCATGCAATTGATTGGCGTACAAACCGAAAGGGTAGCCATTGCCGTTCTCGCGTTCATGGTGCTGAAGAATAATTTTAATGACTTCTTCCGGCGCGTTACTGAGCTGAGAAACTATTTCTTCTCCATAGGCGATGTGCCGTTTCATCAGTTTGCGCTCGTCAGGGGTGAGCGACATGTTTCTTTTGGCTTGAAACGCTTTGGGTAAACGTAATTTGCCGATATCCATCAGCAATCCGCCCAAACCCAGTATTGACAATTCCTTGCGCGGAAGGCCGAGATGCCGTCCGAAGGCCAGTAAGTGCACCGAAGTTTTGATGGCGTTGTCGTAAAGCGCTTTCCCGGTGGTCTTAAGCTGCGCTAGCAAAATCGCTGCATCGGGATTACGGATAACGCTTTCACACAATGTGTCGACAACCTCATGAGCCTTCTGCATATCGATCTTAATGTCGTGTTCAAGGTTGAAATTGATATCGTTGAACAAGGCAGACGCGATGTTGTAAGATTTTGTGGCGGCAGGAATCTCTTGCTCCGCCGTGCAAATATCCGCATAGGTTTGAACGCGCCGCAGCACATCCAGCGATTCGGTTTCTTGCGCTGAGGCAGGTGGCCGGTGCCAGCTCGCAGCGCCGGATGAAATGCGGGAATCGGCGTGAGGCATGGGGCGGTGCAGCCCTGGAGATTGCTGGAGAGAAGAATCCGGCGGGACAGCGGCATGCGGTGCGTGTTGTTGCGCAATGAATGGCTTACTTCTATCCATGTCCACGTAAACATGCATGCAATAGCGCTTAAGCTCGTCAATGTCATTCTGGGACAGGATCAGGATGCCTTGAATCAGATAGGGTGTTTCAAGCCAAGGGCGATCAAGATCACTGACAAACATTCCCAGTTGTAAGTCATTAACGGACACTTCGATTGTACTATTGCTTATCATTCTAAGAAGGCTGGCGGATAGGTAAATAATATTTATCTATCTGAGTTTAATGTTTAATTCCGGGTTAATAAAAACAGAGATCGTGGAAGCTTTCTCATATTTTATTGTTACGACGTATTGGAGTGTTTCTTAAGTCCGGCAGGCTTACCGTACAGGATTAATAAAGAATTCGCGCATCAGAAATTCTTCCAGTCCTGCAGTATCTTTCTCGCGTGCTGATAACACGACGACACGGTGCAGGCGGTGCGATTCCCAGTTGAAATCTTCCTTGTAATGTTCGCGGATCAATTGAATCATGCGGCGGATAATGGCGAGCTCGACATTACCATCCGGCCCGGCTTCGACGTGAACCGTTTGCAGGCGCGGATTGGTTTGCCCCGTGGTCCAGGCGCGAAATGAGAATTCGGCGGTGCGCGGGCCGATGCGGATAATCTGGAATATGCCGCTGGTGCCGGGGTTTTGCAGATTGCGCCGGATATTGGCCATGCGGATTTCATCCGCGGACAGCTGCTTGGTAGCGGCGGCGGGAGCGGAATCCGGCGTATCGAAAAGCCCTTCTGCGCGGCGGCGCGCTTTGGATTGATTGATATATTCGGAAAGATCCGACGGCGCATCGGCGGGCGGTTGCGGCGGTGCTTTGGTTTTTGCGACTTCTTTCGCCGGAATGGGCGCTTTCGGTTTTACAGGTTTTTCAGCTGCCTTGGGCTTGGTTTGCGGCCTTGCCTGAGCAGGCAACGGCGGCGATTTGGGCGCGGGCTTGGGTTCTTCGATTTTGGGTTTTTCCGGTTCCGGCGGGGGCGGGTTGGGCGCGGAGGCCGGCATCGAACTGGTGGCGTTCTCGTCTTCGCTCAGGTCGATAAAGCTGGCGGCGATGGGCGGCGGTGTGTCAATTTCCACCTCCGGCATGGACAGAAAAAATCCCAAGCCCCAGATAATCAGCACCCAGACGAGCGCAGCCAGCGGCAACGGCCACCATAGGCGAATTTCTCTCGATCGGGAGCTGGCCATGCTTTTTTACGTTATTTATGTTTCACTGCAATCAGAAAATGCTGAGCCCCGGCGGCGCGGGCGCGCAGCATGGCTTGCACGACCATGCCCTGCGGCGCATCGTTATCCGCCGATACGATCAATTTTTGCTTGGAATCCGCCAGTAACGGTTTGAGCGTATTGGCCAGTGTGTCCAATGTGACGGCTGTCTGATTAATATAGATTTTGCTGTCCTTGGTTAGTGTCAATGTAACCGGTTTTTCCGCGCTGAGCTTTTCCGCCTGCCCTTCGGGCAAATCCACCTGCAATGAATCCAGATTTTGCATCGATAACGAAGCCAGCATGAATGTCGCCAGTAAGAAAAACATCACGTCGATCATCGGGATGATCTCGATCCTGCCTTTCGGAACCGCGCGCGATTTACGGAGCTTCATCGCTATTGCCCTGTTGATCCAGACGGATGTTATCGATCAGCCGCGTACCCAGGCGTTCCATTTCATCCATCGTCAGCGATTGCAAGCGGGAAAAATAATTGAAACCGAACAACGCCACCAGCGCAATCGCCAGACCGACCACGGTCGCAATCAGCGCTTCCGCCACACCGCCGGTAACCGCCGTGGGATTCACCACGCCTTCGCTGCCGATCACCTGGAAGGCGCGCATCATACCCACCACGGTACCGACCAATCCCAGCAGCGGCGCGGCGGTGACGATGGTTTCCAGCGCCCAGAGGCGGCGCGCCAGCGCTTCCTCGATGATCTGCGCTTCATCGGCGGCGCGCGATTCCGTCCACCAAGCCGGTTGGTGCCGGTTGGAAATCACCACTTCGAAGAAACGCTTGTAATAGTGGCGGCTATCCAGCCCGGAAAGAATTTTTTCCAGATCGTTCCATTTGAAGCCGTACGTTTCCACCAGGTTTAGCAAATCGCTGGAAAGGCGCGCATAACGCCAATAGATAAATGCTTTCTCAAACATGATCGCCAGCGCGACAATCGCCAGCAAAGCCAGCGGTACGATAATGATCCCGCCAAGCTTCAACATGACCCAGGCTTGATTCAATTCTTCCATTATATTTAACTCCAGATTAATGCTATTCATAACGCGGTAGACTTCCAGTACCCGGCGGATTTAATGCACACAAGAAATTCTTGCAGTCAGTCAAACGATGCAAAATATCCGCACAAAATAAATTTTCATTGCTGCCATGACGAGGCTGACTGGATGCTAAGAATAGTTGAAAACACCCACAGTGGAAACTATTTAGTGGCAAAATGACCGGCATTTATTGCTTTCTGCAACAAAGAAGAAACCCCGGTTGGAGTGACCTGCGGCGTGGGGATTCTGGGGGAAAGAAAATTAAATTGCACCAACCAATTATAGCGATTAATCATGAAAAAATGTGTATTGGTACTCGTTTTACTGCTGACTATGCTACCCGCGCAAGCCAAATGGACTGGCGTGGATATTGCCGGGAAACCCGGTGAAGCGCATTACTTCGATCCGGACACCGTGCGGAAGGACGGTCAATTCAGAAAAGTCTGGGTGCTATCCAGCTACGAAGAAAAGCAAAAAGGCGGGCATCATGCGGTAAAAACCCTGTACGAATTCGATTGCACGCGGGACAAAGCACGTTCGATCACGATGCTGATGTACCCGGATAAAGAAGCTACTGGCAAAGTGATCGGCGCACATCACGAGGAATCGACCGATTGGTTCGGTTTCTCGGCGAACTCGATTTTCCGGAGAATTGAAGAGACGGTTTGTGCGAACTGAACAAGCCAATGGTGATTCTGCTAAAACGAGCATACGAACCACCCGGGCCGGATGACGGATTTCGGATTTTGGTGGATCGGCTATGGCCGCGCGGGGTTTCCAAGGATGCAGCGCGGATCGATTGGTGGTTCAAGGAGATAGCGCCCAGCATACCGCTACGTAAGTGGTTCAGTCATGATCCGTTGAAATGGGATGAATTCAGGGAGCGTTACTGTCAGGAATTGGATCAGAATCCGGCAGCGGTCGGACAACTCGTCGATCATCTGCGCCGTGGTCCGATTACACTGGTTTACGGTGCGAAGGATACGGAACATAGCCATGCGCTGGCACTTAAAACATATCTCGAGACCTTACCGCATTAGACTCAGCGTTCTCCACATACAGTTTGGCCGGATCAACCGGCAGCTTGTAACACCGTCCAGTTCACCTCACACTCCCCTCCTTCCGCCGCCACATAAGCCGATTGTTCGCTAATGGTGACAGAGATATCCATCGTTCGTTGTACCAACTTGGCCAATGCCTGAATGTCCGGCGATTGAAACTGGAAAATGGTTGCGGCCAGTTCTTTGAATTTTGCTTGTTCCTGCATCCACCAGATGTTCGATTTGGAATTGAAGCTATACACCTTGACGGTTTGCGCGATCCGGGTGGCTTTTTTGATGCGTTCGGGGGCGGGTTCGCCGACGTCGATCCATAGCGCAATCCGGCCGTCCGGGGTGTGCGCCCAGAGGTCGGATTCTTCGGCGCTGCTGAGTCCTTTGGTGAACGTTAGCGATTCCTGCGCATTGAGGCAGAACGCGAGCATGCGCGCCATCATCCGTTCCAGCGTTTCGGACGGATGCTGGGCGATGGTCAGATTGAGCGTATCGTAATACTGGCGGTTGAGGTCGGTCAGCGCGATTTTGAATTTATAAATCGTTGGTTTCAATGCCATGAAAAGTTCTCTAGCGCAGGACCGGCATCATTTGTTCTCCATCGTGCTGATGAACGCATTGGCCTCGTTAATCGATTTCTCCATGGAGGAAACCAGCGCCGACACGTCGGATTTGATGTTGCCCAATTCGCCTTTGAGCGAAGCGATGGCGCGTGCATTCAGATTGTGCTTGAGGTACATGACTTGGTCGTGAAACACGGTGAGAATGGGTTCAATCTTGGCTTCGGCCTGTTTCATCGCGGCGATCAGCTGACGGTAATGCACCTGGGTGGCGTCGAGTTTTTTCTGGCTGTTTTGCCGCAACGATGCATTGCTGTACTGCGTGATTTCCTGCTTCCACTCGGTGAATAGCGCTTCCGAGACGCTTTCGATGTCGGCGATGCGGCTTTTGACTTCTTCTGCTTTACCGGCGCTGGCTTCATACGCATCGTTCAGTTTCTTATAGGTGGCTTCCAAATCACCGCCTTGGAAATTCGTCGCGGCGGTGAATTGTTCCAGGGCGGACTTGAATTGTTCCTTGGTTTCTTGTTGCGTGTCGCGCGCTTTCTCAACGCGATAGACCATCACGTCGCGTTTGGGAATGCCGACCTTTTCCAGGCCTTCGAGATACATCGTGGTGCAAGCCGTCAGCATCAATAATACCGGCAGGCTAAGTAAACGAATGACATGATTCATGCGTGTCTCCAATGAAAGTGAATGTTAATCGACAATGGTAATGATGTTCATCAGCGTAATACGCCGCGCCGCAATAATTGCCGGGCGACTTTCAAGCCCCACAAAATAGGGTGGCGGCGTAGCATCGGCGTGACTTCCACGCGCACACCGGTGTGCCGCTCGATTTTCCAAGCGGCGTAGTCGACGCTATTGCTGAAGGTCAGCGTAGCTTTGGCCAAGCGCAGAATCGATAGGACTCTGCCCTGCCAGCGGCGTAGCCGCCAGCGCCACAACGCTTGCCGTTGACTGACTGGACGGGTCAGGCAGCGATATTGCCCGTTTCCCTGTTTTTCCAGGATTTCTGTCAAAAGCGGACTGGCGGCGGCTGTCAGGCGGGTAAACGCATCTCGGTTGGCTTGTGCCAGATGACGCGCGCGCGATTGGTTTTCGGCGCGCAATTCAGCGGCGTAGGTGAGGATCAAGCAACGGGTCCAGATTTCTTCGACATCCAAAGTGTCGGCTTCAAGCGCGGGCACGCCGGATTTTAAAAAGGTAATGACGGAATGCGCCAATGCGGCATAAATACGTTGCCGTACCATATCGTCGCGCGTATATAGCAGCCGTGACGGTTGCGCAAAACGCGCCCAAATGTAGGAATGAAACCAGAACTGCGCGCCGTGCGCAAAATCGGCGGTGGAAATGACGGCGTATTTGGCGCGCAATGTTTTTTCCTGATGCGGTACTTCCAGATAAAACACATTCGGCGCCAGCCAGGCATTGAGGGTGGCCAAATGGCGCTCCGTATACGCTTTATGATAGCTGTCAACGACGACATACAGGTCGACGATGCCTTCTTCCAGGCTCACGGCGGAGTGCAAGCAGGAGCCATACAGAATCACGGCATCCAGCGATTCGCCAAAGCGCATGATGAGCGCATCTACCAAAGGGACGAAATCAGCGGAAACAGCCTTTTTGCTTTCCTCCGCGACTTCATCGATCAATTCGGCAGGCAGTTGCACAATGGCTTCGAGTAAGGGGTTGGTCATGGCGATATCCTATAGCTATAGCACGAGAAATGTCACGGGATCGGTGGCGGTGATGGTGATTGGCGTTTGTGGATTGGCCGACCGGTACAATTCACCGTCGACAATATATTCGTCGTCCATGTGCACAGTTAAGGAGCCGGTATTGTGGCTGTAGTAGCCGTCTTTTTCCTGTAGCACCGCGCCGTCACCCGACAATATCGGCCATACCGAGCGCCACAGGCGCTTATGTTGCTGATCGACCAATGTCACATGCAACGGTGCCGGTTCTGTCCCCCAATACGGGCGGATGTTCAATAACAGGCAATCCAACGCGCTGACCAATGCGAACAGATAAGTACCCTGGTGAATTCGTCCGCCGGCTTCCGTCAGGGTCATGTTAACCGGCGCCCATTCGCTTTGCTGGCGGCCCAGAATCATGTTGGCGAGCATGCCGAAAAGCGAGCGCAACATGATCATCGCGGTGAAAATGCCGCCGGTGATGCCAATTTGCTTCACCGGGCTGCGCGAGAATTTTACGCCGCGCGCGACCAATCCGACGGCAAAGAACATACCGTAAATCGGATTCGTGCCAGCCTGTTCAATACGCAACACCGCACGTTGTGCCAGTTTTGGAGCGGAGGGTTTGCGCAAATAGGCGTGCAAGCGCCGGATGATTTGTTCGGGCTTGCCGCGCACGCCCAAGTCCAGCGGCGTCATATTCGTGGTGCCGCCGGGTATGATCGTGATGAGCGGCCAGTCAGCGGGGGCGCGTGCTGCGAATAAATGGCCGAAGATAGCGTGCGTGGTGCCGTCACCGGCTACGATCACCAGTAAGTCGATATCCGCTTGGAGTAATTGATCAACCGCGCTCTTGAAAGTGATCGCATCATTGGCTTCGCACACCAGCATGCCGGGTATGTCGTCCAACGCTTGCCGGATCGCCGGTTTGCGCTTACGTACCTGACCGCCCATGGGGTTGAGCAAACAACCGGTTTTGGCTGTTCCGCTTCTCAGACGGTCAATCCGTGCTTGCAACGTCATCAGGTATTGTTATGCAATGTGGTGCTTACGAAAGCGGAAACGGTTTTCTAAGATCGATCGGGGCGCGCGTGAAAATTTTCACCGCCCATTGTTCACGATCACGCGCCGGATCGATATCCTGCAACCAGGATCGCAACGATCCTTCCTTCTGCTTGGTTTTCCAGCCATCGGCCAAGCGCCAGAGCAGAATTCCCGTTGAGATCACGTGCCACAGCACCACCAGCAGCAACCCGGTATCCGGGTGGCCATTGAGCCATCCGCACGTGAGTAGCAGTAAATTCGGATTGCGCCGGGCTGTGATCAGCCGGTTAAAAGAATCCATTCTGCGCCAGATGAACATATCAAAGTGCGCCAGCCAGTACTGGAATGCGCCTTCGCACAAACGCCCGCCGATATACCCCAGGAACATCAAGAACATTAGGACGCTCAATCCGGTCAACGGCGTTGCCGTGCCTTCCAAGCCCAGCCCCCAAGCCAGATACCACAGCGGCGGGTGGATGATATCCAAGCCGTGATCCATGATATCGCCGAAGCGGCTGGATGTGACCGTGACGCGCGCCAGTTTTCCGTCCACTGTGTCGAGAAAGGTCATGAACCAACCCATCAATAATCCGATGCCGAAGAATCCGGCCCAGAACGCAAGCCCCGCCAGCACGGCGAATACAACACTGAGATACGTGACGTGATTGGGTTGCCAGCCTTGGCGTACGCAATAATGCGTGACCCAGAATGCCGGAACAGGCCAGACCCATTTGGTGACCAGATCGGTGACGCCTTTGTACGATCCGGAAAACAGTTCTTGTTCCAATAACGGACGGTTAGCTTCGCTGACCGGCAGAATGTACGGCGGATCTTTCTTTTTCAGATTCTGCTGGTAATCGATTTGCAGATCTTTTAATCCAACGCGCGGGATCGTCAGCAGTGCAAATTTATAGTTCTGGTCCTTGTTGTTATTGAGATTGCGCAACAGTTGCGGTGCATAATTGCCGTCGGTGCGGATTGCCGCGGGGCAGCCTTCATCGCTATACAAGGCGATTTTCTTGTCCATGCCGAGCAATGCGCCGAGCACCCGGGCATCGAATAGAAAATTGGAATTCAGGAATAGAGCAGTAGCGGTAACGGGAATTTTTTCAACGTCATCGGTCAGTATGATGTCCTTATGCGTTTGCAGCATGCGCCGCAAGCGCTCGCGTCCGGTCAATCCCCAGATGGTTATTTCATTTTCACCGAAAAAATAGATATAAGTTGCAGTCGACATGTGTGATGGAGAATTAGGATTATTCAAGTGCAACACGTTACGCCAAACTATGCGATTTTAGATGTTTTGCGGTAACAATAACAGCAGTTAATACACTGCTGTTAAGAAGTCCGGCGTAACCAGAGAGCGGCTAGGGCGATCAGCATCAATCCGGGTGCCAGTGCGACCAGCGCCGGGTTTAAGCGCAGGATCAGACCGGCATTGGCAATAATTTGATCGAGCAAGTAAACCGCAAGACCGATCAGCGCGGCAAGAATGAGCTTATTGCTCAGCCCGGAGCGGATCGACCCGAATACCAGCGGAACCGATAGTAACAGCATGGCGACCGTCATGATCGCGCCGCCCGCTTTGCGCCACAGCGCCAGGGCGTAGGAATCGGCTTCCTGGCCGGTGCTGCGCAGAAATTCCACATGCCGTACCAATTCCAGCGGTGACAAGCTTTCCGGCGGCTTGGTCAATGTTGCAATATCCTCGGGATTGACGAAGGAAGGCCAGCGGATCGAACTGGCATGACTCACCGAGATCCGTCCGTCGTCATGGAATGTTCTGATTACTGCATTGCTGAGTTCCCAGACTTGGTCTTCCACAATGTCGGCGTATTCAGCAATGGTATGCGTGAGCAGGAGATCTTCCGCGCTCAGATGCAGGATTTCGATATCGGCTGCGCGCTTGTTATGCACGATCATGCCGATGCGCAGAATGTTATGCTCGTTGCGCGTCCAGATTCCCAGGTTCTTGCCTAATTCCGCGCTTTGTTCCAGCGCGATGGCGCGATTGGTGATGGCTTTTTGTTGCAGTTGCGGTGCGACAAATTGTTCCAGGATGGCGACAATCAGCAGTAGCGCAATACCAACGCTCAACGGCGCGAAGCTGATATGCAACGGGGAAATGCCAGCAATCCGCATCGCGATCAGTTCCGAATTGACTGCCAGTTTTCCCAATGCAACCACCGTGCCGAGAGAGGCAATAAAAGGTGCGATCTGAATAAACCGGCGCGGTAATATCATGGCTGTGTAGAGGAACGCGTCCTTGGCGTGGTAAGTTCCTCTACCCACGTCATCCAGTTGATCCAATAAGTCAAAGAAACTGAATAATGGCAGCAGAATGGCGGTGGACATCACGAAGCCGATCAGGACCTGGTAGGCGATGTAGCGATAAATAATCATTGCGTGCGTGCGAAGAGACGTTTTTTGTTTGATAACAATGCGTACATGCCGAGTCCTGTCAGCATCAGCAGATCCAGCCACCAGACGCCCGGTATGCTGCCGACCACACCTTGTTCAACCCAGGTTCTGGCCAATCCGCTCAGATTGTAATAAGCGGCGAAAACCAGGGCGGCGGCGAGGTAGGTTCGCTCGGTTTTATCCTGGCGCGGCGAAATGCGGATAAATGTCACCGCGATCAAAGCCATCAGAATCGCCGAGAGCGGACGGGAAAGGCGCCATTGCAGTTCCGCGATGTCACGCGGCTGAGCCGATTCCCATAAGGTCCGGGTGGTGGCTGCTTTGCGCCGGTAATTCAGCACATAGTCGCTGTCGATGAAATAAGTCATCTTTTCGAATTGTATGACATCGTCGATGCTGGCTGTTTTACTTAGCTCGTACACCACGCCGTCGGATAACAGAATGTGCGGTCTTTCTTCCTTGGCAGACGGTTGAATCTGACGGGCCTGCTTGGCAATGACAATTTCACTGCCTTCTTTTTTCTTGATGTAGTGAAAAATATTCTGCATTTCCTTGTCAGTATCGTTTTTGCTGCGCACATACACAACCCGCCCGGTTTTTTCACTGCCATAGAAACGCCCGGCCTGGAAACGATTGGTATTGAGTTCCGCTTCCGCCTGCGCATCGAGTATATAGCTCTCGGCATAGGCCCACGGACGCACATACGATGACAGCATGCCGCTGATGAGGCCGACCGGTATCGCTACCGTCAACACAGTGAGCACAATGCGCGTGCCGCTGACGCCCATCGTGCGGATAATGTTGAGTTCCTGATCTCTGCTGAGCCTGCCGAGACCGATGATGACCGAAATATAGAGTGCGATGGGGATTAATACTTCCAGTGCGATCAGCGTTTTTAAGAAGACCAGTTTAAGCAGCGCGGAAACGCCCAAGGTTTCCGTTACGGCGCCTGCCAATAGCCGGGCGCTGATGAAACTGGCGAACAGACCGACCAAAATGAGGATAACTACCGTGAAAGGCAGTGATATTTCGCGCGCGATATATCGTTCAATTAATTTCATACATCGGTTTGATCAGTTATTTACTGATAAAAGGCGAACATCATCGGGTATACAGGTGAAGATTGCTCAAGATGGATTAGTGCTGCATTCGGAACCGGCTTTCCGGCTGAGGATCACTTCCGCCAGCATTAAATCTTCAACCTTGTCGACATCGATACCGGCGCGGGGATCGTCAAGCATAACCAGCTGAATGTTGACTCCGGATTTTTCCGATACCGCGGCTAAAGCCTGTTGCGATGTGAGCAGTCCAAAGACATACAACAATACCGCTTTGAATCCCAACACTTGTCCGATCAACCGCCACGGACGTTTACGCAAATCTTCGGCTTGCTGCCAGAACCCCACCAGTGTGCGCCCTTGCGGGTTGAATGCATACAGATTGCAACCGCGGAATCCACCGTCGCGCAAACGGATAATGGTGCGCTTGCAACCGGGGAATGCATCGGCGATGGACTGCCCGCTGACAGCCCCTACCGCGGCATCACACTGCGTAGTCAGGGTATTCTGTAAAAAACTGCGCACAATGCCGGGTGTGAGTAAGGCATGATCGGCCGTGGTCAATAATACCGGTGTATCGAGTGGTATGTGGTTGAGGCCGCGATCTGCGCTGCGACTGGGGGAATCCAGATTCGGCAGCCAGATTACTTGTCCGGAAGCGATACGCTGCTTTAATTCCGGGCAGCGATCGTGCAGCGATTCGGGAGGCCCGCACAAGATGACGGTGGAGATCAGATCGCAAGCCTTCAATGTATCCAAAACGCGAATAATCATCGGTACGCCGTCCACCGGTGCGAAAGCCTTGCAGGCCGCGCCGGTATGCTGCGTAATGGGGTCTTTGCTGGTGCGGTCAGCAGCTAGAACCACTGCGGCGAATTGCTGCGTTGCCGGACGGGATTCAGCGCTCATAGTGTTTTTCCATAAATACGGTAGCGTTTGTATTGTTCGCTGCCAATGCGGTCGAGGATGCCGCGCATTGCCATGTTATCTTCCAATATCCAGGACATTTCAACTTCCTTGACACCTCGCTTCATGCCGACTTGACGGGGCGCATCGATGACCAGGCAAGCCAGTGCCAAACCGATCGGTGTATGGTGATATTTTTTTCGCACCCCCATCAGTGGAATGCGCCCAGTGCGGATCTGGTGGTTGCGGACTTTATTAATTAGTTTCAGCCAGCCGAATGGAAACAAGCTGCCGTTGAGTTCGATCAACACTTCGTTGAGGTTGGGCAGTGCGACCATGAATGCTGCTGGTTCTCCGTTAACCTCGGCGATTTGAATATAGTCATCTGGTAATAACAGACGCAAGCTGCTACCCAGTTCGGCAAATTCTTCCTGCGTGAACGGGATAAACCCCCAGTTTTCCGACCAGGCATCGTTAAAGATGTCGCGCAGCGTCTCCATTTCCTGATCGAATCGATCGCGTTGCAATGTGCGCAACTTGATTTGCGGCGAGAACCGGTTAATCACCGTTTGCATGACGTGCGGTATTTCAAAATCGACTTTGACTTTGTAAGCCAATAAATCCTTTTGCGGAAGATATCCCTGTGCTTCGAGTAAGCGGCTATACCAGCGCGGCGAATGCGGCATCATGACCACCGGCGGCGTATCGAATCCATCAACCAGAATGCCGCATTCCTGGTTGATCGACAGATTAAACGGGCCGCTGACCCGGCGAATTTCCCGGGAAGCGAGCCAGGCTTCCGCGTGCAGCAGCAGCGCAGCGAATACTTCCGCATCGTCGATACATTCCAGCAGGCCGAAGTGTCCACTGTCGGCACCGTAACGTTCCTGATGCAAAGAATCGATTTGCGCGCTGATGCGCCCAACCGGCTGGCCGTTTTGAAAGGCGACCCAGGCTTGCCATTCGCCGTGCTTGAAATAGGGATTGAAACGGGAAAAATGAAAACGCCGTTCCAGCCGCAGCGGCGGCACCCACATCGGATCGTTCGCGTAAACATGCCAAGGCACTTCGATAAACTTACTCATGTCACGATAAGACATGACTGGGCGCACCGTTACTCTGGAATTGGCCGGCTTATCGTGTGGAGTCATGGCAGGTGAACGATGTCGTTTTAATGATAGTGCCGTGAAAAAGAATTATAAATTTATGCCGATTTGCTGCTCTGACCGGTGACGCCGGAAATTCCTACTTTTCAGTATGTTTCAGTAAATTTGATATCAGTTGATGAAAAACGGCTTTGGGATCAGGTTCGTTGCTGGCGGATTGACCTGTAGCGTTCTGTTCCGCTGCGGCGATCTTTTCATCGGTAAGCGTGCGGCAGAAGTCGCGGAAATTGTTCCAATCCGTGTTGTATTTTAGTAAATGATCCTGCCGGATGAAAACGCGCAGCACTTCAAAATTTTGATACATTTCCGGCAACCGGGATGTCAGATAATGATTGATGTTAGGTGGCCAGCGTTTGTGCTGCGGGTACATATCGGCCAATTCAATTTCGATGGTATAGCGGAAATTTTCGATGGCCATAGCGCGGCGCTTGCGGTTAACGATATCCACCATGATGGCGACTACCCCTAGTAAACCAAATAAGACAAAGGGCCATAGCGGTACGGTTTCAAAATATGAGGCGATTTGATCAAGGCTTTCGTTCACGATATTTTCAATTAATGTGCGTTAGAAAAAATAGAATAGGTTCTTATACTGGGAACCGCTACCAAGAATATTGCTGAAATAAGCGGGTGTGGCGATCAAAATAGGCAAGCAGTCATTTTTATTTCATCACATATGCTTACCGGTTTCGATGATGCCATCCAAGGCCCGTATCTTGCCATAGTAATATGCATGGATCAATATGATTGCCGTGCGCGACTGACATTGCAAACAAGTCATCGAGAAACCGCGATCAATTTTCCTGAGATAACTGCAATCACAGGTAACCGGTGATTTGAGCGGCTTCTTGAGTCGTTGTTCCCGGCTTCAAGAAGGTATGATGATCGTCATTTCTAAATTTGAATTGACCTGATACTGCTAATTGCGTTATTTTTGTCTGTTTTTTTGTAATAAAACCACTTATTATTCTTCATATGAGTTTCTTGCTGGCTTGGACGTCTTATGACCAAATCATCTAAACAGGCTGCGCCGCCACAACCGGAGAGCTTTGAAGCGGCGTCGGCTGAATTGGAGAAAATCGTGACGGCCATGGAAGCGGGGCAAATGTCATTGGAAGCATCTCTGGCAGCCTATCAGCGGGGAGCGGAGTTGTTGCAATATTGTCAAAATAAACTACAAGGCGCGCAACAGCAGGTACGCGTGCTGGAAGCCGGTATGTTAAAAAACTTCACTAGATCCGATAGCGATGAGCGTTGATTTTCAGAGTTGGGCAAGCGGTTGTCAGGCACGGATTGAAACGTTTCTGGATGCGAGACTGCCCGCGAGCGATTGCGTTCCGGTGCGATTGCATAAAGCCATGCGTTATTCCGTACTGGGCGGCGGCAAACGAGTCCGTCCGCTGTTGTCATTTGCAGCAGGTGAACTCGCGGCAGCGGATGTAGAGCGCGTAACAGTCGCAGCAGCGGCGGTGGAATTAATCCATGCCTATTCGTTGGTGCATGACGACCTGCCGTGTATGGACGATGATGTGTTGCGGCGCGGTAAACCGACCTGTCATATTGAATTTGACGAAGCAACTGCACTGTTGACGGGCGATAGTTTGCAAACACTGGCTTTTGAACTGTTGGCGGAAAAGCGTTTGGCGGATACACCACAAGCGCAACTGGAAATGATTACGCAATTAGCACTGGCTTCGGGTTCGCGCGGCATGGCGGGCGGACAGGCGTTTGATTTGGATAGTGTCGGCAAAATGCTCAGCCTGCCGGAGCTGGAATTCATGCATATCCATAAAACCGGCGCGTTAATTCGCGCAGCGGTGATGCTGGGCGCGCGTTGCAGCAGCCGTTTGGATGATGAACAACTAAGCAAGCTGGATCATTTTGCCAAGTGTGTCGGTTTGGCGTTCCAGGTGGTCGACGACTTGCTGGATGCCGAGGCGACGACTGCCACATTGGGCAAAACCGCCGGTAAGGACGCGGAAAACAATAAACCGACTTATGTCAGCATTCTGGGGATCAGTCAGGCGCGTGAGCTGGCGGAAAAATTGCAGCACGACGCCGATCAAGCGCTGGATGGTTTTGGTGAAGCGGCGGCAAGATTGCGTCAGGTAACCGATTTTATAATTAAACGTAAATTCTAAGTTTTTCTTCTTTCTTTTTTATTCTCAGGTCTTGAATGTATCCACTGTTAGATACCATTAACTCGCCATCCCAGTTACGCGAACTGGAGCAGAAGAAATTGCCGCAGTTTGCCAAGGAACTCCGTGACTTTCTTGTCGAATCGGTAGCAAAAACCGGCGGGCATTTGTCCTCCAATCTGGGTACGGTTGAATTAACCGTTGCGTTGCACTATGTTTTTAATACGCCGCACGACCAGCTGGTTTGGGACGTGGGGCATCAAACTTACGCGCACAAGATTCTGACGGGACGGCGCGATGGGATGAGCAAGCTGCGCATGCACGGCGGGATTGCCGGGTTTCCGCGCCGTGACGAGAGTGAATTCGATGCCTTTGGTACCGCGCACTCCAGCACTTCGATCAGCGCCGCACTGGGCATGGCGGTTGCCGCGCGTTTGAATCATACCGACCGGCGTGCGATCGCGATCATTGGCGATGGCGCCATGAGCGCCGGGATGGCATTTGAAGCATTGAACAATGCCGGTGTGATGGACGCGAATTTGCTGGTTATCCTGAATGACAACGATATGTCGATATCGCGACCGGTCGGTGCATTGAACAATTATCTGGCCAAGCTGATGTCCGGACGTTTCTACGCCACGGCACGGCGCGCCGGAGAAAAGGTATTGGGGGTAGTACCGCCGGTGCTGGAGCTGGCCAAACGCGCCGAAGAGCATGTCAAAGGCATGGTGACGCCGGGTACTTTATTCGAAGAATTCGGGTTTAATTATATTGGCCCGATCGACGGTCACGATCTGGATGTCTTGATTACCACGCTGAACAACATCAAACAACTGGACGGCCCGCAATTTCTGCACGTGGTGACTCGCAAAGGCGCCGGTTACAAAGTAGCCGAAGAAGATCCGATTCTGTACCACGGCGTAGGAAAATTCGATCCGAAAAAAGGCATTGTCGCTAAGTCGGCTGGAAAACCGGCCTATACGCAGATATTCGGTGATTGGTTGTGCGATATGGCAGCGCAGGATTCCCGCTTGATCGGCGTTACCCCGGCGATGCGCGAAGGCTCGGGATTGGTGCGTTTTTCAGAGGAATATCCCGAACGTTATTTTGATGTCGGTATCGCCGAGCAACACGCCGTCACCTTCGCCGCGGGTGCGGCATGCGACGGCTTAAAACCGGTAGTGGCGATTTATTCGACTTTTTTGCAGCGTGCTTACGATCAGCTGATTCACGATGTCGCCATCCAGAATCTGCCGGTGGTATTTGCCATTGACCGGGCCGGCTTGGTGGGCGCGGATGGGCCGACGCATGCGGGTAGCTTTGATTTGTCGTATCTGCGGTGTATTCCGAATATGACCGTCATGGCACCGGCGGATGAAAATGAGTGCCGGCAGATGTTGTATACTGCTTTTAAACTGGATACACCGTCGGCGGTGCGTTATCCGCGGGGAACCGGGCCGGGCGTGAAGATTCAAAAGGACATGCAGGCGTTGCCCATAGGCCGGGGGGAAATCCGCCGCCAAGGGGAAAAGATTGCGTTACTGGCGTTTGGTAGCATGCTGACACCGTGTTTGAACGCAGCGGAAGAATTGAATGCGACAGTCGCTAATATGCGCTTTATCAAGCCCTTGGATGATGATTTGGTGGCATCATTGGCAGCCAGCCACGATGTGCTGGTGACTGTGGAAGAGAATACGGTTCTGGGAGGCGCTGGAAGTGCTGTAACAGAATCGCTCAACAGTCAGCGGATCAATGTTAAGGTGCTGCAACTGGGTTTGCCGGATGTTTTTATCGACCAAGGCGATCATGCGCAAATGCTGGCGGATTGCGGGTTGGATAAAGACGGTATTATTAAATCAGTGCGAGCAATTTTGCCTGCGTAACGTTTCTGGGATCGGCTGAATATTTGATTCGATGTTGCCAGGAATGAATTCCTCATCGCACAGGAGAGAGACATGAATAAACAGATAGATTTGCCGATTGCCGATGTGCAAAGCTCGCCCGATACCCGGCGCATTGCGATCGACCGGGTAGGGATTAAAGCCATACGTCATCCCGTGGTTGTGGCGGATAAAAGCGATGGTGTGCAACATACCATCGCGGTTTTTAACATGTACGTGAATTTGCCGCATAACTTCAAAGGCACGCACATGTCCCGCTTTGTCGAGATCCTCAATAGCCATGAACGGGAAATTTCCGTTGAATCGTTCCAGGTTATCTTGCGGGAAATGATTCAGAAGCTGGAAACGGACTCGGGTCATATTGAAATGTCCTTTCCGTATTTCATCAATAAATCCGCTCCGGTTTCTCAGGTCAAAAGTTTGTTGGATTACGAAGTGACCTTTATTGGTGAAATTAGAGATGGTGAATACCTGTTCACTATGAAAGTCATCATTCCGGTCACCAGCCTTTGTCCGTGCTCGAAGAAAATATCCGATTACGGCGCGCATAATCAGCGCTCACATGTGACGATTTCCGTACGCACCAACAGTTTTGTATGGATTGAGGATGTTATCCGGATTGCCGAGACAAATGCGTCGTGCGAACTATATGGTTTGCTGAAACGGCCGGACGAAAAATACGTGACCGAAAAAGCGTACGACAATCCCAAATTTGTCGAAGACATCGTCAGGGATATCGCCGAAGTGTTGAATCGCGATGAACGAATCGATGCCTATGTGGTTGAGTCGGAGAATTTTGAATCGATTCATAATCATTCGGCGTATGCGCTGATTAAAAATGATAAAACCCAGTCTTCGGGGATATCGCTGGAATAAATCGCTGCTTTGAAGCTTTTTTGCGGCTAGCACAGCTAAGATGCACCTGTAACAAACCGAAGGCGCCGCAGTTGTCCATGATTTCAGCAGCATAACAAGTGTTGCCGTAGCGTTTCACCGGTCAAGGAGGTTTCATGTCGCACACGACTACCCAGGAACGCGCCGCGGGTGCCATTATGGGGGCTTTTATCGGTGATGCTCTGGCGCTCGGCCCTCATTGGTACTACGATCTCGCCGAACTGCGGCGTGATTACGGGGAATGGATCACCACCTATACCGATCCCAAACCGGGGCGCTACCATAGCGGGCGCAAGGCCGGTCAGCTCTCCCAATCAGGCATTGTCCTCACGCACATGTTGCGTTCTCTCGTTGAAAACGGCCGATACGACGAAGCCGATTTTTGCCGCCGGTTGGACGAACAGCTTTTTCCATTGCTTGATGGCACCCCGATGGCCGGGCCGGGTGGCTATACCTGTCAATCGATTCGTCATGCATGGCGCTGCCGGGTAGAACAAAAGCTGCCATGGGGGAAAACCGGCGGGCATGCGGATACCACTGAAGCGATTGAGCGCACACTGGCACTTGCTGTCCGCTATGCTTTCCAGCCAGCCGAACTGGCTGCCACAGTCGCAAACAATACTCACCTGACCCAGATTGACGATACGGTAATTTCAATGACCGTTGCCTACGCGGCTGTGCTGAGTATGCTGGTGCAAGGGCATGCTTTGGATGCGGCGTTGTCGGGAAAATTGATGCAACTGGTGAAAACCGGGAAACTGCCCTTTCATGCTGTTACCCTCGGCGATTTGCAACCACCGCGCCCAGGCGATCCCGATCCGCCGCGTGCCGGGCGTTTTGCATCACCGGATGCATTGCTGACACCGTCTTATATGGCCCAAGCGGCAGTGGACGAAGATATCCGCATCGAACCGGCGTGGAAGGTGTCGATCGTCTATGGCATGCCGTGCGCGATTTATCATCAACTGCCTGCGGTGTATTATCTTGCCGCTCGATTCCGGGATGATTTTGAGTCTGCCGTGCTGCATGCCGTCAATGGCGGAGGGCAGAATCAAGCGCGTGCGAGTCTCACCGGTGCGCTCGTTGGTGCTCAGGTGGGACTGGCTGGTATCCCTCAGCACTTTCTCGACGGACTCGAAGATTCGGAATTACTTATAAATCTAGCGAAAAGCCTAGCTGCGCAGACGGATAGCGCAATGACCCGAAATTAAGGCTTTCGCCCGGTTACGATACTGTAATAACCAGAAGCTTTATGGATTTGGATGTCCTCAAAGCCGATTTCTTTCAGCATGGTTGAGAGTTCCAAACCGGAGTATTGCTTTCCTTCCGTCCAGCCCATCATCATCATGCCGAACGCGGCCGGTGCAAACGGGCCTGTTTTATCGTCGTTGCACAGCATCTCATGAATCACGATACGTCCGCCGCATTCTAAGTACCGGAAACTTTTCGCGGTCAGAAAATGGCATTTCTCCGGCGGCCAATCATGGTACATGTTGGAAAAGAAATGCAGATCGGCGGATGGCCAATGATCGTTCC
Source organism: Nitrosomonas oligotropha (assembly GCF_900106555.1). Taxonomy (GTDB): domain Bacteria; phylum Pseudomonadota; class Gammaproteobacteria; order Burkholderiales; family Nitrosomonadaceae; genus Nitrosomonas; species Nitrosomonas oligotropha_A. The sequence continues at coordinate 102,659 of NZ_FNOE01000004.1, read as the reverse complement.
AGATATTCGCGCCGCAGGTTTTAATGCGCTCTTGCAGGTTGTATTCCACGATGTATCCTTCGGCCACTTCGCATACCTGTGGAAAATCCAGAACAATCGCTTGCAGATTAGGCAATCGCAAAGTCGCGCCGATGGAATGCGCGCCGGAACTGCCGCCGATATCCAGCATCACGCGGTGCCGGGAAAAATCTAAAACCCCCGGCCAAACCAGTGCGGAAGCCATGCTCATGCTATGCATGCCGCTGGTGAAGCGATGCAATAGCTCGACTTGTTCTTCGTGCGATTGATAAATATCGCCGCCGCCGTAAGTTTGCGGTGAATCGGTCATGACGGCTTTTTCCAGGCTTGTAATGGAGCATACCTGATAATTGTCGATCATCAGATCCCAGAGAAAACCGAAGTAATTGGGGCTTTTCTGCAACAAATATTCTTCCGCCACCGCAGTGAGCGCATAACGCTCCTGCTGTAGCGACAAAAAACCCAGCGCGGTAGCGACCGTCAGGATCACTTCCGCCGGGCGTGGCTTGATATTGAGCGCATCGCAAATCTCCGTCAAAGTGCGCGGATTATCCTCCAGCAAAGCAAAGACTTTGAGCCGGTGCGCCAGCAATAAAGCCGGATAACCATAAACCGCGAACACCACATCCCATACCGGACGATCATCGACGCGCGGCATTTGAATATTGGAAGAGGTATGTTGTGTCATCAGTTCTCCTTGGACATTAAGCGGATTGCAGTGAAGATCATCAGCCAAAGCGGTTGCGGACGAGCGGGAATTTTCATGATTGCTTCGCCTCAACCAAGCGCTTGATGTTTTGTACTGTTCTGCCCGCACCATCTTTGATGGCAACCCGCACCAATCCTTCAAAAGGACGCATAATCGCCAGAATTTCCAGCAACTCAAAAGAAAATGTCAATTTGGTGGATTGCGCCGGACTGATTTCCTGTAATTCATAAGTGCAGCGGAAAGGGTCGGATACACCAACCAATGTGATGCGCTGACCCGGTTCAAAGGCGGAAATTTTAAACTTCGATTCCGAACGCCGACCCTGATCAACCCGCACCTGCCGCCCTTCCGTTCCGAGTTGGACGGGACCGGGCGTAATTTGCTCCAGCTCTTTCACTTCCGGAGACCACTTGGGATAGTTATCGAATAGGCCCGCGCCAATATATTGGAAAAGCTCCGCAGCCGAGCAGGACACGATGGTGTGCGCCCGTCCGATAACCGGGTCGGTCGAACCCAGATTGAGCATGGAACCTAAATTGAACATAGCGTTTCGCCCTTGCTGCCGCGTTCAGCGGGTTAATCGATTACCAATCGAGACGTTAAACCAATCAAGAGGGGATTACAAGTGATTTGGGTGTTTGGGGGTGTTAGCGAGAAGATGGGATTTCAAACACAAAATCAGTTTAAGTAGCGCATTGTCTAATTAACTCGTTAATTGTTTATTCTTATCATGGCTCACGATCGCCATTAAGAGAAAAGAGGAGAATCAGCCATCATTTTGCTCTTTACCCATTCTCAATAGCCATTCAATTTGCTTGCGAGCTGTAGAGATTACTTGATTATAAAGCCGCGTTTCTACTTGGGGCTCTATATTGCTGGTAGGAAAATTTGATGAACGTCTGCCACCGATCAACAACACTCGAATTTGAGAATTGAGATCCTTGGACAATTCGTGACGGTAGCTAATCGCCTGAACATAGTTATCGTGATTGAGCTCATGTTTTGGTTTCTTGAATTCGATTAATAGATATTCGCCACTCAAATTCTCACTCAGTACAAGATCTGGGCGATTATCGGCTTTGGCACCGGTGTAGGTTTTGCCGAGAAAAACTTCTATTTGCCGTCGTAACGTGGTGTTTGAGCTGAATAAGGAGTATTCATTTCCCAACACCCAGAGGTTACGCTCCAAGGCTTTATGCAAGATCGCCTCTGTGGTTGTGTCGTCACGTGCCAACGCTTCAAGCTGATCGAGAATAACTTGCCGAGCGGTAGCTTGCTGAACTAGAAAAGCCATATCAGCTAAGCCAAATTCATTCAGGTTATCTGCGATACCTGCAACATCACTCGACTTGGCATCAGCGATATGCTCGAGAAGAAGGCGGTAATCAGAGCGTTCCAAAGCCTCAAGTAGCACATAGACAATCGGTTCAACCTTGCTTTCAGGCTCACCATAATATTTATCGAGCACTTTCTTGATTGCACGATCTGCGAAACTGCGTTTATGCTCGGGTAAGGTAGCTAGACGCTCAAGAATATTTCTTTTTAACCGAGCTTGGGCAAGTTGTATCTCACGGCGGTATTGCTGACTAAATGCATCACGCAGAATTGGTTGAACAAAGCTTTCGACGATCTTCAATAATTCGCTATTTTCTACCGGAGCATCCCAACCGGCAGTGATATGATCGCGTAGACCGTTGGCTTCTACTTCTCCGAATAGTTTACGTAAGAGCTTTTTAGGAAAATCGTCTTGTTCATCTAAACCGAAGAATCCTGGTCGACCAACTGATTTTCCATCAACGCGAAGAGTGATTCCAGGCTGACGTAAGCCGGTTTTGCCGTCGCTTAATGAGAATCGGAGACGGACTTTGCCTACAGAAGGTAATTCCTGTTCGGTTTCGACGTAAGAGCCAGATATGTCATCAACATCAAGCTGTTTGTCATTAATTGTGATGATAAAGTCATCTTGACGTCCATAATCCTGTAGCAATACTTGACGTAGTTTACTGGCACTTGGGTAAACCAACCCTTGGTGCAAATCGGTAAGTGTAATCGTAGTGCCATGAAGTTCGGGATTGCATGGTTCAATTTGGAAGTCAATTTGTAGTTGCTCAATGTCTTCGACATTGGCCAAGTCTTGCAAGCGTAAAATGAAACTGCATCGACGTCCTCGAGCTCGGGTTTGTAGGCTCATCACCGATGCGGCCATGAGACCGGCAAATTTTCCAATACCTTTGCGCCCTTTGATTCTTCGATTTTTTTCCTGTAGTACGCTCACCGCGGCGTGAGCGCCGATCACTGGCTATGAATAGATAGTGACGACGTAGCTCCTCTTCCGTCATACCACTACCGTCGTCTTGAATAATGATGGGTTCGCTACTCATCGGTTTGGGAAGCGTTACTGAAACATTTTCAGCATCGGCATCCCAGGCGTTGTCAATCAGCTCTTTTATTGCGCGTTCGGATGATGTGTATTCCTGACTGAGCAAAGTGGCGATGCGGGAATCAACTTGAAAGTTTAAACCGACTTTGCTGCTTTGCTTTGTGTCTTCTGCAATCATGTTGCTCCCTTATATGGACTTGAATGCGCTTGAACTGAAGTAGATTTTGTCGCGCGATACTGGGGCGAAAGTTGATTAAAGAATTGTGCCAAATCTCTCAAAGTCTAGCATCAGCCCATAGAGCTGGCTGCATCGGCTAAGCGGATTACAACGCCTGCCGCTGAGTGAAGTCTCTCAGGCGGAATCCCAGCAGCCAGAGCGCGGCAAAATAGCTGCTTGCGCCAGCTGCAACTACCCAGCTTAACCGGCCGGCACGTGTCAGTGTCGAATCGGTCAGCCATGAGGCATCGCTTCCCGCTGCAAACCATAACACAGCACCCATTGCCGCTAATGCCAGCAATATTTTCACACAGAAGATGAGCCAGCCGGGCTGTGGTTGATAGATTTCCTGTTTGCGCAATTGGTAAAACAGCAATCCGGCGTTGAGACATGCGCCCAAGCCGATGGCCAGCGCCAATCCGGCATGCTGGAGTGAACCGATGAAGGCGAGGTTCATCAGTTGCGTTGCAGTTAACGTGATGATGGCGATTTTTACCGGTGTTTTGATGTTCTGGCGGGCGTAGAATCCGGGGGCGAGCACTTTTACCAAGATGATGCCGAGCAAGCCGACGCTGTATGCGACCAGCGCTTCGCGCGTCATCCATACGTCGTGTTCGGTGAATGCGCCGTGGTGAAACAGTGTGGTGATCAGCGGCACCGACAGCAAGGCGAGCGCCAGTGCGGCCGGGAGCGTCAGCAGCATGGTCATGCGCAGACCCCAATCGAGCAGGCGGGAGTATTCGTCGTTGCTGTTATTGCTGTAATGCTTTGCCAGCGATGGCAGCAGGATGGTGCCGAGCGCGACACCGAGCAGACCGGCGGGAAATTCCATCAGCCGGTCGGCGTAATACAGCCAGGAGACGCTGCCGGTAACCAGCAGCGAGGCAAAAATCGTATTGATCAACAGGCTGAGCTGGCTAACCGAGACACCGAAAATGGCTGGGCCCATCAGTTTGATCACACGCCACGCACCGGTGTCGGGATTTTTGAAGCGGATGCGCGGCATAAGTTTGAGCCGCAACAGATAGGGTATTTGAAACGCCAGCTGCAAAATGCCACCGATAAAAACCGCCCAAGCCAGCGCTAGAACCGGCGGATCGATGAGCGGCGTCAACCATACCGCGCAACCGATAAATGCGATATTCAGCAGCGCCGGAGTAACGGCGGGTACATTGAATTTGCCGTAAGTGTTGAGAATCCCCCCGGCTAGTGCCACCAACGAGATAAATAAAATATACGGAAAGGTGATTTGCAGCAGCTGAACGGTGAGCTGGAATTTATCCGGATCGGCGGAGAAACCGGGCGCGCTGACATAAATGATCAGCGGCGCCGCAAAAATACCGGCCAGCGAAATGAAAAACAGTATGGTGCCTAGCAGCATCGTGATTTGATCGATAAGGCCGCGGGTTTCTTCAATGGTGCGATTGTTCTTGTACTCGGCGAGAATCGGCACAAACGCCTGAGAAAACGCACCCTCGGCAAACATCCGCCTCAGCAGATTCGGAATACGGAATGCGACAAAGAAAGCATCCGTTTCCATACCCGCGCCAAAAATCCGCGCGATGATGATATCGCGCACAAAACCGAGAATGCGCGATATGAAAGTCATGCTGCTGACCGCAGCGAGTGCTTTAAGAAGATTCAATGGTTTGCGATGTTTGAGCGATCAAGGCGGTGGTGAGAAGCTGGGCAGACTGGATTGAGAAATCCGATCTGCCCGGTTGGAAATTCAAGTAATCGTTCTGCTGATCCAATCCTGTTACTGTAAACGGGCAGGATGACGATTTGATGGCCGCTTAGAACATGCAGCTTACTTTTTTGATCAAGCCTTCTTCTTCCCAGCTCCACTGCAGGCAGTATTCCACTCCCCGTTTCGGGTTTTTGATATCCGCTTCAATGGTTTGTCCGGTGATTACGGGTGGTAGCAGAGCTTCTTCTTTGCCGTCATGGATGCTGAAAAAACGGGCGGTTGAAATGGCGCGTCCTTCGGGTAATTCAACGATCAGGCGTAATCGTTTCGTGTCATCGTCGACGACATGGGAGAGTATGCCTTCGTTCTGTGTGAAAGCGCCTTCGCATTGATATGTGAGGGTTAAATCGGAACCGTTGATGACTTTTAATTCCGGCGGGAATTTCATGCAGACTTGATAGCTGTCGTTTTCTTTTCGCAGTTCAGCTGGCTCGGTGTTATTGATGCGGAAATTGCTGATGCTGCCGATCGAGCGGATATTTTTAAACCAGTATTCTGAATTATCAACATGACATGCGGTGGTCATTTGTGTTTGCGTCAATGTCGCTTTTTTCCCGCAAGTATCGTGCACCGTCAGTATTTTTCTTAAATCCGCGATGGAAAACGCGTGTTTGTTTTGTCTGATTTGCTCGTAAATCAGCAACGCGGCGCAGACTGCAACGATCAGTGCAATCACGATGAATTTCGTCAGCAGTGCAACCAATACACCAAAGACAAAGATTGCGGCATTGATGTAAAAAACAAGCTGGTTGGGTTTGTCAAACATTCGGAGCTCCTTAGTTAACTGGCATATTTTTATAATATTTTTCGAAGCGCTGAGTTTATCAGAGAGGCGCAGGCAACAAAAGTAAGATAGGCCAGATTGATGCTGGCCGCGTAAAAATGGGATGTGCTGGTTTTTAGCCGGTATTGGCGGCTAGTGGTGTTATGCATGGCGAGCGCCGTTCAGACTGAGCGGGAGAAACGAGCGACTTCGCGCCGATTTGGCGTTATCATTGGTGTTTGCAGTTACGATCAATTTTTATGGAGAAAATAATCAATGTCGAAAAAATTAATGAAACCCGTTTCACTGGCATTAAGCACCGCATTAGTCACCAGCTTGGCGGCCAGCAATCTGTCGGCTGACACCGTTGCCAACCCATTTGCGATGAATGAATTATCAGGCGGCTACATGCAATTGGCCGATGCCAACGGCGCGAATAAACCGGCGCAAGACGGCGGCAAGGAAACCAAGCAAGATATGGAAGGCAAGTGCGGTGAAGGTAAGTGTGGCGGTAAAAAAGAAATGAAACAAAATATGGAAGGCAAATGCGGGGGCAAGAAGGCCGAGCAAGAAGGTAAATGCGGTGAAGGTAAGTGTGGAGCGAATAAGAAGTAATCCGTGAAAACCATGAACGGTCTGTGTTATCCAGTTCATGGTGCTGGTTTGGGTCTGCGGCGTTCACTGCTCGGTGCGCTGGCGGATCAAACCACGCAGCCGGTGAATTTCTGGGAAGTTGCTCCGGAAAACTGGATCGGTGTCGGCGGACGGTATGGAAAACAGTTTCGTGAGCTGACCGAGAAATTTCCTTTTATTTGTCATGGACTATCGCTTTCGATCGGCGGGCCGTCGCCATTGGACGAAGCATTTCTGCAACGGCTGAAGCGTTTTCTGCACGAGCATCAAATCCGCTATTACAGTGAACATCTGAGTTATTGCAGCGACGACGGGCATCTGTACGATCTGCTGCCGATCCCCTTTACCGCAGACGCGGTGCGCTATGTGTCGGAGCGCATCCGGCGAGTGCAGGATATCCTGGAACAGCGTATTGCAATGGAGAATGTTTCCTACTATGCGGCGCCAGGTCAGGAGATGAACGAGATTGATTTCCTCAACGCCGTGCTGCACGAGGCGGATTGCGACTTGCTGCTGGACGTTAATAATATTTATGTGAACAGCATCAACCATCGCTACGATGCCGAAAAATTTCTGCAACAGCTACCCGCATCGCGCATTCGCTATGTTCATGTTGCCGGACACTACCAGGAAGCCGAGGATCTGATTGTGGATACGCATGGCGCGGATGTCGTCGATCCGGTCTGGCAATTACTCGAAAAAACATATCAACATTTTGGTGTTATTCCAACCTTGTTGGAACGCGATTTTAATTTGCCGCCGCTGGCGGAGCTGCTGCAAGAAGTGGACGTCATTCGCACACTGCAATCCAAATGGCAGGACCAAACCGATGAGCACGTACAACACGGCTAATCGTCCCGATTTTGTGCGGCAGCAGTATGCTTTTGCAGCGCATATCCGCGATCCGGAGAGAAATCCTTGCCCGGATGGGATCGAAGATCGGCGCATGAAAATCTATCGCGAATTGTTTTATAACAACGTGGAGGATTTTATCGCCAACACGTTTCCGGTATTGCGGCAAATCATGCCGGATGCGCGCTGGCATACCATGATCCGGGATTATTTCGCCCATCACCTATCGCATACACCGCTGTTCCCGGAAATGCCGCGCGAGTTCTTGAAATATCTGGAGCATGAACGCAAGCCGCAACCGGATGATCCGCCTTTTCTGCTCGAGCTGGCGCATTATGAGTGGGTCGAGTTAGCACTTTCGTTGCTGGACGAAAAAATTGACGCAACGAAAATGGATGTTGATGGCGATCTGTTGGAGGGAGTCCCTGTTATTTCACCGTTAGCTTGGCCATTGAGCTACCGCTTCCCCGTGCATAGAATCGGTCCGGCTTTTCAACCCAAGGAAGCCGATGACAAACCAACCCATTTGATTGTTTATCGCGACACTGGTTTTGACGTGCGTTTTATCGAAATCAACCCAGTCACTGCGCGGTTGCTGCAATTGCTTTCCGGCGATGATCCTGTGCCGGGACGGATGGCGCTGCAACAAATTGCCGCGGAGCTGAATCACCCCCAACCTGATGCTGTGATTCAGGGGGGCATCGAAATATTGCAAAACTTAAGAAAGTGCCATGTGATTCTAGGAAAACGCTGATTAATGCAACGAAGTGATTCGCTCGTGCAATCAATGAATCAGCGTTTCTCTAGGAATCTATCCCTAACTTGCTGATTGTGCTTCAACACTACAGGTTTAAAGTGATTTGCCGTTAGATTCCCCATTGATAACGAATCGAAAACGCATGTTATGCGGGGAATCACATGATAGGAATATCGAATAAGAAGCAGACGAATACAGCCAACACCCCGGTTGTATTCAATATGGCAAACTTTCTGGTTTCTTCCGTGCACGACATGAAAAACTCGGTCAGCATGCTCATTTGCGGTCTGGATAAAGTGCTGACATCGGCTGAAGCGGCCGAACTTTCCACGCATGCCGAACTGGTACAAATGAATCATGAAGCGAAACGCATCAATAACCGCCTGATTCAATTACTGACACTCTATAAGCTGGGTCAAAAAATATATCCCTTCGACCCGCAATCCGTTTGCTTGGATGACTTTTTGCGCATGACTGTAGCGCAATATGCGCAGTTGCTTAAATTTCGCCAGATCCATCTGGAAATCCGGGTAGATCCTGGGCTGTACTGGTATTTTGATGAAGATCTCATCAGCGGTGTCATCGGTAATGCGCTAAATAATGCCATGCGTCATACGAATGATCATATCTTGATCAGTGCCGAAGAGCATGATGGTCAATTAATGTTGCGAGTTGAAGATGATGGTGATGGCTATCCGCCTGAGTTACTGGAAGGAAACGGTAATGTCATGCAGAGCGTCGATTTCCATGGCGGTAATACCGGTTTGGGGCTTTATTTTTCCGCTATGGTGGCAAGAATGCATCGTAATCAAGGCGTTCAAGGCGATCTTTGCCTGGAGAACGGCGGCTCACTGCAAGGCGCCTGCTTCGTACTACATCTGCCGTAACCATCATTCATTCTAATTTTTGAATCATGCATATTAATCCGCTAGACATCTCAACGCCTGCCACTGAGTTAAATTTTTCAGGGAAAAATGTATTGATCGTCGATGATTACATGGAGATGCGCAGTATTTTGCGCGATATGCTCAGTAGTTGCGGCGCTGAAATGAAAAAGATACATATGGCAACCAATGGCAATGAAGCGATCGCCTGGTTGAAAAAGGTGCCGTTTGACATCGTGCTCTGCGATCTTATCCTGGGTTCCGGAAAGAATGGCCAGCAAGTGCTTGAAGAAGCAAAATATCAATCGCTTGTCGGGCCTTCTTGCCTTTGGCTCATGATCACTGCGGAAAAAACCATGGAAGCGGTTACCGGGACTGCGGAATATCAGCCGGATGCTTATTTGCTGAAACCGGTCACGGAAGCGAGCTTGCGTTCACGGTTAGCCAAAATTTGGACAAAAAAAGAGGCATTTGCGGAAATATACAAGGCCATTAAACAGCAAGATTATTCTAAAGCCATGTATTTGTGCGATCAGCGTCTGGCTTCGGATAAAGCTCATGCGGCTGACTTGCTTCGCACCAAATGTGATTTGTTGCTGGTTAGCGGTGAGTATGACCGTGCCAAACAAGTGCTGGAAGATATTCTGGCTGTACGCGACCTTCCTTGGGCCAAAGCGGCGTTGGCCAAAATATTGCTGAAGAAAAATGATTTGGATGCGGCCAAGCATTTGCTGGAAGAAACCACAGAAGCGAATCCGGCTTATCTTGAGGCGCAAGATCTGCTGGCGCATACGTTGCAAGTCATGGGTAATCTGGAAGAAGCCGGGAATGTTCTGGAGCGTACAGTGAAGCTATCGCCGAATTCAGTGACACGGCAGAAAAACCTCGGTCAGGTTGCGATGAAACTCGGTAAGCTGGAAGGTGCCGAACGTGCATTTCGCAAGAGTGTGTCGCTCGGAGAAAATTCCGTATTGCGGACGGCGGATGCCTATCTGGGTCTTGCCAAGGCATGCAGTGCCAATAAAAACGCCGAACAAGCACTGAAAGTGCTGGGGCAGCTCAATAAGAATTTTGCAGCGGACGAAGTGCGCACGAAAGCATTGGCGGTTGAAGGATTGATTCATCATCAAAGTGGAAATACCGAAAAGGCGAAACAGATCGCCGATGAGCTGGGTCAATCGATCAGCAATGACAGCATACATCCGGATTCTGACGGAGCTCTGGAAATTGCCCGTTTGCTCTTGACGACCGGTGATAAAGAGAAAGCCATTCAGTTACTGCAAAGTGAAATCAAGAATAATCCTGAAAGCGCTACTTTACTGCGCGATGTTGCAGAAATATTTGACCAAGCCGGTATGGGCGAAGAAGGCAGCCGATTGATTGAAACTTCACGGCAAGAAGCCATGCTGATTATGAATCGTGGGGTATTGCTGATCAGTAAAGGGCAGTACGAAGAAGCGCTAAGTGCAATGCGCGATGCCTATAGCGCGATGCCGGCAAACATACGCGTGCTACTCAATCTGGCGTATGTGATCATTACCTATATGCAGAAAAAAGGCCCGGCCCCGGAACTGATTGAAGAAGCACGCCATAGTCTCCAAGCGGCCAATGAATTGTCGCCTGGAGAACCTCGTTTTGTTCGTTTGTCAGCTGTACTTAACGAGCTCACAACTTTGAGATGATTCGCGCGGATGGTTTCGTGCCAGCCTTAATCCGTGCTTGTTATTGAATCTTGACGAAACTGCCGCTTTGTTTCACCCAAACTTCTCCTGTAAAAGCGTCGCTGACGGTAGTGGCGTCGGTATTAAAGCAATCACTGACCGTTTGGCTGGTATAGGTTCCTTTTGTGTAATATTTCACCGGCGGAGAAACTACGATGCCTGTGACTGGTAAACCTGCCAGTGTTTCGCTGATGGACGCTGTGATATCGAGACACAGATCGGAATTCACAACCAGATTGGCCGTAGCAGCCGGTGCATTCATCGTGCAGTGTTTAACATTGGCCGCGGCATCTACAATGGCTTGAAACGGATTGGGTAATCCCGGAATACTGGTCGACAGACCTTCGATACGGGATTCGGTTATGGTATTGCTGCCGAGCATCGAAACACCGCTCGCCGCTGTTTGCTGAGGCACTTGGCAGAGATTGGTTTTAGAGATATCTGGTGCGGTGACACATTGACCGTTGGTTGTCACTGTCACGACAGTGCCGCTTTGGCTGTACGATACGCCGGAAAGCGCATCAGTTGTATCACAACCTGCGATGCCGCTGTTGCCGCCGGAACTGTCGATCTGGGTGATCAGGTTAGCGAGTGTATCGACCACTGCCGGATTGTTTCCCCAAGGCCCGCCAAGCACATAAGCAGTATTGTCACTTTTATTGACACCCGCATAAACGCCAGTCTCCGGATAATAGCGGAATAGCCAGGGTTCGATATTTTGCGTGACTTGAGGATTGGGGAAGAACTGCGGAAAGGTCTTTTCAGCCCAATTGAGCAATTTTTCCGTGTCGCTGGATAGGGTGGCGAAAGCAAGCTGAATGTGAGCGATCATAATAAATGTGCAAGCCGATAGAATGAGCCGTTTCATAGTTAAATCTCCGGTTAACTGGATGGTATGGATAAGTATCCGTGATGGACTTTCTTCTTGATCATCAATGGAAAGGATAAGAAATATTGTACATTTCAAGTATTCGATCTAAAGAAGGATTTGACCGGGAAAAAGCGAGCATTTCTGAGCATTGCAAGTCAGATAGTGCTTACTGGTGCACTTTGGTTGCCAGCTGAAGCAGTTTTGAACTGATATCCAATCCCGATTTGCGGACAATTCCTAAATTAATCTCGAATATGATTTTTTCATTGACCAGACTCATATTGATCATTATCCCGTGGGATATGGCATTGGGGCTGTCGGCCAAGGTCAGGATAGGTTGGTTGGGTAAATTGCTCAGTAAGCTCGACAGGCTGCCGCTCACCGATTTGGAGAAGATAATGACCTGGCAATCCGCCAATTTTTCCGGGACGGTGGTACGCACGACCTTGATAAGCCGCTTGTCGACCGGTTTGCTTTGCAATTTGTCGATTTCGCTGCCAAAGTAATCTTCCCCATATACACACAGATTGATCGTAGGGCCGGTGGTGCCGGGCCATTGCGTGAATGCGATAAAGTTGTAAATGAAAGCAGCCTTAACTTGGTATTCCAAAACGCCGCCCGCGTAGACTGGCGAGTGCGCGGCAGGCAAGCCATAACCGAGAAATAAAGCGAATAGGCAGGCCCGGATGCCGCGCGTCACGCGGCTATCCGGCAGTCGCAATAGCCAATGCAAAAAGTGCATGCTCACATTCTCGCTAGAAGCGCCACTGCACGCCAGCATAAACACCCCGTGGAATGAACACAGGAACAATGGGCGTGAACTCGGATACCGTCTCTCTATGGTTTTGACTGAATAGATTTTGTCCAACCACGAATAGCTCGATATTTTTTGCCGGCTTGTATGCCAGCTTGGCATCCATCGTGACGTAGCCGGGGATATGATAAAACCCGATATTACTGATATAGCGCAGCCAAAGATTGAATTGCAGCCGTTCGGAAAAGTCGTAGTTGGAACGAACCGACAATTGATGTTGCGGCGTTACTTTCTCTGCACCTCCACCGGTAGGATCGGATTTCGTCAGGAAATTTTTTGAGGAGAAGTCGATATGGAGAAAACTATAGCTGCTTTGCAAACGCCAGTTATCTTTGGGTTTCCAATCAACCGATGTCTCAAAACCATAGGTGAGCGCGGATCCCTGGTTGCTGATCGTGAAAGGGAAAATAAGCTGCCTCGGGGATCCGGTGCTCAGTGATAAAGCGCCCAGAGCTGAATCCCGCATTTGACTGTAGTCGTTGATAAAACCTGTCATGTCGATGGAAGCCTGGGGCGAAAACTGATGGCGGTATCCCAATTCATACGCGATCAATTTCTCGGAATTGAAGCCACTGCTACCGTTTAATAATGCGCTGATAGGAAACGGCAACAGGGGTGATCCGATAGAGCTTTGTAATTGTGGCGTGATATTGATGATGGCGTCATTTTCAGCGCGAGAAGGCGTCCTGACGGCGCGGGATACTGCCATCCAGATCGAATTCTCCGTATTGGGTGTCCACATCAGGCGCGCATTGGGTTGTATCTCCATACCGGTAAAATCGTTATGCTCAAACCGGCTGCCTACTGTAAACAACAAGCGATCCGGTATCAGCGTGATGTCATCGCGGATAAACGTGCCGATTAAATGATTCGTTTGTTCGCGTGGAGAAAGCGTGAGTAGATTGGTATCGGGAACTTTGTTGTGATATAGCCGGTAATTGGCGCCCCACGTCAGATTATGCCGCTCGAACAGAGGGAACCGGTATTGCATATCCACATCGAAGCTTTCGGCATCGAATTTCCCGATCGGCAATAATTGCGACCGGCTGCGGTCGTAGTAGGCTTGCAACATAAAAGCGGATTGCTCGGAGAACGTCCGGTCCCAGCGAAAACGGATATTGCCGCCTTCGTTATGTCCGCGCATGTCACCGGAGCGGCTGGTCGATAGATTGGAAGCGCTTTTATCCAGCGTGCTGCCATCAAAATTGGAAAAGAAATCGCTTTGCAAGGTAAATTGGTCAATGCCACGGTTATGGTCGATGCGGAATCCACCCCTGGCCGAATGCCATTGATCGTTGGCGCTTTCCCCGGAAAGCGCTTGAGTCTGGCCTCGGGTGAATCCTTTAGCGTAGACACGGAAAGGTGTGTCTTCATTGATCATGCCGCCATAGCGGGCGCCTGCAAAACCGTTCTCGAAACTTCCGCCGCCGGCGGTAAAGAGTGCGCCCTGGGTATCGGCGGCTTTCTTGGTGATAATATTGATGACGCCGTTGACTGCATTGGATCCCCATGATGTGGCGGCAGGCCCGCGGATCACTTCGATGCGCTCAATATCCTCCATCAGCGTGTCTTGCTGTTCCCATAATACGCCGGAGAAAATCGGTGAATAGACACTGCGGCCGTCCATCAGTACTTGCAGCTTGTTGGCATAAAGACCATTAAAACCGCGTACGCTGATGGCCCATTTATCGGTGCCAACGCGCTCGACTTGCACGCCGGGCGCCATACGCAGCGCATCCGGAATACTCGTGGCGCCGGAGCGGCGGATGTCGTCCTGGGTAATGACAAAAACTGCGGATGCCACTTGGGTAAGCCGTTGCGGATTTCTCGAGACCGTGGTTACCTTGACGTTCATCAATTCTTCAATGCTCAGGTTCAGAAACTGATTATTGATCGATTGGTTCTCCGCCATCGCCGGATTCGCAAGGTATCCAAGCAGAAACAAGCTTGCAAGCCGCAGCGTCATGGTTTTACCATGCTGCTGCTTTGCTTTCCGGTGAATGGGATGCAATTGAGTAAATGGACAAAATATCTTCATAGGGATGTTTTCATTTACAACGGTCTCTTTGCGCTGATGTGGGTACTACAAAGGTTTTCAGGGTTGAACTGAGCAAGTTTCAACACACTCTCGAGTGATGCTGGTTAGATCGGGTGTGGCAGCGCAATCGCTTAGAATGATTGCGACGGCTTCACAACTCGACCAATATTCGGATGAATTTTCGCATGCTATGGATCAGCGCAATGGCAGGAATTGGCTGATAAAAAATGACTATTTCTTACAAAAAAGCAGGAATTTTTGTGCAGGGATAATTACAGTGACGTTTGGGAAGGGCTCCGGCAATCGAATGCCGGGGCTATTGATACACTTTGACAGCAAGTTGCAGTAATTTTGAACTGATATCCAATCCGGACTTGCGTGCAATTTCCAGATTAATTTCAAATACAATTTTTTCATTGACCAGATTCATATTGATCATTATCCCGTGGGATATGGCATTGGGGCTGTCGGCCAAGGTCAGGATAGGCTGCGCCGGTAAGTTGCTTAATAAGTTTGATAGCGAGCTGCCGGCCGATTTTGAGAAAAATACCACTTGGCAATCCGCCAATTTTTCCGGATTGTTGATGCGCACTATTTTGATAGCGCGCTTATCCAATGGTTTGCTCTGTAATTTATCGATTTCACTGCCAAAATAGTCTTCGCCGTAGACACAAAGATGAATGGTTTGTCCGGTAGTGTCCGGCCATTGCGTGAATGCGACAAAGTTATAGATAAAAGCCGCTTTGACCTGATATTCAGTGATACCGCCCGCTTGGGCGATTGAGTGTGTGACCGGCAGACCGTAACCTAACCCCAGGGCCAGAATGAAGCCGTAGACACATCGTTTCACGATTGTGCTTGAGCGTCTGATGAGTTGGTTAAGTGTGGGCATATTCATTATTCTGATTAGAAGCGCCACTGTGCCCCGCCATAGATTCCTCGCGGAATAAAGGCTGGTGATGAAGGCAGGAAATCAGCCACGAACTCTCGATGATTCTGACTAAACAGGTTTTGCCCGACAACGAACAGCTCAAGGTTTTTGACCGGTTTATACGTTATTTTGGCATCCATCGTGATATAGCCGGGGATGTTGTAATACGAAATATCACTGATGTAGCGCAACCAGAGATTAGCCTCCAATTTATCCGAAAAATCGTAGTTTGAACGGAGCGACACTTGATGTTGAGGATTGACTTTGTCAGCCCCGCTGGTAATGGGATCAAACTTTCTTGTTAGTGAACTTGCGGAGATATCCATGTGCAGAAAACTGTAATTTCCTTGCAAGCGCCATTTGTCGGTTGGTTTCCAATCGGCGGAAATCTCAAATCCGTAAGTTAATGCGGATGCTTTATTATTGCCCATGACCGGCAACAACAGTTGAATGGGCATCCCTGTGCTCAGCGACAATGCGCCGAAACTGGCATCGCGCAGCTGGCTATAATCGTTAACAAATCCGGCGATGTCGACGGACGCGCGCGGAGAGAATTGATGACGATAGCCTAATTCATAAGCGATGAGTTTTTCGGAATTAAAGCCGTGCGAGCCCTGGATTACCGCCAATATCGGGAAAGGCAATATCGACAATCCCGGAAAATCACGTATTTGCGCCGAATTGATACGAATGTCGTGTTCAGCGCGCGAAGGGGTGCGAACTGCGCGTGAAACCGCCATCCAGAGCGAGTTATCAGCATCGGGAGTCCACATGAGGCGTGCATTGGGCTGTACCTCCAATCCGCTAAAATCATTGTGATCCAATCGAGTGCCGATTGAAAACCGCAAGTAATCGGGTATTAGCGAGATTTCGTCGCGAATAAAACCGCTGAAGAGCTGATTGGTGCGCGTGCGCGGATTAAAATTAATGATGTCGGTATCGAAGAACGTATTGTGATAAAGCCGGTAATTCGCACCCCAGGTTAAGTCATGCCGGTCGAGCCAGGAGAAACGGTGCTGAAAATCAAGATCAAAGCTTTCAGCATCATAATCAACAACCGGCAATATCTTCTGGCGGATACGGTCATAGTAGGTTTGAAACATGATGGAAGAGCGATCGGACATTGTCCGGTCCCAACGGAAACGGATATTTCCCCCTTCCTCATAGCCACGGTAACCGTTGATCGGAATGGCTGGCAAATCGAGTACCGCTTTATTGATTCTATCGCCGTTGGAATTAAAGAAAACATCGCCTTGCAGGGTGAACTGATCAATCCCGCGGTTATGGTCTACGCGGAATCCTCCCCTAGACGAATGCCATTGGTCGCGATTGTTTTCTCCGGATAACGATGCCGTATTGTCTCGCGTGAAGCCTTTGGCATAAACACGGAACGGTGTATCTTCATTAATTTTCCCGCCATATCGTGCACCGGCGAAGGCGTGTTCAAAACTTCCACCGCCCGCGCTGAGGAGTGTTCCCTGGGTATCGGCGGCTTTCTTGGTGATGATGTTAATCACGCCATTTACTGCATTCGCGCCCCATACCGCAGCGGCAGGCCCGCGAATCACTTCGATACGTTCGATATCTTCCATCAACGTATCCTGATGCTCCCACAATGTGCCTGAAAATAAAGGGGAGTAGACGCTGCGCCCATCCATCAGGACTTGCAGTTTATTGGCGAAGCGGCCGTTAAAACCGCGCACACTGACAGCCCATTTATTCGTATCGATACGCTCTACTTGTACGCCAGGCGCCATTCTTAAGGCATCCGGAATGCTGGTGGCGCCGGAGCGGCGAATATCATCCTGAGTAATCACAAAGACAGCGGATGCCACTTCCGTTAGTTTTTGCGGACGCCGTGACACCGTGGTGACTTTGATGTTCATCAATTCTTCGATGCTTAAATTCAGAAATTGATCTTCGGCAAGCTTGCCGCTTGCCGGTGCAAGTTCTACAAAACACCCCAGGAAGCAGAGAACAGTGAGCTGCAACAGCCGTTTACGCATTAGAGTCAGCTCCCGGACTGCAGGCTCGGTTTGCATTCCAACGAGCTGATGGATTGTTTGTCCGGTATTCATCGCTAAAACTGCCATTCCGCTCCGGCATAAACGCCGCGCGGTATATAGACTGGAAATGAAGGGAGAAAATCGGCAGAGAATTCTCTGTGATTCTGGCTGAACAGGTTTTGCCCGACCACAAATAATTCGACATTCTTGAGGGGGCGATGCACCAGTTTGGCGTCCATGGTGACGTAGCCGGGAATCCGATAGAAATCCACGCTGCTGACATAACGCAGCCAAAGATTGAGCTGCAATTTTTCCGATAAATCGTAATTCGAGCGGACGGATACCTGATGTTGCGGACTGACTTTGTCGGCACTGCCGGTTGTCGGGTCGATTCGTCTTAGTGGCGAATCGGAGTGAATATGCATATTCAGGTAACTGTAGCTGCTTTGCAGACGCCATTTGTCATGCGGTTTCCATTCAATCGATGTTTCCACCCCATGTGTATGCCCCGAAGCTTTGTTGGTCAGTCCGACCGGTAGTATCAAATGAGGCGGGAAGCTTGCGTGAAACAGCGGCAATCCGACAGATAGGTCGCGTAACTGGCTATAATCATTGTAGAAAGCGGAAATATCGATGGAAGCCTGAGGTGAAAACTGATGCCGGTAACCTATTTCGTAGGCGATTAGCTTTTCCGCGTTGAAGTTTGAAGCACCATTGAGTTGTGCCAAAACCGGAAACGGGAGCAGCGCTGATAAACCGGGAATTGCACCGAGTGTCCGGGTGTTGAGCTGAATATCATTTTCCGCCCGGGAAGGTGTCCGTACTGCGCGAGAAACGGCCATCCAGATCGAGTTTTGGTTATCCGGTGTCCACATTAAACGTGCATTAGGCTGGATTTCCATGCCGGTGAAATCGTTGTGATCAAAGCGTGAGCCCAGATTGAGCCGTAAGCGTTCGGGCAATAGCGTGATTTCATCGCGAATGTAAGCACTGGCAAGATGATTGGTTTGCTCACGCGGACTGAAGGAAATCAACTCGGTGTCAGATACTTTGTTGTGATAAAGACGGTAGTTCGCCCCCCACGTCACATCGTGTTTGTCAAAAAGCGGGAAACGATGTTGCAAATCAATGTCGAAACTTTCGGCGCTAAAAATCGAGCTGGTTAACAAGCGATAATCGACACGATCGTAATATGTTTGCAGCATGATGGCCGATTTTTCCGAGAACTTCCGGTCCCAGCGCAGGCGGATATTGCCGCCTTCATTATGTCCTCTGGCCGTTTCTGCCTGGATGATTGGCGCGCTCAATTGCGATTTATCCAGCCGGTCGCCAAAGGCGTTGTAAAAAATATCACCTTGCACGGTAAACAGATCGATGCCGCGCGCATGATCCAGCCGGAAGCCTCCTCTGGCTTGATGCCAAGCATCGTTGGCGTTCTCCCCGGTGACTGTTTTCATGTGGTCGCGGGTGAATCCCTTGACATAAAAACGGTAGTGCGTGTCGTCGTTGATTTTTCCGCCGTAGCGCGCGCCCGCAAAGCCGCGCTCAAAGCTGCCGCCGCCACCGGAGATTAATGCCCCCTGCGTATCGGCAGCTTTTTTGGTGATGATATTGATCACACCATTAACCGCATTGGCGCCCCAGACTGCCGCATTAGGGCCGCGGATGACTTCGATACGTTCGATGTCTTCCATCAGCGTATCTTGCTGTTCCCATTGCACTCCGGCGAACAGCGGATTGTAGACACTGCGGCCATCCATCATGACTTGCAGCTTGTCGGCAAAACGTCCATTGAAGCCGCGTATGCTAATGGCCCATTTATCTGTGCCGATGCGTGCGACCTCGACTCCGGGTGCCATGCGCAAGGCTTCCGGGATACTAGTTGCGCCCGAGCGACGGATGTCGTCTTGGGTGATGACGAAAATAGCGGATGGGACTTCGGATAGTTTCTGCGAATGCCGCGATGCAGAAGTAACTTCGACTTTCATCAATTCTTCGATGCTCAGATCGAGAAAAGGATTGCTCACCGGCTGCTTTCCGGTGATCGATTTGTTTTCGGCCGATGCGGTATTTGCCAGCCAGCAGAGGGCAAGGACGATGAATAGCTTCGGATGGAATAGTTGTGCCGGATTAAGCATCGAAACCAAAAGTCATCAATTTCCGGTGAGTGCGATCGTGCGGCATTTGTTTTTGTTAAAAACGATATCTGTCAGAAGTTGCCATGATACTGTGTCAGAGAATTCTTCAAAACCTTAATTACAGCAAGTTCAGGTTTGTTTTTCCAAAAAAGAAGAGTTTTTACGGACTAAGTTTTGATCGGAGGTTTTGCGATGACGGACGGTGCTGCCAGGAGTCTGTTTTTAAATGTCAGAAAAACCCGGTTTCTCCCTGCGTTTTTGGCGGCATAGAGGGCTTTGTCGGCTGCGTTGACCAAATGGTCTTCGCTTTTCATGCCGGATTCTTTTAACGCAACACCAATACTGATGGTGACTTGGATATGAATTTCACCGATATTGATTTGTTGCTGACTGATTTGCTGGCGCAGTCTTTCGGCGAACTGAATAACTGATTTGGCATCCGAATTTCCGAGCTGGCATACGACCAAAAACTCTTCACCGCCCATGCGGCAAAAAGTATCGCCTTTACGGGCGGTTTTGCGGATGATCGTGGATATTTCTTTCAATACTTTATCACCCACCGCATGGCCGTAGCTGTCGTTGATTGCTTTGAAATGATCAATGTCAAGGAGCATCACAGCCATCAATTGCCCAGACCGGTTGGCGACACTCCAGGTTTCCGCCAGCGCTTCCATGCCGGAGCGCCGGTTCGGTAACTCCGTGAGCATGTCGGTTAAGGCAAAGTACTCCAGTTTGCGGTTGGTGACCGCCAGTTCAGCGGCAAAACGCTTGAGTTGTTCGCGGTCCCGCTCCCAGGATTCTTGTAGTTGCCGGTAGTGCCAGGCTGCCCGCAACCGGGCCCGGAAAGCGCGGATGTTAATCGGCTTGGTGACGTAATCATCCACACCGGCGTCGAATGCCTTAATGACTTCTTCTTCATCTTCGATGCTGGTCAGCATGATGACGTATAAATTTTGCCCCCACTCGGTCGCGCGTAGGGATCGAATCAGTTCCAGTCCGTTCATGACTGGCATCATCCAATCGGTGATAACGATATGTGGTAAGACTTCCATTGCTAGCGCTAGCGCTTGTTGACCGTCACCGCTGGTGAACACGGTGTGGCCGAGTACATTGGCGAGCAATTCTTTAGTGAGAATAAGACTGGTGGGATCATCTTCGACTAATAGGATACGCAACGCAGCGGCATTCGTTGCATTTTCCGGGCGTGGCGCCGAAGCGTTCATCATCTTGTGGAATGGCAGAGGAAAGTCCATGACCGGAATCTTCAATATCGCTCCCCAGGCGTGCCATTCTTGCACGATCTGGTCGATAAAAGCACCGAATGTTTCGGTGTCCAGGCCAATTTTCCCGCCCAGTAGTATCAGTGCGGAGATATGCTGGTTCCGTGTGGATTCTTCGGTTACAGCGAAATCCGCGATTTGTTTTGCCAAATAGAGCAGATGCACAATCTGGTACGGGCGGGAGCCTTCGGAGAAACCTGATTCGTCCGGGGTTTCATGATAGTAAATGGATTCGACAAAAATCGTGGGAAAGCCGAAATTGATCAACATGGCTGCCGTCAATTCGTTATGGTCGGTTTGCAGATACTGTTGTTCCAATTGACTCAATGTAATGTCAGGCGATTGTTGCAGCAGTATTTCAGAATACTTGTCCGGGTAGATTGTAGCCAATGCCAAGCAACCGATACGCATCATCAGGCCGCAGGCAAATAATTCATCAGGTGCTGTCACTCGGGTTACTTTGCCCAATTCTTGCATGGCGATCGCCATCAACAACGAATGCGACCAGAATTCCTGGTAGTCAAATCCTTGGCTGGAGCCTTTCTGATATTGGTCGATCAAGGAAAAACCCATGGCCAGTTGCTTGACCGCGGTCAAACCGACACGCGACACTGCATCCGAGATCGATGAAACCGCACGTGCGGTTTGTTTGGTGGCATTGGCGCGTTGAATCAGACGGCCTGAGAGTGCCGGATCGGTCTGGATCAGTTTGGTGATTTCACTGATGGTGACATCCTCTTGCCGGCAGGCTTCCAGCAGAGCGAGCGCTACGCCTTTGGGACTGGGCAGTGAAGAGCTGATATTTAATTGATTGATGTCAGCTACTTTCATGATTGACTCCATTCGGTCTGAGTGGCTCAATGCGCCACTGCTTATCGGTAAGCGCGAGCATTTCTTGCATCGTGATCGGCTTGCTGAAATAGTAGCCTTGCAAAGTTTCACAGCCAAAATATTTCAAGACCTGCGCCTGATTCAGTGACTCTATACCTTCGGCGGTAATGGAAAAGCCAAGATTTTTCGATAACGAGATAATCGCCCGGACAATCGCGAGATTTTCTTTTTTATCCAGTAAGCCGCGCACAAAGCTCTGGTCCACTTTGATGTTATTAATGGGTAAGCGCTTTAAATAATTCATCGACGAATAACCAGTACCGAAATCATCCAAGGCAATTTGGATATGATGTTCACGCAACGCAAGCAGTGTTGCCAAGATATTTTCGCTATGCTCCATCAAGGCGCCCTCGGTAATTTCCAATACCAGCTTGCCTGGTGGAAAACCGGTTTCCGCCAGGATATCGAGCACATTTTTAACAAAATCGGGATTCTTAATTTGCAGCGGCGAGAGGTTGACCGCAACCTGTAATGGCCGTCCGCGTTGATGCCATTGCGCGGCTTCGGTGCAGGCGGTTCGCAGCACCCAGTCACCGATCGGAATAATCAAGCCGTTTTCTTCCGCCAGCGGAATAAAGTCAAGCGGCGAAATAAGCCCTTGTTTAGGATGTTGCCAACGGATCAGCGCTTCCACCGACTGGAAGTTTTCTTCCGCTACATCCAGTTGCGGCTGGTAGACAAGATAAAATTCATTCTGTTGTAATGCATTGCGTAAATCATTTTCCAGATGCATGCGTTTCTCGGCTTGAAAGGTCAAGTCGACGTTGTAGAACTGACAATTATCCCTGCCCTCATTCTTGGCGTGATACATCGCTGTATCCGCATGCTTGAGTAAAGTTTCCGCGTCTGCGCCATCGTCCGGATACAAAGCAATTCCGATGCTTGCGGTTAACACGACATCGCGGCTCTCAAGCTGGAAAGGGCGGCGCATGGCTTCGCGGATGCGGTGCGCCAAAATCAGTGCATCTTCGGTGCGCGGAAGATTGGGAATGACAACCGTAAATTCATCACCTCCGAGGCGGGCGAGTTTAACTTCCGGCTGTTCGGTATTATTGCGGGAAACAAAGTCGGAAGGGCGCGTGCTGCTCTGTAACCGTTCGGCCGCCCACTGTAGAATGGTGTCGCCGGTATTGTGTCCCATGGTGTCGTTGATACTTTTGAATCCATCCAAATCGAGAAACAGTACCGCTAATTTGTTACCCGTAAATTGGGCGCGTTTGATTTCGCTCTCCAAGCGCTCCATGAACGATTGACGATTGGGTAATCCGGTCAGATTATCGAAATAAGCGAGGTGAAATATTTTATTTTCTGAGTCTTTGCGTTCCGTGATATCGCGCACCAGGCACAGTGTTTCCTTGGGATCTATAACCACGATACGGTTTTCATAGTATTTGGTTTTGCCGTCGGCCAGTTTGAGCGGGTACTCGAAAAGCTCCACCGTGCCGTGGCTGCGCGCACGATCAGCCGCGCCCAGATAAAGACTGACAATTTGTTCCGGCAGACTTTGGCTTAGTGTGCTTTCCGCACCGGCAGTCAACCAGGGTGTGTTATCCGGATGGCTGCAGATATCGATAATCTTGCCTTTATCGTTCAAGATGAACATGGTATCGGGAATGGCGCTGAAAATTGCAGTACTGCGCGCATTGGCAACTTTGAGCGCGAGCATGTTCAGATAACCGCGCCGCAAGTACAAAATGCGATAAGCGATTAGATTCCAGTTGATGGGTTTGGCAATAAAATCGGTCGCGCCGGCTTCAAAGGAACGGTTGATCGATTGCATATCATCCATTCCGGTGACCATCATGATGGGTAATTCGTCGCCTACTCTCTCCCGTAAATACGAACAAACCGCATAACCGTCCATACCCGGCATTTCAACATCCAGCATGACCATATCCGCAGGCCTTGAGTCAAACAAGCGAACCGCTTCCACGCCGTCGCATGCCACGGTGACATCGAAGCCTGCTTTTTCTAAAGCGGCCTGCATCAGTAATCTGACCGTTGCATCATCATCGGCCAGTAGGATTCTGAAAGATTCTGTTGTCACGATGGATTGAGTATTTTTTTAATCTCGGTAATTACGCTTTGGTATTGTTGCTGCATGTGTTGCTGTAGCGTGTGCGCATGAGCGAGTTCTCCTGACCGGCCATCCGCTTCCAGTTGCTTAAAGATGGCGGATAAGTCTTCGGCGCCAATATTGCCCGAACTGGATTTTAACGCATGAGCCGTTTGGCGCAGGCTATCGGCATCACAATTCAAGAGGGCCTGCTCAAGCTGGCGGATATTGCTTTCAGCGGATTCGAGAAAGGCTTGCAGAATTTTGTTCAGTAAACTATTTCCACCCGATGAATCAAGTTCCCGGATTTGATTCAGCCGTGTTGGATTGAGTGCAGGCATAATGTTAGCATCATGTTTCATATCAATAGCTTCTAATTCTACAGCATTCAATGAGTTACTTTTTTCTTTAGATAACCAATCCGTGATTTTTTGCTGCAATTGATCGATTGAGTAGGGTTTGGAAAGAAAGTCATTCATCCCGGCATTTAAGCAATGGGTGCGATCATCTTCGGTTGCATTTGCCGTCAGTGCAATGATGGGGATATTGCCGTATTGCTTGCGAATTTCCGAGGTTGCTTCAAAGCCATCCATTACCGGCATTTGACAATCCATGAGGATAATATCGTACGAATTGCTGTAAACCAGTTCTACCGCTTGTTTTCCATCGTTCGCAATGGTCGTCTCCATGCCAAGTCTGTTCAACATCGCTTTAGCCACTTCCTGATTGACCGGATTGTCTTCAGCGACCAGGATCCTGCCCTTTATTCCGGCTGTAAGCTGAGCCGACGGAGCTTGCTCAATAACATCCTCCGTGGCGGATTTTGCGAGATCGCGGCCCATTACGTCGCGGATAATTTCAAATAACTCCTTCTGGCGGATTGGCTTATTGACGCAACGCAGAATCCCGATACTTTGTCTTTCCAACTGGCTTGCATCACTGTGGGTTGAAGTGAGCATCATCATGCGCGTTTTACGCATGCCGGGGTGCGCATAAATTTTATCGGCCAATTGCAAGCCGTTCATTTTGGGCATGTGCATATCCAATATGGCTAAATGAAAGGGTTCGTTGTTTTCCAGCGCCTTGTTCATGAACATGAGTGCTTGCTCGGCCCCACTGGCGCACACAACGTTAATTTGCCAGTTCTGCAACTGTATTTTAAGAATCTCCCGGTTGGTCTGATTGTCATCGACAACCAATGCCCTGATGCCAATTAAATCGGCCATATTGGAGGAATGGCTGTATTCCAGCTGCGATTTTTCCAGCGGCACATGTATCCAGAATTTGGAACCTTGACCCGGCAAGCTTTCGACATGGATGCTTCCGTCCATCAGTTCCAATAATCGTTTACAGATCGTTAATCCGAGACCGGTTCCGCCATATTGACGCGTTGTAGAACCATCGGCTTGTGAGAAATGCTGGAAGATCTTGTCATGATACTCCGCAGGAATACCAATCCCGGTATCTTCCACGCATATGCTGATATTTGATCGTGTCCCCGATTCATTGGTCAGCGTGGTGCGAACGACTACTTCGCCCTCTGAGGTGAATTTGATGGCATTATTAAGCAGATTCGCGATGATCTGACGTAACCGGAACGAATCTCCGCGTACCATGAAGGCGATATTGGGCGGGGTAAACTGTGCCGCCAGCTCCAGGCCTTTTTTATCTGCGGGCTGCGCGAACATAGCCAGTGTGTCTTCAATCATCTTGACCAAGTCAAAATCGATGATTTCCAATTCCATGTGATCCGACTCGATTTTGGAGAAATCAAGAATGTCGTTAATGATGCCCAAAAGATGTTGTCCTGAGCTTTGGACGGTATCTGCAAAACGGCGCTGATCCTTATCCAGGTGCGTATCCAGTAACAGCTCGGTCATACCCAGAATGCCGTTCATCGGCGTGCGGATCTCGTGGCTCATCGTGGCCAGGAATTCACTTTTCGCTTTACTCGCGGCTTCAGCGGATTCTTTCGCCAGCAACAGTTCGGCTGTTCTTTTCGTGACTTCGTCTTCGAGGTGATCGAGATGGTTTGCCAGCTTTGCATCGCGTTCTTGGATCATCTCCAGCATGTTATTGAATCCCTTCGATAGCGTATTCAATTCGGTAATCGCACCCGGTTCCAGCCGTGTGGTGTAATCCGCCTTGCTGGTGACATGCACCATCACGGAAGAGAGCTCGTTGAGCGGGTCGAGCACGGAGCGGTTAAATCGCTGCAGCATCAGGTTGGCGACGAATAAAGCGATGATCGCTGCGGCGAGGGTAATGACAACATACCAAAGAATCTGCCAATACAGCGGAGAGAGGGTAATTTCCAGATAAAGACCGCCCAAGAGCTGGTCATTGAAGTAAATGGGTTGCGTGATGGTTAATGAATGAATATCCGACGTATAGTTTTCGGTCAATGTCGGCAAGGATTCCGGGAGCGATTTGTTCTCAACCGAGTACTGCACAAATTGTTTTTTTTCTTCATTATAGATAACCGCAGCCTGTACTTCCAGGGTGTTGTTGAGGGAGCGTAACAGCGTTTCGGCAGTCGTCTTATCCTGGAACATCAATGTCGCTACCGCATTTTCCGCCAGTAATTTCGCTGTTGATTGACTGGTTTGTAATAACGAGAAAAAGCTGATGAAGAAGCTGCTCAAAATTACCAATGTTGCAACCAGCAGCATGGCGGTGCCCTGTGTGGCAAAACTGATTTGCTGCAATTTGGCGCGCAATGTTACGGCGGCCGATGATGAACTCTTCATTATTGATATACCTCACTGGCGAAACGTAGTAATTGAGAGCTGAGTTTTAAGCCATTTCTTTTCGCGCGTGCGATATTGGCTTCAAAGGTTACTTTACCCTCTTTGATAGACATGTTGATCACAACACCTTGCAGGCTGGCATTTGGGCTGTCACTGATGGTTAATATCGGCTTCTCGTTCAATTGATTGAGGATGGTGCCCAGATCGTGAATAACCGACCGGGAAATAAAAACAATCTGACACGCGGCGAGATCTTCGATAGTGTTCTTGTGCTGAATCACGATCTCTTGCTCGCTGGTTTTTTTGCCGCGTAAATGTTGCAGATGTTCACCAAATGGATCATCCCCATAAATGCAAAAATTCAAATTGAGGCTTTGCTGCTCCGGCCATTCAGTATAAGCGATGAAATTATAAAGGAAAGCTACTTTTAAACGGTATTCCGACGGTTGCTCGGCGCGTGTCACGGGCGAGTGCACCGATAACGCAATGCAGCCGATCATAGCCATAATCTTGGCTATGCGTTGCGCTTGCTGGCGGAGTTTTTTGAGCGGAAATGTCATATCGGCGCGCTTAGAAACGATAGTCCATTCTGAACCGCACGGTACGTCCGGGCTGCCAGAAAGCATTCTGCCAATTGCTATCTGCCGCCGGATGCAGATAGTTTTCATTGAACAAGTTATAAATGCTGAGCGAAGCCTCCAACCCTTTCACTTGCGGGACGTTGGTGACCAAGTTGAGATTGGCGAGCACATTGCTGTCGGTATGGGTGCCGTCGAGCGTTTTGCGCTTGCCGTAGTATTGCAATTCGTAACCGGCGTGTAAGCCCGTGATCAGCGGTATCGGAATGGAGATATTAATTTTCCCTAAATGATACGGTGAATTGACCAAATGGGAATCGTGTTGTTCGGCATTCTGGAGGCCATAGCTCGCGCGCAGCCTGCTCCCGAAATCCCATGTTTTGTCGAGAGATAGCTCAGTGCCTTTGGCTAAGACTCTTTTCCCCGTTTGTTGATATTGCGCAAGCCCGCTGATCGGATCGGCACCGGCTGCGATGATATTGTGCATGTCCCACTGATAAACGGTGGCGCGCAAATTCATGCTGGGCAGTGGCAGATAATCCGCCACAATCTCCGCGGTATCCGTCATTTCGCTCTGTAATCCTGGATTGGCGACTTGGTAAGTGCCATCGCTGTAGTTACGCTCAAACGAATTGGGTGCGCGATGCGAGCGGCTGTACAATGCCTTGAATGTAACCTTGGGGCTCGCTTGCCAGATCAATCCGCCGCGTGGGCTGAAGACGCTGTCTATCCACTTGTTGTGATCATAACGCAACCCCGCGGTGACAGACAAAACGTCGTTGATGCGCCATTCATCCTGAATATAAGCGCCTATCCGCAGAACAGAGTTGTGGAGCGCGATATTCTGAGCGGGGTTGTCGAAATTCTGGAATGTTTGCTTGATGTCAGTATTATTTTGATATTCAACGCCGAACATTAATTTATGATCGGTAATGGCTGTTGAAAGCAAGCGTAATTCGGCGCCATGCCAATCGCTCGGGCCGGTTGATAAGGTTCTCTCGCTGCCGTAAACCGCTGTATTCTCATAGCGGTACTGACCCAGAAACACTCGTCCGAGCACGTTCAAGGTATCGTTGGCGAAATTATCGTTATATTGAATTTGTGCATTGAGGCGGCGATCCCGCTGGAATTGACCCGGTATCAGCGGATCGGATAAATAGGCACCAGTTGGATCTTCTTTCTTTCGATTGCCGTAAATGAAGTCAAATGAAAGCGGGCCATACGAACCACGAGCGAACATTTGCTTGACGTTTTCTCCGTCCATGTGACGCGCCACGCCGGAAATACCGGAATCGCCGAATTCAAAGAAACGGTTCGCGCCCCTGGATTGGAGACCGGAGAAGGAGATGAGTGCATCAGCGCCATTTTCGAATTGTTTGCCCAAGGTAACACGTTCCTGCGGCATGATTTCCGCCGTCTGATACGATGCCGAAAGTTCAGCGCCTTTTACGTCAGCACCTTTGCGGGTAATGATATTAACCACGCCGAGCATGGCATTCAAACCGTAGATCGTGCTGCCAGACCAGGGAATAAATTCAATCCGCTCAATTAAGTCGATGTCGAGCGGGAAATCCCGTCCCGTAGGGCTTTGATCGTAGGTCGCGTCATTGATGCGATTGCCATTAATCGTAATCAGTACACGAGAATTGAAGTCTCCGGGCTGACTAAAGCCTCGTGTACCTAGGTATTCATATTGATAATCATACGTGGTATGAATGCCGGGCAGGCTCGCCAATGCCTGATTCAGTGTGCGCCAGCCATAGGTACGGATATCCATGCGCGTAATCACACTGACGGCGGCGGCAGCTTGTTGTTGCTTCTGCTCATATTTTGAAGCACCCACGACACGGATATTCATTAATTCTTCTATGCTCATCTGCTCTAAATTCTTGGCGGCATAGCCAGGTATTTTGCTTGAGTGAAAAGCAGGGATAGCAGCAATGCTTTATAGCGATGCATTGCTGCGGGTTTTTTTGCTTGTAAGGCTGTTTAAATAACATATCGACGTGCACTTAAAAGCGATAATCCAGCCTGAAGCGAACCGTCCGTCCGGGCTGCCAGAAAGTATTCTGCCAATTGGTATCCGCAGCCGGGTGCAAATAGTTTTCGTTAAACAAGTTATAAATACTGAGCGAGGCTTCCAATCCTTTCACTTGCGGAACATTAGTGACTAAGTTGAGATTGGCAAGCACGTAGCTATCGGTATTGGAGCCATCGAGCGTTTTACGTTTGCCGTAGTATTGCAATTCAGAGCCGGCTCGCAATCCGGTAATCAGTGGGATGGGTAGGGAAAAATTGAGTTTGCCGAGATAATAGGGGGAATTGGGCAGATGGGAATTTTGCTGCTCGGCATTTTGGATGCCGAAGCTGCCGCGCAAACGCGCACCCCAATCCCAGGTTTTATCGAGCGACAGTTCCGCGCCCCTAGCGACCACTTTTTTGGAATTTTGCTGATATTGGGACAATCCGCTGAGCGGATCGATACCGAGCGCAATGAGGTGGTACATATCCCAGGCGTAGACGTTCGCACGCAGGTTCAGGGTAGGCTGAGCGAGATAATCCGCGACCAATTCGGCGGTATCGACCGATTCGCTGTGCAATCCGGGGTTCGCGACCTGTGAAATATTGTCACCATAATCACGTTCGTATGAATTCGGCGAACGGTGCGCGCGACCATAAAGCGCCTTGAATGTGGCTTTGGGCGTGGCCTGCCAGATCAACGCGCCGCGCGGACTCAGGCGGCTGCCGATCCAGTGGTTGTGGTCGTAACGCAAGCCAACGGTGGCGGACAACGTGTCAGTGATGCGCCACTCGTCCTGGAGATACACACCGATGCGCATTACGGTGCTTTTGATGGTTATATTTTCGTCCGGAGAACTGAAATTCTGGAAAGTTTGTTTGATGCTGGTGTTGTTCTGGTACTCGAAGCCCGCCATTAGCTTATGATCGGTAAGCGCCGTCGACAGCAAGCGCAATTCAACGCCATGCCAATCGCTGGGGCCG
The DNA here is from genome assembly GCF_900106555.1 of Nitrosomonas oligotropha. GTDB lineage: Bacteria > Pseudomonadota > Gammaproteobacteria > Burkholderiales > Nitrosomonadaceae > Nitrosomonas > Nitrosomonas oligotropha_A. The sequence continues at coordinate 72,619 of NZ_FNOE01000004.1, read as the reverse complement.
GTGGATAAGGTTCTGTCACCGCCGTAAATCATCGGATTATCATAGCGGTATTGGCCGAGAAACGCTCGTCCAAGTACGTTTAAGGTGTTATTGGCAAAATTGTCGTTATATTGAATTTGTGTATTGAGGCGCTGGTCGCGCTGGAACTGGCCCGCTACCAGCGGATCGGAAAAGAACATGCCGGTAGGATCATCCTTGCGCCGGTTACCGTAGATAAAATCGAACGATAGCGGGCCATGCGAGGCGCGTGCGAACAACTGCTTGACGTTCTCTCCGTCCATGCGGTGCGCGAAACCGGAAATGCCGGAATCGCCGAATTCAAAGAAATGATTCGCGCCGCGCGATTGCAAGCCGGAAAAAGAGATGAGCGCATCGGTGCCATTATCGAATTGTTTGCCCAGTGTGACGCGCTCTTGCGGCATGATTTCGGCGGTTTGGTACGAGGCTGACAGCTCGGCGCCTTTGATGTCGGCGCCTTTGCGGGTCACGATATTGACCACGCCGAGCATGGCGTTCTGGCCGTACACCGCACTGCCGGGGCCGGGAATGAATTCGATGCGCTCAATCAGATCGATGTCGAGTGGAAAATCCCGTCCTGTCGGTCCTTGGTCGTACGTGGCATCGTTGATGCGGTTGCCATTGACGGTGATCAGCACGCGCGTATTGAAATCTCCCGGTAATCCAAAACCGCGCGTACCCAAATATTCATATTGATAGTCATACGTGGGATGAATGCCCGGCAGGCTCGCCAAAGCTTGATTCAGCGTGCGCCAGCCATAGGTGCGGATATCCTTGCGCGTGATAATGCTGACAGCCGCTGCCGCTTGCTGTTGTTTCTGCTCGTATTTGGAAGCGCCGATGACGTTGATATTCATCAATTCTCCCAAGCTCATTTGCTCCAGATTGGTCGCGGCGAGAACCGGTAGCGATTGCATGCAGAACAAACAAAAGAGTAAGTCTTTTCCTGCGCGGTGATTTTTGCTGAAAGAAGATTGTTTCTGTGATATACGCACGATCAGCTGGGTGGGTTCTTAAATTCTGAGATTAAAGCATGCGAAACTGAAAATCAAAAAGAAGAAAAGTAGGATTTATCCTATTCTATTTGAAGTATTCGTTTAAAAACTTTCATTGATAAAACCAATCCGCAATAACCGATTGCGTTTGTAATCGATGAAATGTTGGATGGATTGCGGCTTTTGTTACTGCTGTACTTTGGTGGCGAGGCGCAGCAATTGAGAACTTAAGCTCAATCCTGCTTTTCTGGCCATTGTCAGATTGGCCTCGAATGTGATCTTGTCATCTTTGACATTCATGTTGAGTACAACACCTTGCTGGCTTACACCGGGGCTATCCGCCACGGTCAGGACTGGCTTATCTTTCAGGTCATCGATGATATCCGCTAAATCGCCGATCGCGGCGCGGGAAATAAATACCAGCTGGCATTGACTGAGGCGGTCAATGGTATTGATTCTATGGATGATCACTTTGCGGTCATTGATATGCTTTTTCCGCATTAATGAGTCGAGATCCTGGTTGAAAGGATCTTTTCCGTAAATACAGAGGTTAAAATTATCCGTGGTGCGGTCGGGCCAGGTGGTGAAGATCGCGAAGTTATACAAAAAAGCGGCTTTTAGCATATATTCAGCCGCTTCGTCCGCCTGTACATCCGCTGTGAAGCCGATGCTTGCGATATAGAACATCATCCCAAATTTTGCATAAGGTGTTCTGGATACGAATATCCTGCAAAAGTGATGAATGAATAACGTAAGCAATGCCGTCATCGTGCGATATTGTTAGAAACGCAAAGTAAACCGGCCAAAAACACCGCGTTGAATTTGGACCGGCATCGTCCGGATCAACTCCGGTGCGAATTCCTGATGGTGTGATTGCAGTAAGTTTTGTCCAATCACGGAAAATTCCACGTTCGATTTGGGTTTCCACGCCAATCGCAAATCCAGCGCCTGATAACTGGCCACCCTCAGACCCGGTAATTTATCGATGTGACGGAAAAAAGCATCCAGTTCAACGTTCTTGACCAAGTCCAATTGCGTGCGCAGGGTGAATTGATGCTTGGGATCTCCGCCCGATTCGGCTTCCTGGCCCAGCGGTACCATGTTCCTCACTTGCAAGTGGCTATAGCTGGGCATGAAACGCAACCGATCAAATGCATTCCATTGACTGTAAACCTCAAAACCGAAAATGTGCGTGTGACGCTGATCCATTATCTGAATCGTTGCCGGTGCAACTTCCGATTCACTGGAGGAATGATCATAGTCGTTGAAGAATCCCGCAATGTCGACCGACAGATCGGATGTGATCTGACGCCGGTAACCGGTTTCGAATCCCCACAGGGTCTCGGCCAGCAGATGCGGATTGCTGATTAAGCGAATAAATTCCGCGCCGTCCCGGATCAACTGATTGCCGTCGCGTTCAAAGCGGGACGGCAAGCGTATCGAGCGGGTTGCGGACGCCCAGAAAGACTGTTTAGCATCGGGTGTCCACAGCAAACGGGCATTGGGTAAGAAATTTCCGTGTGTGTAAGTGTGATCGAGAAATTTAATCCCTGCCGTCAGTTTTAACCGGTCTTCTACCAGCGGCACGTCTGCCTGAGCGAAGACATTGCCGGTTTGCAAGCCGCGCCTGATAGGGTCGAAGGAGATCGGCAATCCAGTCCCCAAGTGATCGACGGTCCAGCGATAACCGCCACCCCAGACGATATCCGGTTGCACTGGAATAAAAGGGACTACCAACGGGAAGCGATGTTGAAAATCTACATCGACGGTCTGGCGGGTTTCCCGGAAAGATAGTTCGTTGCGATGCGTGCGATCATAATACACTTGTAGTGCGGTATTCGAACGCTCGCTCGTAGTGCGCTGCCAGCGCACCAGCGCATGTCCGCCGGCCAAATTGGCGTCTTCCGCGCGTGTAATGGCAGACTCGGGTTCCGCAGGATTGATGAAAGCAGTGTTTTGCCCCGCTTTGCCGCCGTAATACTGGCCTTGAAAAGTCACGGCGTTGCTGTCGTTGATATCCCAATCGGCGCGAAAACCGGCCGTTCTTATGCGCTAGCTGTCGTTGGCTCCACTCGGACTAAAGCTGTTATCGCGAGTGAATCCTTTGGTGAAGAAGCGGTAGAAAAAGCTTTCCCCGATTTTTCCGCCGTGGCGCAGCGTGGCGAATCCTCGCTCTTCGCTACCGCCACCCGAGGTGATTAAATTGCCTTGCGTGGTTCTGGCATGCTTGGTGATGATATGGATCGCGCCATTGGCGGCATTCGCGCCCCAAATGGTGCCGCCCGGTCCGCGGATGACTTCGATACGTTCGATATCTTCCAGCGGAAGATCCAGTGTTTCCCAGAATGTTCCGGCAAACAACGGAGAGTAGACCGTACGGCCATCGATCATCACCAGCAAGTCGTCGGCAAAGCGGCCGCTGTATCCGCGAGAGGTCACCGACCATTTGTTCGCATCGATGCGCGCCACGGATAAGCCGGGTGCCATGCGCAGCAGCTCGGGAATGCTATTGGCGCTGGCGCGGCGGATATCTTCCTGAGAAATGACAAAAACCGCCGCAGGTGTGTCGCTCAAGGTTTGCGGTTTGCGTGAAACAGTCGATATTTTCGTACTCATCAATTCGACAAGTGAAGCGTCGGAAATATCTTGTTTCAGCGGCATATTTTGTGCCGTGACCGCAGTCGTAGCTGAGAATGAGAGAAAAAGCAGCAGCCGAATCCAAGTTAAATGCGTTACTCGTTGATTTGAAGTCGCGATCATGAACGTACAGGGTGCTTTGATAAGAAATTTTTTGCGCGCAAAACCATGGGATTCAGGATTGTAATCCTGATATTTCTGTCTGACAGCTTGGAATAAACGGGGAATTATGCGTTAGTTTGGCACTACGGAAGTGACTGTGCCGGTGTCATGTGCGTTCGTTTTCCAGCAATCCTAGAAAACCGCCCGATTGATGATCCCACAATTGCGCGTAAAGCTGATTGTTGGCGATGAGTTTGGCGTGACTGCCTTGTTCGACAATCTGACCCTTATCGAAAACGATGAGCCGGTCCATTGCCGCGATGGTCGACAAGCGATGCGCGATGGCGATGACGGTTTTACCTTCCATCAGTTGATACAGGCTTTGCTGGATACCGGCTTCGACTTCGGAATCCAGCGCCGATGTGGCTTCATCCAGCACCAGAATGGGGGCGTTTTTGAGCAGCACGCGGGCGATGGCGATGCGTTGCCGTTGCCCGCCGGAGAGCGTCACGCCGCGTTCGCCGACGTGCGCATCGTAGCCGGTGCGGCCTTTGATGTCGCGTAATCCCAGGATGAATTCATGCGCTTGTGCTTGTTTGGCGGCGGCGATCATTTGCGCGTCGCTGGCATCCGGTCTACCGAATAGAATGTTGTCACGTACCGAGCGATGCAGCAGCGAAGTATCCTGCGTTACCATGGCGATGTTGGCGCGCAAACTATCCTGCGTGACGGTGCGGATATCCTGCCCGTCGATGGTGATGTCGCCTTGCTGGGTATCGTAAAAACGCAGCAGCAGATTGACGAAAGTCGATTTGCCCGCGCCCGAGCGACCGACGATGCCGACTTTCTCGCCAGCGGCGATATGCAAACTGAGACCGGAGAAAATACGCAGCGATTCCGGTTGTTCCGGGTGATACGAAAAAACGACGTGATTAAAATCGATCGCGCCTTGCGCGACAGTGAGTTCTTTGGCATCCGGCGCATCCGTGACACGCTGCGGTTTGGAAATGGTGTTGATGCCGTCTTGCACGGTGCCCATATTTTCAAACAATGCATTCACTTCCCACATGATCCAATGCGACATGCCCGTCATCCGGATCGCCAAGCTCATGACGATCGCGATCGCGCCAGGACCGATGCCGCCTTGCAGCCAGATTGCGAGCCCCAGCGCGCCGGTCGCGAAGACCATCAGCATGTTGATGGTCCAAACACTGAAATTCAGACCGGTCGCCAAGCGCATTTGCGGATAGACCGTGGCCATGAATTCTTCCATCCCGGCCTGCGCGTAGGCCGATTCCCGCTGGCTCTGAGAGAACAGTTTAAGTGTCAGAATATTGGTGTAGCTGTCGGCGATGCGCCCGGTCATCAACGCGCGCGCATCGGCTTGTAATGTGGAGATGCGTTTTAAGCGCGGTACAAAATACAACAGTATGCCGATGTATAAAATCAACCAGGCCACGATCGGCAAACACAGATAAGGATCGGCATTGAGCACTAACAGTAGGGTTGTGGCGAGATAAATGATGACGAACAAAATGACATCGAGCAGTTTTAGCACGGTTTCGCGCACCGACAGGGCGGTCTGCATGACTTTGGCGGCAATCCGCCCGCTGAATTCATGCTGAAAAAATGCGTAGCTTTGGTTAAGCAGATAACGATGCGATAGCCAGCGCACGCGCATCGGGAAATTACCCATTAACAACTGGTTGATCACTAAAGCGTGTGATAACACCAATAGTGGAATCCATACCAGAATGAAGATCGACATGCTCAGCAGCGTTGGCCATTCGCTTTCGAGAAAATACCCGGTTTTCTTTTCCGCCAGCCAATCGACCATCTGCCCGACCAGGCTGTAGAGCATCGCTTCACTGATGGCCAAAAGTGTGGTCAGCAACGCCAGTAATACCAGATAACGCTCAATGCCGCGAATATAGTGGCGGCAGAATTGATACAGCCCCTGCGGCGGTTCGGCGGGGTGCTCCGGCGGGTACGGGTCGATCAAGCGCTCGAAGAAGCCGAACATGGTTACGATACTCGTGATTTAACTGCTGCTCAGTTGCTCGAAAATCCGGAATCCGGCCACATAAGTGCCGATCGCGGCACCCAGTGACGAAAAAATGAAAATTAATAAAATTCGTGTGACTTGATTACTCCACCAGCCTTTTAAGCTGGTTGTATCGGTTCTGAGCCGGTTAAAATCACTGACCTTGGGCTTGCGCAAATAGGCTTCAACAGCCGCTACGACCATTCCGGCGCCGATGGCAGGATGCAGCGTTGTGAAGGGAGCCGCCAGGAAAGCGCTTAGAATGGACAGCGGATGTGCAAAAGCGATGGCTGTCCCCACTGCGGACAATCCGCCGGTTATCAGCACCCAATCCATGACCATGCTGATGCCGATATCCGGGCTTTGCATAAAGCCGATGACGAAGCCCGCCAAGATGAATACAACAATCAACCAGGGGATGAGCTTGAGCCACGGTGATGGTGGCGGGATGTTGTCCAGTTGTGCAATGCGCTCGTCCGGATTATCCATAAGATGCTCTTCGAATTGCCTGGCCATGCCATTCAAATGACCGGCGCCGACCACGGCTAAAATGTGCTGGTAATTGTTCTCCCGGCATTCTTTGATGAGCCGCGCGGCCATGTATTCATCCCGTTCACTGATCAGCGGACGGAACAAATCTTTTTCATCTTCCGCGAATTGCGAAAAAGAACTTTCCAATACATCACCTTCTTTCAGTTTTTCGATTTCCGCCGCGCTGAATTTCTCCTGACTGATAACACTGGCAATCAAACCGGCAAATATGTTGATGCGTTTCCACCATGGCACGCTGTGATAAATCCGTTTCATGGTCGTGCCGATTTCGCGGTCAATCAGCAACACCGGTAATTGTGCCGCTTGCGCATCCTTGATGGCAACCCGCATCTCCGCTCCCGGCTCAATCCCGAATTGCTCCGCCATGCGCTGCTGGAATGCGCCTAATGCGAGGCTGGCCGCGACCATGCTCGCTTGACCGTTTTTGATCACTTGGAATAAATCCATTTTAGCCATCGCGTCCGGATTCACGATGGCTTTATGACGGCTTGGGCATAACTCAACCGCCACTGCATCGTATTGTCCGGTGGCGATCAGCTCTTGAACCTTATCCGCACTGGCTTTTGAAACATGCGCGGTTCCCAGTAATGTAATGCTGCCGTTGCCGGTTTTGACAATCTTGATCGGTTCGTCTTGCGTGTCACATTTGCCGGTTGATGCAGTAGTAGTTTGTTCTTCTAGTGTGGTCATTGGCGGTGATAGTTATAAATCATCGGAAGTGGATTGCTGTTGCTTTGCATAACGAAGATTATCACGGCGTTAACTAAAACAAAATTTAGTTCTGCACAAATTTAAAACAGTGCGAAATAGTGAATATTACGGCGTGACAATTGCAGTACACATGTACTAATAAAAAGGGAAAGATGTTCTATGTACTTAAAAAAATTCAAACCTATAATGGAACACGCTGTAATCGTTAAATAAATTTTGCATTGAAACATACAAAGTTTAATTGATTAATGGGTGGTTTGAGATTTAAGTTGGTTGTGAAGAGCGAAGATTCTAACAACTATTTTATGTTGCACCGATAAATTTAAGGAGTTAATTATGAAATTCGAATTGAGAAAAAATTGCCTGGCACAAGTTGTAGCAATCGCTTTATGCGGTTCGTTTGTTTCTGCAGTACAAGCTGCTCCAACCGTAATCAGCGGTTTTGGTACTACTTCCGCAACGATTGATGATGCAGGTTATTTCTCACCTGCTGGCGCACTCGGCTTAAGCTTCAACGGCAGAGAATTTGTTAATCTGGGCACATTTGCATCCAACTGGTCACTCAATGCCAACGGCGGATCTGTTGCTGTTGCTGATTCAGTGGCCGGTAACAATCCATTAGCAACGACTGCTTTTGGTGTAGGTGGCAGCATTTCCGTTGTTACCAATCTTGGCGGTGGCGGTGGCGGCTGGAGTCTGGTTGAGACAGTCAGTGTTCCAGCAAGTGGTCACGTAGCTGTTCAAATTCAATTGACCAACAACACCGGTGCTAATGCAACCGGTGTGCAATGGGGCGTTGGTATCGATGCTGACCAAGGTGTTCCAGCTGGCTTCGGATTTGGCACAACAAACGAAATTCTGGGGCTAGGAAATGCATCTGCTGTAAGAGCTACCAGCTTGGATGGATGGTCGTTAACCCTGGCTAACACAACCAGTGCATCGGCATTCAATATTGCTTCGTATATCGATCCATTCAGCTGCTGCAGCCCAGTTGATCCTGCTGCAATGTTAGCAGCTGCTCAAGCAGTTGGTAATTATGGTTTTGCAGACAGTTCAATTAACCTGGCCTATGATCTGGGCGCCATTGCTAATGGTCAATCAGCATCTTTCGGTTATGAATACATTATGGCCGTTCCAGAACCAGAAACCTATGCAATGTTACTGGCTGGTCTTGGTTTGATCGGTTTCTCAGCACGCCGCCGTAGCGCAGTGTAATTAGAAGCAAATTTTAGAAGCCACGGAGATAAGATTTTCTCTGTGGCTTTTTTGTTTCCTGCATTTAAAGTAATTCATACATGCGTTACCAGCAATGAGCGCAAATAACTCAGGTCAATGATTGCCAAGCGCTTCCGATAATCAGGGTTTGTGAAACTCCTTACTCTCAATATATCAAAGAAGCAGATTGCTCTTAAATCTGTTTGGATTTATTGGTTTTGTCCATCTTGTCTATAAAATCGATAACACATTCGTTGCTGTACTCAAATCCATAATGCGAGCTTACGAGAGCAAATATCGGTGTACAATTCATGGCAATGGATGTGTACAAGTCAGGTTCAATGTAATAACTTGCGAGGGAAGTGGTTGTTATGAAGAGATTAATTGCTGCTATTTTTTTTATTGTTGCGATTACACTATCCGGCTGCGTGGCTTCATCGGGGAATCAACAAGCACCTTATATCTCACCAGCGCAATTTCAAACTTACAATTGCAACGAATTACTGGCAGAGATTGAGCGAATTCAAACCAGAGTCAGTCAATTGACGGGTAAGCCGGATGATAAAACACCGGCCAAGGATAAATGGATACTGGGTGCCGATTTATCGCTTTCCTGGGCAGCGTTATTTGCACTCGGCGGGACTAAAGAACAGGAAGCTGAATATGCGCAGTTAAAGAGTGAATATGATGCGATACAGCAATGGGCAGTCATCAAACAATGCCCCGGAGTGATTCCACCCGCGGAAAAACCGCCGGAATTTGATCCCGATCTGGTCGATTCTCATAAGCTGGATACTAAGACAAGTCAACGTTAAGAAATCATATGTGAATTTTTGAACCGGACTGCACTGAGAGGCGGCGATGCCGTGCGAGATAACGTGGTGTCCAGCCATAGGGGATTTTGTGCACGAAATGATAACGTGCCACATGATAACTGGGGTCAAAGCCGTAAAAATTAAGTTCCATGTGCTGGAGTTCTTCAGTGCGGTAATTTTGTAACGGTTTTAGCTGTTCATCCAATTGCCGCTGCTGTGTTTTTTGTTGCAAGAGTGAAGCGAACTCGGGATTTGCAGCAAGCGCTTCAGCAATACGAACTACTTCCTTCTTAAAGTCTTCCGGGTTTAAAGCAAAGCAATCATCGATCAATCCGATATCCCGGGCTTTTTGTGCGCTGACCGGCAAACGATTTTGTGTCAATGCGTGTACACACGATGCATCGACCCGGCGCGGTAGCAAATAAGTCCAATATTCCGAGCCGTAAAGATTTCCCATGCTTTTATAATGCGGATTGAGTATGACACTGGCGCGTGCAAAAATGTGATCGGCAGCCAGTGATAGAAACACGCCACCAGCACCGACATTGCCTTGCAGCGCCGCGATCGTGAGCCGCCGCTCAGTGGTGATGATTGACTGCACCAAATCATTCATGGCATTAATGTTGCGCCAGGACTCGCCGGCGGGACTGTCGGCATTTTCGATATGATTGAGATGTATGCCATTGCTCCAGAAATCGGGTCCGCCCATCAACACGATCACACGAACGTCGCTTGCTGCGACTTGCAAGTAAGTGTTACGCAAACGCTCACACTGTCCGGTATCCATGGCGCCGTTATAAAAATCAAAATACAGATAGCCGACATCTTTCTTTCGTTCGAACCAAATATCCCGGTAAGTGTTGCCAGATTTTGCAGTGAAAGGATCAAGAGATATTTCCGGCACAGCGTTAAGATAATCTTTTAAAGCAATCGTGGCGGCCAGTTTGAAAGTGGATTCAGCGTCTTTTTTGTGTTTCAAATGACCGATCCAGACCGCGCCATCCACGGTAGCCCGGCAGATGGCGTTGTGACGCTTGGCGATGATCGCTCCGGGTGTGCCGGTCAGATTCTCTTCACTGTATGCATCATACAAATAATAGGATTCACCCAGCAGCGTATCCAAAACACCGGGGAATCCATCGGCAGCATGGATTTTTCTCACAATGGTGCGCGTGTTGTCTCGCTGCCAATCAATACGGCGGTCAGTTTGCCGGATGGGTGTATGCAAGCGGCCGTAGACATCAACGCGCGAATAGTCCAGTGGAGCCGGTTTATAAGCGCCGGACTGAAAACGCGCTACCGCTGTGAGCACAGCGCGTGTTGCTGCTTCAACAACTTCGTGGCGGTACAGGCTGCTTTTGCGGGCCAGCCGCATCGGAAAAACTTCCGCAGCCCAGATATCGCCCGCATCCATTTCCGCATTGGCTTGCAATACGGTAACCCCCCATTCTTGCCGATCCAGCATAATCGCCCAATCGAGCGCGGCAGGGCCGCGGTCTCCGATGATTCCCGGATGCACGATAAAGCAGGTATGTTTGCGCCAGATGGCTTCCGGGATAGCGCGTTTGAGATAAGGCGCGATAATTAAGTCCGGCTGGAAAAGTGCGACGGCTTCGCAGCTCGTCGCGTCGTTGATATCAAACTCGATGGATATATCATGTCCGCAATGCGTTAATTCGACAAACAGACGTTGCGACAGACAATTGAAGCTGTGTGTGAGAAACAGAATTTTCAATTGATGGAAATTAACAGATCCGTGGCAGTTGCTCGCCGCTTAACCAATCAACGACGCGTTTGCCACCAAACCGGGTTTGCATTTGCACAAAGCAGTGTGCGTCTTCGATGACTTCGCCGATGATACTGGCATGCCTGCCCAATGGGTGGGCATGCATCACATGCAATAGCTTTTCGGCATCTTCCGCAGCACAGATCGCAATCAGCTTGCCTTCGTTGGCAATGTACAACGGGTCCAGACCGATGAACTCACAAGCGGCCTGGACTTGCTCCTGGATCGGCAGCCGGTCTTCATAGATCATCATGCCTACCGACGATTGCTGGGCAATTTCGTTTAGGGTAGTGGCCACGCCGCCGCGCGTAGGGTCGCGCAATACATGGATGCCAGGTGTGACGGCGATCATGGCCGCTACCAGATCATGCAAGGCTGCGGTGTCCGATTCGATGCTGGTTTGGAAAGACAGGTTTTCACGCAACGCCATGATGGCGATGCCATGATCGCCAAGTGTGCCGGATACCAATATCTTATCGCCGGGCCGGGCACTGTCACCGGAAATATGGATCCCTTCCGGCACCATGCCAATGCCCGTCGTGGTGATGAATACGCCATCGCCGCTGCCTTTTTCCACCACTTTGGTGTCACCGGTGACAATCGGTACTTGTGCAGCTTGCGCCGCTTTAGCCATGGAATCCACAATACGTTTCAGATCGGATAATGGAAAGCCTTCTTCCAGAATAAAACTGGCAGCCAGATAGCAAGGCTTGGCGCCAGACATGGCAATGTCATTGATGGTGCCATGCACTGCCAAATTGCCGATATCCCCGCCGGGAAAAAATAGAGGAGTCACGACATGGCTGTCGGTAGACATCACCATGCGGCCATTAATGCTCTGAAAGCAAGCCTGATCATTCATTTGTCGCAAGAATTCATTGTCAAATGCGGTCATGAACAATTGCTGGATTAATTGCGCCATCGCCCGTCCGCCGCTGCCATGACTCATTTCGATGCAGCCATGCTTCAGGTCGAGTGCACGGGTATAACCCGGTTTAACTTTACCAGTGGCGGACATTAATTTTTCTGCGCTGCAACATGATTATTTTCACGGAAACGGCCATAGCTGTAATGAGCGGCACATGCGCCTTCAGAGGAAACCATGCAGGAACCGACCGGGTTTTCGGGTGTGCAAACGGTGCCAAAAATTTTGCAATCCTGCGGCCGTTTAACGCCGCGCAAAATAGCGCCGCACTCGCAGGCCTTGTTATCGGCAATGGATATTGTTGAAATCCGGAAACGCTGTTCGGCGTCAAAGTCAGCATAGCTTGATTTGATTTTAAGCGCGCTGTAAGGCACCCACCCCAAGCCGCGCCACTCAAATGTACGGCGTAATTCGAACACTTCGGCGACAAGCGATTGCGCTTTGCGATTGCCTGCCGGAGAAACCGCACGGGTAAATTCATTTTCAACTTCAGCCCGGCCTGCATTGATCTGGCGTATCAGCATGAGGATGGCCTGCATGACATCGAGTGGCTCAAAGCCGGCTATCACGACCGATTTCTGAAATTCCTCGGCGAAATATTCGTACGGTTGGCTGCCAATGATGACGGAAACATGCGCCGGTCCAATAAAGCCATCCAAGGGAACCAGTCCAAACTGACGGACTTCCGGCGATTGCAAAATATGAGAGATGGCGGAAGGGGTCAGGACGTGATTGCAGAATACCGTGAAATTATTCAAACCCAGTATCTGCGCTTGCTGGATTGCAACAGCTGTGGGCGGTGTCGTGGTTTCAAAGCCGATAGCAAAGAAAACCACCTGCCGTTGCGGATTTTCCTGGGCGATTTTTATAGCATCCGCACTGCTGTAAACCATACGGATATCCGCACCTTGCGCTTTCGCTTTCAACAAACTCATCCCGTTGGTGGCCGGTATGCGCAGCATATCCCCGTAACTGCAGAGTATCAATCCCGGCATTTGTGCCAATTGAATCGCATTCTCCACGCGGCCGATAGGTAAAACGCATACCGGACAACCCGGGCCATGAATCATATGCACATTGACAGGCAGCAGATCGACTATACCGAAGCGCGAAATGGCGTGGGTATGACCACCGCAAAATTCCATGAAGTGGTAATCGCGTCCGGGGCCGGCTTCCGATGCGATTTTTGCAGCGATTTGCCGTGCCAGAGCGCCTGCGCGAAATTCGTCGATATATTTCATCATGAGAGATTGTTATCGAGCGCCGATATTTCGGCGAACATTGCCAATGTGCGCTCCGCTTCCAGTGGATCGAGCTTTTGTAGCGCAAAACCAACATGTACGATGACGTAATCTCCAGGAACAATATCTTCAACCAATGCCAGTGAGATTTCTTTGCGCACGCCGCTGAGGTTTACGATGGCATGATTTGCAGCAGTCAATTGTTCGACACAAGCAGGAATAGCAAGGCACATGGGCGCTTAATGGGAATTTCCGGAGAGTGAAATTATGACATAATTAATCATCCTTATTATTGATAGTCAAAAAGTGATCAAGCGAAATTTTTTTATTCAATATTCGATAATTGTGTTGATTGGATTAGCTGGCTTGTGCGTTATGCACAATTCTGCGCGTGCGGATAATAACGTGTGGATCGATGTGGATACCACTGAGCACACTTTGTCTGTGATGCAGGGAAATAATGTTCAGGCGGTATTTAAAAATGTAGCGATTGGACGTTTCGGTACTACATGGTCAAAAATGACAAAAGACGATAAAACCCCGCTGGGTAGATTCAAGATTGGCTGGGTCAATGAAAAGAGCCGTTATTATCGTTTCTTTGGCCTTAATTATCCGAATCTTGATACTGCAAAACGCGCACTGGAGGAAAATAGGATTGATGAAGATACCTGGTTATCAATCTTGGCGGCAAAAAGTATGGGGAAGACACCACCTCAGAATACACCGCTGGGTGGCCATATCGGCATACATGGGATTGGCAGGGGAGATCGAGAGATCCACCATCAGTATAATTGGACGAATGGCTGCATTGCGCTGACGAATGAGCAAATCGATCAGCTCGGTAAGTGGATCAGACCTGGTGTGTGGGTGAATATTCGTTAGCGTTAGAATGCCCATTTATGCAGGTCTTCGTTCTTTGTTGTTAATTAATTGAATTGCGGAATATGGGGAAATAGTTATTCTTATTAATTGCTTATGATTCTGTTTGTGGTTTTATTGATCCGGTGCGTGGTAAATTTGTCATAAAATGCATTTATTTTGCGGGAAAAATCGGATAAGATTCCGGTGCGTTAATGATATTAAAATATCTAAAATGTCATTAACTAGTAGAAATAGTGGATGTTTGTGCGTATTGAATAGAATAAACAACTGAGGAGATCGGAATGAAAGGAAAAATCCAGCATCCAGTTCGTATGTTAACACTGGCAGCAATTGCAGGCGCTTTTATTGGGTTGACAGGATGTGCAACGACAGGTCAATTGGAAGAGCTGCAAAATAAAGTGAATGCTGATATTGCGGCTGTTAAAGCTGATGCAGCTGCAGCGAAAGCAGCAGCAGATGCAGCTAACGCCAAAGCAAATGATGCGCTGCGTATTGCGGACGAAGCAAACAGACGTTCAATGGATACAGAATCCAAAATCGATCGCATGTTCAAAAAAGCAATGCATAAGTAATAAGTAATGTAATACCAAATAAAAATTTGGATTTGCATTCATAAAAAACCCCTCGAATGAGGGGTTTTTTATGTGTGTAGCTTCACAGCTTACATTCCGTTTGATACTAATGGTTATTTTGCGTGTGTAATTGTGCTTGTGCGGTAGTGCGAGAGATCAGTACGGGCATTCCACTTTTTTCCATGATCGCTTGTTTTAGAGCTTCTTGATCGATTTCAAAATCTGCGGGTATGGTTCTTTTGCTGCTTTTTAATGCGAGGAAGTCATTGATGGCGGTAACTACCATGTGTTTATAGTTGGTGTATTTTTCCTCGTCTTCTTCTAATGGCGGGTGAAGTTCAATGAAAAGCGAATCCAGTAACCAGCCAAGTTTAATGGGTTGATTTACTATTTGTACTGTTGTACCGACCGGGACTTTATCAAAGAGTGCTTCTATGTCTTCCGGATACATGCGAACACATCCTGCGGAAACGCGCATACCGACACCAAATGGCTTGATCGTGCCGTGTATCAGATAACTGCCGCTGCTAATACCTAGACGCATGGCATGCCGGCCTAAGGGATTGGTCGGGCCTGGCGGAACAATACTGGGATAGGGTTGTTCTCCATTGGCAATTCTGTCCATTTGGAGAGATTTTGGTGGTATCCAGGTGGGATCTTTCTTTTTGTCTACTATTTTGGTTGTTCCCAAAGGGGTTATCCAGTCCATTCTGCCTATACCGACTGGGTGTGTGATAATCATCGGCTTTTCGCCTTTTTTAGGTTCCGGGAAATAATAAATTCTCATTTCAGGTAAGTTGAGTAGTAATCCCTTGCGGTCGCCATGAGGAATAATATAGCGGCTAGGCAGAATGACTTCTGCGCCATCCTGGGGTAACCATCGATCTACATTGGGATTGGCCAGTAGAATCTCAATTTGACCAATATCGTATTGGCGTGCGATATCGAGTAGTGTTTCCGCGCTGCTTGCATGTGTAGTTCGTATCTGGCCAAAAACATCAATATCGGAGGGTGGGAGTACCCACGTTTCAGCTTTAATTGGAAGAGCGGCGATTAGATTCAGTATTGCAAAAAGAAGCAAATAGGATTTACGCATAAGTCGTACCTTGCAAAGGTGGTGCCCTACTTAAGTTATGAGGTAATCAATGTAGCGGATGATAGCTGAAATTTCCTGATTCAAAACATGAAAAACAGTATAAATATGCCTAATCGGAAGAGGACGAAATTAATTTATATTGCTTCAATATCAGTGAGTTAAATAAATTCTGAACGAATTTTTCAAGGATGTGAAATAAAATTTATCATCAGAAAAACAACAAATATGTTGTATGAGAACAACATATTTGTTGCTTAATGTGCAAGATTTGTTTGTTTTTCTTGCAGTATGTTTCTGTATTGGGGCACAATCAAATCAAACCTCCCGATTGGGGAGGTCCGAACAAGCGGGGTGCATTCCACCGGAATGTAGTGAGACAAAATAAGACGGCCCCAGTCGTTTTAACATTAAAGGAGAACTTCGGTATGAAGAAGAAACTTATTTCGTTGGCAGTAGCCGGTGCACTTGCAGCTCCGATGGTTGCATCAGCACAAGGAACAAACGTAACACTGTTTGGTAGCGTGCAAGCTGAATATGCAACAGTGAACAAAGAAGGTCAAAGTAGCCAGGCTCATATCGGTGACGATACAGGTCGTTCCAGATGGGGTATGCATGTTACTGAAAATTTGGGCGCCGGCTTAAAAGCAAAAGCGCATGTTGAGTACGGTTTTAGTACAGGCAGTGGTGCTCTAGGTATTGCGCGTGAACGTTGGGTTGGATTGGCCAATGACAATTGGGGTGAAGTAAAATTTGGTCGCGTTCAATCACCATTTAAAGATTTCGCTGGTGGTATGACCATTGATCCATTTGCATATACAACCCTCCAAGCATCAGGTAGCGGCGGTACTATGTCGGCATCAGCAAATGGTCTGGGATCAGGAGCAAATGGCTTCGTAAATAGCGCAGCTCGCTATGATTCACCAAAAGTCGAAGGTTTTAGCTTCTCGGGTATATTAATGCCAGGCGACTCTAACAGATTAGATCCTGCAAATGTTATCGCTCCATCGGGTAGCTTTGCTGGAAGTCAGTCAAATTCAGGTGGTGAAGATGGTGAATGGGACTTCCAAGTTGCAGGTAAATACGAAGCTCAATTTCAAGGTCATAATTTAGCTGTATTTGGAGGTTACTCTCGCGATAACATCAGTACCCGCCAAAGAACAGGTAATGCAGGTTATGCTCCTTTGGTTAACAACGAGCATATCTGGCGTGGTGGTGCATCATGGAGTTTCCAAAACTTTAAGTTGAATGGCCAGTATGAAAATATTAACAATGCCGTAGGTGCAGCTACTTGTACCAATGCAGGTATGCTAGGTAACCCAGCAACGGGTTCACCGGATTCACGTGGACAGTGCAATTCAGCGATGAATTGGGGTGGTGACGGTAATATCTGGTTTGCAGGCGGTCAATATGACTGGGGTAATACCAGCTTTATCGCTCAAGGCGGTATGACAAATGCTCATGGATTGGCAGGTGGTGCATCACGCCGTGAAGTAAGCAGCTTTACCGTTGGCGCAATCCACAATCTCAGCAAACGTTCTAGCCTCTTCGGCGGTTATCAACGTGCAATGATTGATGATAGAAATGCTGTATTCAGAGATAGCAATACCTATAGCATTGGTATGCGTCACAACTTCTAAGAAAGTTTTAGTCTCATAAAAAAGGCACCGATTGGTGCCTTTTTTATTGTCAGAAAGAAATATAATAAATCCTCATTAGCCTTTTTCTGGTTGTGCATTTGTAATTAAGGAAATATTGAAGGATTTTTAAAGGAGAATTTGCAGTCATGAGTATGAAGAAATGGACAGACGAAGAACTGATTACTACGCGCGACAATCTGGATGCATGGGATAAACGAAGGAAGAGTTCGGGCGCGGGCTCAAAAATGTGGTTGTTGACAGCCCTGTTGGGTGCGTTTGCTATTTCGACCGGGGTCGCATTTATCTTCCTTGATGGTATTGATGTGATGAGCGTGATATTGATCGTTATGGGTGCAGTGACATGTTTTTCCTGGTACAGAAGTGACAAGCAACTTAAAGACAATATTGGATTTCTGGCGGAGATCAACAAAGAGATTAAAGCGCGAAAATTGAAAGATACTTCAAAATCCACCAATAAAATGGATGAGCACATAAAAGAAATCAAAGAGGATGACAAGCAAGAGTCGTCTGAAACGGAATCTCAGGTTACTGATAAGAAGTAAATAAAAAGAAGTCAGGGTGATAACTCCGGTATGAGAATGAGTAATTTATGGACAACATTTGTTCAATTTGTTGTTTCCAAAGTAGCGCATTCAGAAAAAACTCATTTGCAAGATGACTTGTTTGAACAATCGGATTTAAGCGCGGAAGATGGCTTGATTTTTAAGGCACTTTGTCAATTTGTATGGATTCAAGGTGATTTACTGCCACTTATTTTTGATGTGGAAAATGAGATTTATACGAAGCAAGGAATTACCCGATCGACACTTAAGCGCCTTGAAGAGATTGATCTGGTTGTGTTTGAGAGCGATGGTTTTATTAAGAAAGGCTACGGTAAACATACACGTTTATTTTATGACGGTAAGCCAACGAAAATAGGATTCCAACGGAATGCTGATAATTATCTGGACTTGGGGCATGTGCTGCTGACCGAGCGTGGTAAGAAATTAGCGCTGAATTTTAAGGTACCGGGAAATCAGCAATTCTATGAATATGTCATCACAAGATGGTTTCAGCAAGGACTGGTATTGTCATCAATACAAGTGGACCGCAATCGAGCAGCGAATTCTCTGAATTACACATGCTCAATCAAAGAATGAGAATGGCGCGGTAATCATTCACATTGGTGAAAGTTGGGCCTGTGATCACTAAATCGTCTAATAGCTGAAAAAACGTATAGGCATCGTTATTGGCCAGATATGCTGTAGCATTCAAGCCAAGTTTTTCCGCACGATGGAGTGAATCCGGTGTAATGAGCGCACCGGCATTGTTTTCGCTGCCATCCAATCCATCCGTATCGCAGGCAAGGGCGTAAATCGCTTCAGTACCTGCAAGCTCTATCAATAGCGATAGCAAAAACTCGGCATTGCGTCCGCCGCGGCCATTACCTTTGATTGTGACTGTGGTTTCGCCACCGGATAACAGAGCCACGGGCGCTCTTAACCATTGCGGGTGGTGATGGATCTCTTTGGCGAATGCAGCGTAGCTTTTGGCGATTTCGCGAGATTCACCGCTAACGGTATCACCCATAATCAAAGGTGTAACCCCGATACCCCGGAAATATTCGGCGACTGCAACCAGTGACTGATGCGCATTGGCGATGATCCGGTTTTCGACGCGGGTAAAAATAGCGGAACCGGGCTTAGGTGTTTCATTCACAGCACCGGCTTTTCCAGTCAGTAATACGTGCTTAACTGCTGGCGGCACATTGAGATCGTAGCGCTCCAATACCGTAAGTGCATCGGAAAAGGTGGACGGATCGGGTGCGCAGGGACCGGAAGCGATATGAGTTGCGGCATCACCGGTAACATCCGAGATGATCAAAGCCAGTACTGGCGCCTTGCAAACGGCGGCGAGCCTGCCGCCTTGAATAACCGATAAATGTTTGCGAACCGTGTTGATTTCCTGAATATTCGCGCCACACCGTAATAATTGATTGGTGACTTCCCTCAAATCTTGCAACGAAATATCCTCGATGGGCAGGGACAGTAAGCTGGATCCGCCGCCGCTGAATAGGCAAAGCAATAAATCGTCAGGGTTTAGCGCCTTGACCATAGCCAGTATTTCTTGCGATGACTGTATGCTATTTTCGTCAGGGATGGGATGCCCGGCTTCAATGACTCTAATTTTATGCGTTGGTAGTGTGTGTCCATAGCGCGTGACTACCAGACCGTCGAGCTGTCCATCCGTAGGCCAGGCATTTTCGACTGCCTGTGCCATGGCTGTGGCAGCTTTCCCGGCGCCGACAACCAGTGTGCGGCCTGCGGGAGGATTGGGGAGATGTTGCGGCACGATATGTGCTGGATTAGCAGCTTTCACAGCCACTGAGAAACTTTCCAGCAAATAGTCGCGCGGATTCATTTTTTCAACATGGGTTGCAGGTAATGGCCGGTAAAACTGTTTGTATTGGCGGCAATGTCTTCCGGTGTGCCTTCCGCGATAATGCATCCGCCCCCGTCACCGCCCTCGGGACCTAGATCAATAATCCAGTCGGCGGTTTTGATGACATCGAGATTGTGTTCAATCACCACTACGGTATTACCGTGATCTCGCAGCCGATGTAGCACTTTCAGCAGCAGATCAATGTCCTGGAAATGCAGGCCGGTGGTAGGTTCATCTAAAATATACAGCGTGCGTCCCGTATCGCGCTTGGATAGTTCGAGCGATAATTTCACCCGCTGCGCTTCTCCACCGGATAGTGTGGTAGCGGATTGTCCCAGGGTAATATAGCCGAGACCGACCTCCAGCAGCGTTTGCAGTTTGCGGGCAACCACCGGCACTGGTGTGAAGAATTCATGCGCATTCTCTACCGTCATTTGCAGTACTTCGTTAATATTTTTGCCTTTGTATTGAATCTCCAGTGTTTCGCGGTTATAGCGGCGGCCATGGCAAACATCGCAGGTGACATAAATATCCGGCAGAAAATGCATTTCTACCTTGATGACGCCATCGCCTTGGCAAGATTCACAGCGTCCGCCTTTGACATTGAATGAGAAGCGCCCGGGCGCATAGCCGCGTTCGCGTGCTTGCGGCACACCCGCGAATAATTCCCGGATCGGTGTGAACAAACCGGTATACGTGGCCGGATTGGAGCGCGGCGTGCGCCCGATCGGGCTTTGATCCATGTTGATCACTTTATCGAAAAAAGCCAGTCCGTCAATTTGCTGATAAGGTGCGGGCTCGGCGTTGCTGGCGTACAGGTGCCGGGCGACCGCGCGGTGCAGCGTTTCATTGATCAGCGTGGATTTTCCCGATCCCGAAACGCCGGTGACACAAATAAAGAGTCCAACCGGCAGGTTCAGCGTAACATTCTTGAGATTATTCCCGGCAGCGCCTTCAATCCGCAGTATCCTGTCGTGATCCGGCAAGTGGCGTTTTTCCGGGATGTGGATCGATAATTTTCCGGATAAGTATTTACCGGTCAGAGAGTGATCGTCCTCTTGGATGGCCTGTGGACTGCCTTGAGCTACCACGAAACCGCCATGCTCACCGGCGCCTGGACCCATGTCGACGACATAATCCGCGATTTGAATGGCATCCTGGTCATGTTCGACGACGATTACGCTATTGCCGAGGTCGCGCAGATTTTTGAGCGTATCCAACAGGCGGCTATTATCGCGTTGATGCAGACCGATGGAAGGTTCGTCCAGAACATACATGACACCTGTCAGACCGGAGCCGATTTGACTGGCGAGACGGATGCGCTGCGATTCGCCGCCGGATAACGTGTCGGCTGAGCGATCCAGCGATAGGTAATCCAATCCGACATTGTTGAGAAATTGCAGGCGGCTGGAGATTTCCTTGACGATGCGCTCGGCGATCGATTGTTTGTGGCCCGTTAACGCAATTTGGTCAAAGAATTGTTTGGCCTTTTTGAGCGGGAAAGCGCTAATTTCATAAATCGCCTGTCCGGCAACGTGCACATGCCGGGCGGCTTGACATAAGCGTGTACCTTGGCATTCCGGGCAGGTTTGCGCATTGAGATATTTCGCCAGTTCTTCGCGCACGGTTTGCGATTCGGTTTCCTTATAGCGCCGTGTCAGATTTGGAATGATGCCTTCAAACGGATGCGTTTCTTGCTGCTTGCGTCCGTTTTCGGTTAAATAGGAAAAATGGATTTTTTCCTTGCCGGAACCATGCAAGATAATGTTGCGGATGGATTCATCCAAATTCTCAAAGGGAGTTTCCAAATCGAATTGATAATGTGCCGCCAGGCTGGTTAATAGCTGAAAGTAAAATTGGTTGCGCCGGTCCCAGTTTTTGACCGCGCCAGCCGCCAGTGAAAGGTGCGGAAAAGCGACCACGCGTGCCGGGTCAAAGAATGTGATCTGTCCCAAGCCATCGCACTTGGTGCAGGCGCCCAGCGGGTTATTGAATGAAAATAATCTCGGCTCCAGTTCGGAGAGCGAATAGCTGCATACCGGGCAACTGAATTTGGCGGAAAACAAGTGTTCATGGCCGCTATCCATCTCAACTGCCAGCGCGCGTCCTTCGGAATGACGTAATGCCACTTCAAATGATTCCGCGAGCCGCTGTTTGGCCTCCGGAGAAACTTTCAAACGATCGATCACGACTTCAATCGTGTGCTTTTTGGTTTTTTGCAGCTTAGGCAACGCATCGATTTCATGCACTGCACCGTCGATCCGCAAACGCACAAAACCTTGCGCACGCAATTCATCAAATAAATCAGATTGCTCGCCTTTGCGTTCCACGATCAGCGGAGAGAGGATCATCAGGCGAGTATCGGGCGGCAGCTGCAATACATGATCGACCATTTGTGCAACGCTTTGCGCAGTTAGCGTGATATTGTGCTCGGGACAGTAAGGATCGCCGACGCGGGCGAACAGCAAACGCAGATAATCATGAATTTCCGTGACCGTGCCGACCGTCGAACGCGGATTGTGCGAGGTCGCTTTTTGCTCGATGGCGATGGCCGGGGAAAGTCCTTCGATCAAGTCGACATCGGGCTTTTCCATCAGTTGCAGAAACTGTCTGGCGTATGCCGAAAGCGATTCCACATAACGGCGCTGACCTTCTGCATAGAGCGTATCGAATGCGAGCGAGGATTTACCCGATCCCGATAAACCGGTAATTACCACGAGTTTGTTACGTGGCAGATCGAGATGAATGTTTTTCAGATTGTGCGTACGCGCACCCCGTATTTTTATGGATTCCATGAACTATCTATGTAAGAGTCAACCTGCTAATATACCCAACTTTTTAGGAATATCACAACCTGATTCATGTCTGCTTCTTCTTCAACTGAAAAAATGTCCCCGGCGGAATTACGTGCGACCATCGGTTTGGCGGGTGTGTATGGCTTGCGCATGCTGGGCTTGTTTATCATTTTGCCGGTGTTTGCTTTTTATGCCGAGGATTTGCCCGGCGGAGACAACTTCACCTTGGTCGGCATTGCGCTGGGAGCTTATGGTCTCACACAAGCCGTGCTGCAAATCCCTTTCGGTTGGCTATCCGATCGCATCGGACGCAAGCCCGTCATCTACCTGGGATTGATTCTGTTTGCGGTGGGTAGTCTGATTGCAGCAATGGCTGCCGATATTTATTGGGTGATAGCGGGCCGGGTCATTCAAGGCGCCGGTGCTATCTCCGCAGCTGTGATGGCGCTGGCAGCGGATCTTACGCGCGAAGAGCATCGTACTAAAGCAATGGCGACAATCGGCATGACGATCGGCACTGTTTTCGCCATTTCCCTAATTGCTGCGCCAGTTCTAAATCAATGGATTGGTGTGCCGGGGATTTTTGCCATGACCGGTATATTGGCGCTGCTGGCGATGATTGTAGTGAAGAAAGTCATTCCCGATCCGGTGATTAGCCGCTTTCATTCCGATACGGAAGCATCGCCGGCAAGTTTTGCCAGCGTATTGCGCAATACGCAGTTGCTGCGTTTGAATTATGGCATTTTTGCGTTACATGCCGCATTGATGGCGCTGTGGCTGGTGGTGCCGTTAACCTTACGCCAAGCGGGCATGGCTGCGGACGATCACTGGCAGATATATTTGCCGGTTCTGGTTTTATCGATTGTGCTGATTGTCCCAGCCATCATTTACGCCGAGAAAAAGGCTAAATTAAAACCGGTATTTATTGCAGCCGTTGCGACGTTGCTAACAGGCCAGCTGTTACTGGCCATTACTTTGGACTCGATCTGGGGCACGGCTGCTGCATTATTGGTTTTTTTCACGGCATTCAATTTGCTTGAGGCCAGTTTGCCATCCTTGATTTCGAAAATCGCGCCAGTCGGAGCGAAAGGAACAGCAATCGGCATCTATAGCAGTACGCAGTTTCTGGGGGCGTTTGCCGGGGCCGCAGTGGGCGGTCACTTGGTTGCCACTTATGGAAGCGATGCGTTGTACGCGTTCTGCGGGGCGTTGTTGCTGGTATGGTTGATACTGGCTGCTACGATGCAGGCGCCAGCAGCAGTGCGCTCCAAAATGTACCATGTACAGGAAATGGATACAGATCAATCGGCGGAGCTTTCGCGTCAGCTCGCAGCGATACCCGGTGTATATGAAGCTTTGGTTCTGGTCAATGAGCGGGTGGCTTATCTGAAAGTTGATATGAAAGGCTTCGATGAAGAGAAAGTGATTAAATTGCTTGGGGAGGAAACATAAATGGCGTCGCTCAATAAAGTCATACTCATCGGTAATTTGGGTAAAGATCCGGAAACGCGTTACATGTCAAATGGTGATGCGGTGACCAACATTACATTGGCAACGACGGATACTTGGAAAGATAAAAATGGCGAAAAGCAAGAGAAAACGGAGTGGCATCGTGTCACTTTTTACCGCAAGCTTGCTGAAATTGCGGGAGAATACTTGAAGAAAGGCCGCTCGGTTTATGTCGAAGGCAGGCTTGAAACCCGTAAATGGACGGACAAGAACGGCGTGGAACGGTATACGACGGATATTATTGCCAGTGATATGAAAATGCTGGGGAATCGATCAGGAAGCGGCAGTTTTGAGTCGACGCCTGATCACGAAGAAGATAGCTCAGTTTCTAACCGGTCTTCTTCATCAGGCAAAGCGCCGAGTGGATTTGATGATATGGATGATGATATTCCATTCTGACCGGCCAGAATGCAATTGCGTTAACGTTTTTCAGGTAAGCGGACTATTCCCAACCGGCGTTCTGCGATAGAGATATTTGATTGCCGGCGGGGCGGTAATGAAAATTCAATGCTTTCGATGTTGCCGCCAATATCTTTGGCCATATTTCTGAACTCGAGCGCCAGCATGCATTTGGGAACGATAAACGTTTGCTTGAATCCAGACTTGAAATGAACAAGAATTTTCATAACTTTTTTCCAGGTAAGTTTTATTTATTAATGGTTTAGTCAATAAATTAACAGCAATGAAGCTGTTTCAACGACCTAAAAAAAATAAACTTTAGTGGATATTGGCTATGATTCCTTATAGCAGTGCAATTGTACGTCTTGGAATATCAATTCTGATGGAGTCCTCATTCAGTGGATTTCACAACTCTGCTGGTAATATTTCCTGAGCAAGATTGTGACGATCCTGATACAGTCATTGCAACCAGAGCTCCGATTCCTGCTTGAAAAGTATTAACTTCGGAACGCGCAAGCAGTACACACGGTTTGCCGGAATGCTTGCAGTAATGTTTTACGGTGAAGAAAGCTTCATGATTTATGCAGTCAACCGGGCAAATGATCATATCCGCTTGTTTCAGGAGTTTTGGCAGATCTTCCAGATGATCGTGCGAGCCGCCATGGAACCCCATAAAACAACCGTCGCAGCTTTTTACTAATTGGCTGTATTCCGGATAGAGCCTAATCCGGCCCCCAACACATAAAACAGATCGTCCGGCTAATTGGCAGCCGGAATTATATTGATGATCATCCGCCTGACTGTACTTTCTCTTGGTCTCAGTTAAATACGCTGCTTTGATCAGCGGTGCCCAATCAACAATAGGGATGCTCTTATTCGATATCCTGCGGGGACTGGTAATCTCTGGATTGGCGTGCTCGAGTCTTTGCTGCCATGCGTACGACAATTTTGTGAAAATGCGCAGGCAGCAGGATACGAAAGTATCTGCGGATTCTGAAGTCGTGAAATGATCATGAGGAATCGTGCTGGAAGTATTGGCCAATGCCAGTTTCTTTAGAAATTTCATTGTGATATCTCCTGAGAATCATCAGCGAATAAAAAATTGGCTGGCTGACCTGGAGACAGGCTGGCTGGCTGAATATGCCGCTGAAGAAGGAAGAGGTAAACTTCAGCGGCAGGAAATACTACATCTGACTTTGCAGCCAGTTATGGATACCGATTTTTTGCATGACATTGAGCTGAGTTTCTAGCCAATCAATGTGCTCCTCGGTATCTTCCAGAATCCGTTCAAAAACTTCACGCGATACATAATCTTGCACTGATTCGCAAGCCGCTATTGCGGCGAGTAATGTGTCTCGCGAAGCTAACTCAAGTTTTAAATCGCATGCGACGCACTCTTCAGCGGTCTCTCCGATCATCAACTTACCGAGATCCTGTAAATTCGGTAATCCTTCCAGTAACAAGATCCGCTCAATTAATGTATCGGCATGTTTCATCTCTTCACACGATTCTTCAAACTCGTGTTTTCCTAAACTGTTGAATCCCCAGTTTTTGTACATACGTGCATGAAGAAAATATTGGTTAATGGCGGTTAGTTCATGTTGCAGTTGCTGATTCAACCAGCGAATAATATCTGCGTTACCTTTCATTTTTAGCTCCTAAGGTGAATATCTCTTGATGTATCCGGGTGGTGAGAAGATATCACTCTGTATGGTATTTATTACTTGTTGGATCTAGCATTTTTGCAGAGGAAACCCCGGCATTACCTCAGATTATGCATCCACTCAGCCTTGCGGTTCATGATGATTTACGACTAGCGAGAGTGCTAACAGATTACACGCATTAATATACATGATATGTGTCTTTTATCCACTATTTGTTCAGAATTAACTTGCCATTCCGTGTGCGACGCAGCGAATATTGCTCGCCTTTATGCAGTATTAATACAACATCGCCATTCTTGAATAGCACATCGCTATTGATCAATGTGCTTAAATTTAATAAATCAGGTTTTGGTGAATTTCTTATGATTGCTTGAGATGAGTTTATGGTGTTCATGGTTAATTAGAATTACATATAATGAGAATGATTCTCATTATATGTAATTCAGGATGAAATGCAAGACCTCGCCGGAAATTTTGTTTGAGAAGCTTTTTGCTACTGGGATGGCGAATAGTAGATGAATCCAAATGGCAAGCAAAATGTGAAGAGGTTTTATTGGTGATGTCAATAGATAAGTGTATACTGCAAATCTGCTGTCTAGGTAATTGCAAGCTATTGAGATTTATAGTTAAATAATTGAACTGCTCATCGTGAATGAGTAAGACGCTTTGATTCTACAATGATGATTGAACGGCGCAATTTTTATCGAATTCTACATGTTCAGCCCGATGCACCGATGGCGGTGATAACAGAGAGCTATCGGGTGTTGATGCAAAAGCTGAACATTCGTGCTGATCTGAATAATCCGGATTGGAATGCCAGCTTACTCAATATTGCTTATAACACCTTGCGAGATCCAGTTAAGCGAGCCGCCTATGATCGTGAGTTGCTGAAGCGCTATCATATTAGAGTCCTGAGCCAGGGTGCGCTGGGTTCTAAAACGGAGGTTGAAGTAGAAAGTGCAAGAAGTGAGCAACCATCCGGATTGAATCAACGCAATTATTACCGGATACTGCAAATCCAACCCGATGCGCCGATTGCCACAATCAAGGCCAGTTATCAGGCGCTAAAAAAGAGTACTGTCGGAGATACCGCGTTACTTGATGAAGCCTATCGAGTTTTGTCCGATCCCAGGATGCGTCAACAATATGATGATATATTCGCGGGAGGATTGTTTCGTGCAGCGAGAAAAACTACGCAACAAAATAGTAATTTACCTGGATTGACGGTTCGTGAAAACAATACATCGCAATTTGCTGTCGAGCAGTATCGGCCAGTTATCACGCGTTATTGCTCGTTTTGCAAAACCCCCAATGTGCCGCAACCTGGTGTGTATCAAAGTGAAAATTGTCTCGAATGCGGCAGTCCATTGCTTTTATTACATCATGAGAATCTGGAATCATCGCAGCGCGCCATGCGGCGGGTTAACATCAGTGGAAAGTTTGAGTTTTACTTATTCTGGCCGGGGCGGCCATGCTTAGGTACATGCCAGGATCTTTCGCCGATGGGAATACGTTTCATGACGACTGAGATACTCGATTCCAATGACGTCATTAAAATTGATGCACCCAGTTTTCAAGCAGTGGCTGAAGTGACGCATAAGCGTTATGAGAAAAAAGGGTTTTCGGTTGGAACTCGTTTTATTGCCATCAAATTTGACCAACGCTATGGGAATTTCGTCACGGTACAGGTATAAACCGATGATAAAGCAGCCCGGTTTGATCACTCACAGTAAATCACATCAAATCAAGTTGACCGGTATCTTAAAGTAGGCAACGACATTTGTCTCGACCGGCGGCAATTTCCCCGCTCTGATATTCACCTGTATCGAAGGCAGCAATAAATTGGGCATCTCCAGGGTTGCGTCACGCCGGTTGCGCATGCTGACAAAGGTGTCTTCATCAATCCCGTCATGTACATGGATATTGCGCGCGCGTTGCTGTGCCACGGTGCTTTCCCATACCGCCGTGCGCGTAGCGGGAGGATAGTCATGGCACATAAACAGCCGTGTTGTTGATGGCAGAGCCAGTATTTTCCGGATGGAATGAAAGAGCTGATGCGCATCTCCTCCCGGGAAATCCGCACGTGCGGTGCCAATGTCCGGCATGAAGAGCGTATCGCCCACAAACACGGCATCATCGAACTGATATGCCAAATCAGCGGGCGTGTGGCCGGATACAGAGATGGCTTTGCCCGTTAAATTCCCAACTGAGAATAACTCGCCATCAGCGAACAGGTGATCGAAATGATGACCGTCAGGAACAAACTCATCGCCAAGATTAAAAATTTTTTTGAATGTCTTCTGTACGGCGGGAATATGATCGCCAATGCCGGTTTTTCCACCCACTTGATGTTTGAGATAATCGGCGGATGACAAATGGTCTGCATGCGCATGCGTCTCAAGTATCCACTCAACCGATAATCGCCGCTCACGGATGAATGCAATCAGCTTGTCAGCAGAATGCGTACTGGTTCTACCTGATTTTGGATCGTAATCCAGAACTGGATCAATGATGGCGCAACTTCCACTCGATTTGTCAAAAACTACATAACTGACGGTCCAGGTTGGCGGATCGTAGAATGCTTGAATAGTGGGCTTTATTGCGTTCTCCTGTTATATTATTAGGAAAAATCTTACATATTATATTGCATTTATCTATAATTATACAATATTACATATTGTAATTAATTTATGCATCGTAGTCGAAATGCAATAGAAGGAGGAAATCAATCATGTCTATCACTTCTGATTTAATACCATGGCATGCGCTGACCGGTGGTTTTGTCATAGGCATTGCGTGACCTTGCTACTATTTTTTGAAGGCCGCATTGCAGGCATGTCGGGAATCGTGGGTGGATTATACCGGTTAAAGAAAGGCGACGTCAGCTGGCATGTTGCGTTTATTTTGGGACTTATAGTATCGGCGGTCATCTGGAAGCTTTTTTTGACATGCCGCCAATACAAATAGAAACTAGCCATGTGATGCTCGCGTTTGTCGGCCTATTGGTGGGCTATGGTACCCGTCTGGGTTCGGGGTGTACCAGCGGTCATGGTGTGTGCGGTTTATCGCGCCGTTCGCCGCGCTCCATTGCAGCGACGGTGGTATTCATGCTGACTGGTTTCGCAGCGGTTTATTTGTTGCGGCATGTTTTAGTTTAGCCTGGATAAATTGATTATCGGAGAATCAAAATGATTAGTTTTATCGCGTTAATCGCTGGGATTATTTTCGGTTTCGGGATTATCGGCTCAGGCATGGTTAATCCGGCACTGGTTTTGGCATTTCTTGATGTGACGGGCGATTGGGATGCTACATTGCTATGGGTGATGGGCGGTGCAGTGACTGTCGGTACTATCGCTTTTATGCTGGCAAGAAAGCGCGAGCGATCCTATCTTGGCTTACCGATGCAGATACCTGGCATGGCTAAAATAGATAGCCGCTTGCTTTTAGGGAGTCTTATGTTCGGAATCGGCTGGGGTATTGCAGGCATTTGTCCCGGGCCGGCCTTGGTATTAGCGGGGACGGGCAATAGTGATGCGCTGGTATTTTTGGTTGCAATGCTATTGGGGATGGGGATCTACCGGATGACGCAAGATCGTGGCTGATTTGATGCAAATGGATTAGAATCTTAATCGCTCAACAAAATATTATTTTGTTATCCTAATCTTATTAATATAAGTTAACGTAAAGAATTAATTAATCATGAAAACAGATTCAGCCTTAAACAATATCGCAGCGCTGCATTCATCCGCATCGGAGGCTTGCGCTTTACTGAAAATATTGGCTAACGAAGACCGGCTGCTCATTTTATGCGAATTGACCAAAGGAACCCGGAATGTGGGCGAACTGGAAGAATTGCTGGGTATTCATCAACCCACACTGTCGCAACAATTGACGGTGTTGCGTGAAGAGAATTTGGTTGCGACGGAGCGTCGAGGAAAATACATTTACTACAGTTTGGCAAGCCAGGACGCCGTCAAAATCATGGAAACTTTATTTAGTCTGTATTGTAAAAATCACTCCGATTGAAGGAAAGGCGCGATCATACAGATGTCGGCTTTACGGTATCCTTCTGGCGGCGGTTTCTCGTGAACCGGTTTAGCGATTGCCATGGATTATCTTATTTTTCTGTATGTTACAAGGAACATGTTCGGCGATCTGTTGGTTGCCAACAGCAAAACAGGAACTACAGCAGAACCTGCTGTAGTTCCTGCGAGTGTTTCATTCATGAATGCTTTTAGGTTGCGTTGAGCCGGTTGGCAGGTGAAGCCAACGTTCAGTTCAGCATGATTTCACGTAGTTTTTCTTCCAGTGGAGGACGCAAGCCGGATTTGCGGGCCTCCTCGATCGCTACTTCAGGATCGATGCCTTTGGTGATGCGATAGCTAGCCCACATAGCGCTTGCCCGGTTACCCGATCCGCAATGAATGAGTACCGGCGTTTGCGCCGCTTCGAACACTTTGGCGAATTGCGCCACTTGCTCCTTAGTGATGCCGGCCACTGTCGTTGGAATGTTGAAATAGGCGATGCCAACCGAGTCGACCAATCCTTTTTCTTCGGCAGTTCCTTCGTTCTTGGTACGCAAATCAATAACCGTTTTGAAACCGGTAGCTGATAGTGCTTGCACGCCGCCATCGCTGATCATTCCTGATATGGCGACTTGTTCCGTAGCGCGGCTGTAATTTTGTACGGGAATTACCTGGTGCGCGAACGGCACCCGGCCTCCCGAAGCTTGTGCAAGGCCGGTAAACAACATGCCCGCCAGCGTTATCAGAATGATAGAGTATTTCATAGAAAGCCCCATTTGCTGTGTTAAGTGAAAAAAGATTGTTTTCATTGTAGCCGGACTGAATAATGAAATACAAATTATTCCTGCCGGTGCCGGTCTATGGAATGGATGCAATGCAACCGGACAAATTTCATCAAAGGTAAAACACTTATGCCGCATCAACACTCATCGGAAGACGGCGGAACACCTGTATGGCATACCTGTCCACCGCAGCAGGTGCTGGATGTGCTGAATACCGGAAGCGACGGACTAACGCAAACGGAAGCACTGCGGCGACTTGAGCGCTATGGCGCAAACCGTTTGAAGCCTCCGCAGGCGAAGAGTGCCATGATGCGGTTTCTATTGCAGTTTCATAATGTGCTGATTTATATCTTGCTGGTTGCATCGGTGTTGACTGCTGTTCTCGGGCATTGGGTGGATAGCGGTGTCATTCTTGGTGTGGTGGTCATTAATGCCATCATCGGTTTCGTGCAAGAAGGCAAAGCAGAAAAAGCGCTCAATGCAATCCGGCGCATGCTGTCGCTTGCTGCGATTGTGATACGCGCGGGTCAACGGGAACAGATTCCGGCAGAGCAGCTGGTGCCCGGTGATATTGTCCTGCTGCAATCGGGCGACAAGGTGCCGGCCGATTTGCGCTTGCTTCACTGTAAAAACCTGCGTATAGAGGAAGCCGCGTTGACCGGAGAATCACAAGCGGTAGAGAAATCCATTAGTGAGGTTGAGGCCGTGACAGCTATAGGAGACCGGTTCTGCATGGCGTACTCCGGTACGCTGGTGGTTTATGGACAAGGAACGGGCATCGTGGTTGCCACCGGCCAGCAGACCGAGATCGGCCGTATCAGTCAGATGATCGCGCAAGTCGATAAACTGACCTCACCGCTCCTGCGGCAAATGGCGATTTTTGCCCGCTGGCTGACACTGGTGGTTTTGTTGCTGGCGGCCGGTATTTTTGTGTACGGATTGTTATGGCAAGACTATCCGCTCAGTGAAATTTTTATGGCGGCAGTCAGCATGGCGATCGCAGCCGTTCCGGAAGAGTTACCGGCCATCATGACAATCACGCTGGCATTGGGAGTGCAGAATATGGCGCGGCGCAGCGCCATTGTACGTAGACTTCCGGCGGTCGAAACGCTGGGTGCCGTGACTGTCATTTGCACCGACAAAACCGGAACGTTGACGCGCAACGAGATGACCGTGCAACGTGTGGTCACTGCCGATGATCAATTGCAGGTCAGTGGCGCGGGTTATGTGCCAAAGGGTAGTTTTAGCAGGGATGGAGCGGAGATTTCCAGTGTTGACCATGCCGATCTGCGGGAACTGTGCCGCGCTGGTCTTTTGTGTAATGACGCGCTGTTGCGGCAGAGCAATGATACTTGGGAAATTCAAGGCGATCCGACAGAAGGTGCGCTGATTACCTTGGCGATGAAGGCCGCGCTGGATCCTACGCAGGAACATGAGCAGCTGCCGCGTATTGACGTGATACCGTTTGAGCCGGAGCACCGTTTTATGGCGACACTGCATCATGACCACACCGGGCACAGCCTGGTTTATGTCAAAGGCGCTCCGGAAAGGGTGCTGGTTATGTGTAATCACCAGTGTAGCCAAGGCGAAGACCGTCCGCTTCAATCCGATTTCTGGCAGGCCAGAATACGCGAGGCAAGCGAAAACGGGCAGCGTATCCTCGCCATTGCCAGCCGTGTGATGCCGGTAAAACAACACACATTGGCAATGTCCGATATGGAAACCGGGTTCACTTTGCTCGGATTGGTTGGTATTATCGATCCGCCGCGAGAGGAAGCCATTACCGCAGTACAACAATGTCATGCCGCGGGCATTCGCGTCAAAATGATTACCGGCGATCACCGCATCACCGCCGCTGCGATTGGCGCAAGCCTGGGCATTGGGGATGGTCAACGGACCGTGACGGGAATTGAGCTGGACGATATGGACGATGCGCAATTGCGCCGGACGGCTGCGGATGTGGATATTTTTGCCCGCGCCGATCCGGGGCATAAACTGCGTCTGGTGAACGCTTTACAGAATAACGGTGAAATTGTTGCCATGACCGGCGACGGTGTGAACGATGCACCAGCCTTAAAGCGCGCCGATATTGGTGTAGCCATGGGACGGAAAGGTACCGAGGTGGCTAAGGAAGCGGCTGAAATGGTGCTGACGGACGATAATTTTGCGTCGATTGCGCATGCTGTGGAAGAAGGCCGCACAGTCTACGATAACATCAGAAAAACAATGGTGTATGTGCTGCCGACCAATGGCGGTGAAGCCGGATTGGTGCTACTGGCGATCATGTTTGGAATGGCGTTGCCGGTTACACCGCTGCAAATTTTATGGATCAATATGGTCACGACGGTGACTTTGGCGATTTCTCTTTCGTTTGAACGGCCCGAAATGAGCGTGATGTCACGTCCGCCGCATGATCCGCATGCGCCGGTTTTGTCGGGTTTCCT
This sequence comes from Nitrosomonas oligotropha, assembly GCF_900106555.1. Lineage (GTDB taxonomy): Bacteria > Pseudomonadota > Gammaproteobacteria > Burkholderiales > Nitrosomonadaceae > Nitrosomonas > Nitrosomonas oligotropha_A. The sequence continues at coordinate 39,331 of NZ_FNOE01000004.1, read as the reverse complement.
GGTGTGGCGTATCGTTTTTGTCACGCTCTTGATGATTGGCGGCAGCTTTGCCTTGTATTTCTGGGAGCTGGCGCAAGGTTCGAGTGTTGAGCTTGGCCGCACCGTGGTGGTGAATGTGCTGGTGTTATGTGAAATCGTCTACTTATTCAATTGCCGCTATTTGATTGCTTCCGTGTGCTCGCGCCAGGGCATGCTGGGTAATCCCTATGTGGTGTTGGCGGCGGGTTCGTTACTGATATTGCAGTTGCTGCTTACTTATTTACCCGTCATGCAACAGCTATTTGGCACCGTTGCACTGGATGCGGCGGCTTGGGGACGTATTGCCGCAGTGAGCTTGATATTGTTTGTAGTGATTGAATTTGAAAAATACTGGTTGCGGCGCAGGGGGATCAAGGATTGATGAAGGGCCAATTTATCCAGTTCAGCATAAATTGGCCCGTTTGCATCCCCCTACCGGCGGATGCAGTTTTACAATGTTACAACGCTGCGAGGAAAGCCACGAGATCGGCTTTTTCTCTTTCGGTCAGACCGATACTGAAGCGGGTGTTGTAAAACTCAACCACGGATTGCAGATCCGGTGCAGAACCATCATGGAAGTAAGGTGGGCGTGAAGCAACCGAACGCAGGATCGGTCCTTTAAAGCGGCCAATATCCTTCCATTTGCCAGTCAGCAATGCACGGCCTGGATCGGTCGTTTTGACGATTTCACCCGTCGTTTTGTTTTTCAGGGTGTACAGCGGCATATCCGGTGTGCGGCGTGATTCATCGGCAATACCGATATCCAGAGGCATCGGGGTGGAGTGATTGCCCGAATTCGGGGTGTTATGGCATGTTGTGCATGTACCTGGCAGTACGCTTACAGCCAGGTCATCATTAATGCCTTTTACCCCTTTGATCAAGATCGGTTTGCTGTTGAATAGCGCTTGTCCGCGTGCAATGGCAGCGCGTGCGCTTTTGGTGCCATGAGTGGATTTGGTTGTTTTAAAGCGATTCCAGCTGTCATAGAGCGACATCGCATTGGGATCAAAAGGTTCGCGTGTTTTGTAGTCACCCGCTAATGTATCGTTAATGCCAAAGTGATACTTTTGCTTTTTCAGCGCTTTAGGTCCGCCGAGTGCATCTTCTGCGGTAAGTTCGCCGGCATCATTATCTTTGATTTGCGCAGTGAACAGTCCGGATTCGAATGCCACGATCGCATCGCGCTCTTCTTCGGTCAGATCCCGCAATGCTTCGGCATGGCCTCGTGTGGCGTGATTGGCTTGTGTGCCCAAGTCAAACGATACCGGAGAGAAGCAAGTCGATGTGCCAAAAATACAATCACCGGAGCCTGGCTGTAGGGTTGTTTCGCGACCATCCCACATGACGGCGCTGAGAAACTTCAGGTTGGTGGTTGGCATCGGGCGGCGGAATAGAGACAATTCGGTTTCGCTGGCGAAGCCGTAAGGATCATCGGCTTCGATCAATTCAAATTCCGCACCGCTGGGAATACCGATTCCCACACGGATATTGGCTTTCTCCAGCAGCATGCTATAAGCCGCGCGGCGTTTTGTAACCGTAGTTACATCTGCGAGGGGAGAGTTGGCGCCATCCACCAAACGGAAAAGCGGATCCAGACCTTTTGTTTTATTGAAAAGTTTCTTTACCTCTTGCGGGGTAATGGTCCATCCTTGGTCCGGTGCATGGCAAGAAGCGCAGCTGCGGCCATTTGTTCCAATGCTTTTGAAGAATGGGTTATTAAGATCAATAAAACCTGCTGTGCTATAGGTCGCATCTTTCCCATGACTATTCTCTGCGCTAAACATATTAGGCAGGCGGTTTGAATGATGATCACGCTCGTCATCGTGATCATGGCTATCTTTGGCAAACGCGGGTGCTGCCAGCATAATAAATAATGCTGATATTGCTTGCAGCTTAATGTTGTTCTTCACTTACTTTCTCCTATTTGTGGATAAAAAAGCCAAATCTTTTTCGGAATTTAGCTCAACAAAGTTTTCTGCCGAGGGCTTAAAATGGGGCGTAGTCTAATTCAATAAATGAAGACCGGCTATAGTCTTGTTGAACTAGTGGTTATAGTCTAAATAACCTAGAGTAAACTGGCTGTGAGAAAAGTCACATCCGCTGAATTAAGTTGAAATTACTTGCAGAGAAAGTTCCGAAAGGGAGTAGGTTTGGCGGCGGGATAATTGCTGAATAGAAGACCGCCAAGCGGGGATTGATAGTCTTCTTGCTGCTATGGTGCTGATTCTAATTAGAGTAAATTTTATCGGCGAATCAAATAAAAGCTTTTATTCTCGTTCATTCTTATCGGATTTGCCCTTGTTATTGCTATGCTCACCGAAATGTTTCAACGATTTTTTCCACGCGCTTTGTCCTATGATACGTCCAAATTTGCGCGCCACTAAATCGCCGTCAATGAAATGGATACCGCCGTAGCGTCTGGAAACACCGGCTTCATCAGCAGCATCGGAGAAAGTAGCCCAGTAGAGGACAATATCTTTAGCCGGTACGGTACCGGGCTCGACTCTTGATGATCCGGCCGGTATGACTACGCTATGTCCGAAGTTGTCGCTTTTGGTAAACAGCTTCAGTGTTTCCGCACCTGCGGCACTGAAGATGCTGTGTCCCGAGAAATATTCCGGAAATGGAAGCGTAACTACGCTGGCGGCTTGATAAGGTTTCCAATCGGCACCGTCGATTAACCCTTGCCATGAGGGAATATGTTGACCAGCGAAGAGAAAGTGTATGGCAGTAACGGGTCTGACATAGTCAAAATACCGTTTGATATCCCACGACACAATACTGGCGTCCAGAATAGCATTGGATAAAGCGAAAAACATTTTGATATCTTGATCGATGTTGTGCGCGTCACGATCCGATACGAATGTGGCAAACAATGTCCAATGTCCGGGTGACAGTTCGGATAACGGACCATTCGCCCAGTACTCAGCGATGACTTTTTTCTCGTCGGTTAAATGAGTGCCGTAATCGACAACTTGTTGCGCTTGAATACGATAGCGCTCCGGCTCGGTTTTATAGTTGGCGGGTGCAGGAATATCTTTCCGGAATTGCGAGCCGGATTTCAGCACATAAGGTTTCACATTTCCCCAATGCGGCGCAATGTAAGCCTGATCGTGCCCGCCGACCGATAATGGCTGCCAGTGATTCGGATCGTTGATGGATGAAGACGTGTTGATCGGTGTATATCCGGTGTAATCACTGTAGGGCGCTCCTCCGCCATTCAGATCGCCCAATTGATTGGAACCGTCATGGTGGCGGAATTCAATTACGGCTGCGGCTGCAGTATTGCCAACACCCGCTGGGGTGGAGGTATCGATCAAATTATCCAAAGGATAGCCTAATGCACTCATTACACTATTGAAGCTGGTAACCTGTGTAGGGAACAGATCGGATAAGCATTTATGAGCAGCATAGCTCATGGCTTTTGCTTTATTCGCATGAGTATGTTCATTGACAGGGCGGCGCAGATGATCTTCTAGTTGCGTGCCTTTTGCTTTTTTGTCATAGGCTGCCCACGCATCAAACATGCAAGTATGTGTGATTGCCAGGGATCTAGCCACAATTGGCGGGCCTGGGTGTGTGGTGCGGATGGCTTCCAGCGCAGCATTATTCCATTTTGTTACGATCGTTTCTGCAATTGTGAGCTGGCTGCAAAAATACATTGCGGTGCCCAAAGTTGCAAATGCGATTCTTCTGATATTTTGGTGTTTCATTTATTTCCTCCTTCATTGTGGATAAAAGAACTAAATTTCTAACATTTGACATCAATGTAATGCTCAGTGATTGCTAAAAATGGTATAAATCCTATTGGAATCAATGGGTATTGGCTTTGGTCATGTTGAATTAGCGGAAATAAAGTGTAGATAAGTTATGTGCTATGTGATATGAGAAAAGTCACATGAAATATAAGATAAATATTTCATAAGAAAGGTGATTTTCTGAAATTGTTAATACTGTGCTGGCTTAGAAATAAGAAATGCCAATCTGATGACTCGGAGTAAGGCAAGCGTGCAGCCTGCGATCAAAATTCCGTCATTGGTGGGGTTGTGATTGCTTTGCAGATGTTTCAGGAGAGGTACGTTTATCCGAAGCGGTAATTATGGCTAATTCTCTGATCAGATATTGATAAAAGAATCCTAGCTGATGATCCCGCCGGAACTGACTCAAAAGCCAGAGAGCGCTTTCGATGCTGCCAATATGTTCGGCGCCGGTGCCGCCACAAATCAGCGCAAGCTTAAGGGAAGGCAAGTGAGTTGTGTTCGGAGGTATGGGGGGTGGAATAGAGAACTGCATGAAAAGTCAGGTATTACAATTTACATTAGCGCCGCCCGTCGTACCAAATCGGCAGTTTCTTTTTGTCCTGCAAGGCCTTACGTGGACTGAATATGACACTGAAAATCTGACTGGTGATTTCCCGGCCGGTATAGAGTTTTACCTTACGAGGTGAAGTCACCAGCGGGTGGCGAGTCAATATGGTGAATTTTAAGCCGTGCTTGCGGCCCCATTTTTTCAGCAGTTCGCTCAAATCGATTTCGTCGGCGGCGAACATTTCCTGGTTAAAGCCGCCCACGTCGCGAAACGCATCGGTACGGCAAACGACCAGCGCGCCGGATGCCCAGTGAAAAGTGACTGAGCACACAGTCCATAGCCGCATCGCGGCATTACCCCACCACGGCAGACCGGGCATGTGCATGACACTGCCGCAACCGACGTATTTACCCGATTCGATCATGTGCAGAATGTCGGTGACCATACCGGGATTCAACAAGCTGTCGGCATCGACAAACAGCAGCCAGTCACCAGTAGCGGCGGCCGCGCCGGTGTTGCGTGCGCGGCCGATCTGGTTGATCGGCTCGAATACGACTTTTGCGCCTGCTTGCGTGGCCAGTTCCGCAGTTTTGTCGCTGGAATTGTTGTCCACGACAATGACTTCATGGGTAAAGCCGGGTTTTGCGTTGGCGCCGACTGATAATTTGATGGAGTCCAAACAGTCGAGGATCAGCTGTTCTTCGTTAAAAGCAGGGATGACGATCGAAAGATGCATGGCCAGCTTGGAATTGAAAGTGAATATGCGGATTCAGGATGGAGAGCGGGGGACCGCTCTCCAGTGCGAAATTAGAACTCGCCTTGTTTGATGTAAGGTTGTGACCACAGAATCACTTGCATCAGCACGGATTTGCGCCATGCGTCTTGCATGCGATCCACATCATCGCGGGAATGACCGCCTTTTTCCAGGAACGGACGCAGGGTGGTGGTGATCGGGATCAATAAGGCAAAAATGTAATGCACATGAATGATCGGTACCGCTTTGACGTTGTCCGTGGTGTTTTTCTTGGTGGTGTGGTGACGCAGACCGATTTCGTGTTGATAGTTCAACCAATCCTGATTGTATTCCGCATTGGCGGTATCCAGAATCCATTGGCCAAAACGTTTGCGCACGCCACCGAGGTAGTCCATGTTGGGTTGACCGTCGGATGCATTGGTAAAGTAGTGCAACAGGAAAGGAGTTGAGCCGACAAAACCGTACCACACGTCGAGAATTTGCTCGACTTGATCTTTCAATATGTCGTGCGACATTTTCAGATAACGCACATCGTCATCACCGAATAGCGATGCTTGTTTCAGTTTGGCGAAATCATCCAGGGATACGGGAGATTTTCCAACAGCAGCGGTACCGTAGGTATAGCCAGGTATATTTGTTGCCATAAAATTTCCTTTTTAAATGTTTACGAGGTTAATCACCATAACTAACAGCGATTGTCGTTAGCTATGCATTGTATATCATGCTGTTATGCAATGAATTCTTGTTAAATGCTAGAGAAAAATAAACTGGTTAAATATTCGCAACGCGGATTCTACAGGATTGATAATTTGTGCGGGTAACCTTTTTAAGGTTAATGATTAGGTGTTTTCAATAACGCATCGAACCAGACTTTCCAGCGCTGGTATTTTTTGACTAAAGCGTTGTTGTCATTGAGAACCGTGATGTCCTTGGCGTGCCGATGGCATCCTATTTTATGTTCGCTCGCGAGTAATGCCGCGCCCAGCAGACTCGCTTCTTTTTGCTGCAAATGTGAAACCGGGCAAGGGGCGCACTGCGCGATGCCATGTTGCAGACAAGGTAGTTCGGATAATCCGCCAGACAGATAGATCCTGGTCAATGGCGCGTGCCGGTGAAAATCTTCTAGAATGCGTGACACCCGGAAAATAATGGCTTCGAGCAATAACGCGCCGATTTGCCGTGTGGTCAGACCGGATACGGATTGCGAGAAATGAATACCCCAATCATTGCGAAAATACGGTGCGCCTAAACCGCTCGGTTCTGCCAGGCAAAAGATATCGTTTGCCGCTAAATCTTCAACGAGGCAATCCTTGACTGGATAAGGTGCGAGTGCGGCGGCGATGGAGTTGAGCGTGCCTTCTACGGCAAATTGCGTTTCTTGCTGATTGTTCTGATAAACCAATGTGTGCAGATAGCCGCCAAACGCTGATGTGTCCGCGGCAAGGGAGCGGATCACGAAACCGCCAGTGCCGAGATTCACTAAAGCTTCGGAAGAGCGATCGGTCAGGCTGGCGACGAGCGCGGCGGATTGATCGCCCACGCTGGCTTGCAAAGTTACACCGGTATTCAACGGCAAATTCAATCCGGTGGAGGGCTTGAGGTGTGGCAAAATCGAGCGGGGAATATCAAGGAGATGACATAAAGTGTCAGACCACTGTTGCCGGTGGATGTCCATCAGCAGGGTGCGTGCGGCCATCGAAGCATCGGTGACAAAATGCCTGCCCTGCGTCCAGCGCCAAATCAGAAAAGTATCCAATGTGCCGGCCAGCCATTCGCCTTGAACCAGCTTCTCGCGCCATGCCGGATTCTCCTGCAACAAAACACTGAGCTTGGGGGCGAAGTAATAGGGCGTCAAACGCAAGCCAGTCAGCGAACGCAAGGTTTCCTCGGATGCATGCAAGCGCTCGTAACAGCTTTTTCCCCGGTCGTCCTGCCACGAAATCAAAGGTGTTACCGGCTCTCCGCTGGCTTTATCCCAGATCAGAAAAGACGAACGCTGGCTGCACAATCCCAGCGGCGGGTTGTTGTCCGCTTGTGCGATGCAGTCTTGCAGGACTTGTGCGGCAATCTGGACATATTCGGATGCGCTGCTTTCGTACCGCCCATCGCGGCTATCGATCGCGGGCGCGGGTTGGGCGGCGATATGTTGGAGGTTTCCCCGCCGGTCCAGTAAAGCGGCTTTTATCGATGTTGAACCCAAATCGAGCGCAACGGCAGCAGCTGAAATCAGTGTGCGATCCACGGCGCGCAGCGCTCAATTTCCTGATGCAAACGGGTATCGGTCCACTGCAAGGATGCCGCAACGCGTAAGGCGATGCGCTGCAACTGATCCTCCGTCAGCTGGGTGAGAATCAGTAACGGCAGGCGGCGGCGTAACAGATCGTCGAGATGGATGATCATTTCGTTCGTTGCGCAGTGCATCAGATCGGCAACAATAAACGGCAATGCTGGAACGATCCGTTGCGCCAGATTGGGATCTGTTTCGATGCGGCGAAAAATTCCGTCCACTTGTGTGCCGTGACGGCGCAGCAACCATCTTGCGCTCTCGGCATCGATGCCGAGTTGCGCTGCGCGGTCTTGCATTGCCGCAAACCACGCCGGAAAAGTATCCTGCGGCGCCCACGGAAAGCGCTTGTTTTGCGTGGCGCAAGGTTGTTTGATGTCCAATTGCGCGCATACCGTGTCGACGATGCAGGCGGCGTCCTGGCGCGATGAGGTTATTTTTCCGCCGATGGCATAGTGCACACCGTTAGCGGCGGTTTTTAGCTCCCAATCGCGGCTGACTGCGGAAGGCGAACTGGCAGAAGTGGTTTTTACGGGTTGTTTAAAAACCCGCACACCGGCAAAACGGCCGACGATATCGGCTTTGGTCCACGGCGTTTTCAGATAGCCGTTGGCGGCAGCGAGCAGATAGTCGATATCGCTGTCATCGGCGCTTACCTGATCCACATTGCCTTTGAAATCGGTATCGGTGGTGCCGAGCAGCGTTAAGCCATACCAGGGAATCATAAAAAACACCCGGCCATCGGACTGGGCTGTCAGCAGCAAGGCTTCATCGTTCAATACAGCAGGCATGAGCAAGTGGATACCTTTGGCGAGGCGGCACCAATCGCGGCTGGGTGATTCGGTTACCAGCCACTGGCCGGTGGTGAAAACGATCTGCTTGGCACGGATTGCCTGTTCGGCTTGCGTGAGCTGATCGCGGACGATCGCGCCGTCCGCTTTGCCATCGGTTTCTAATAATCGCACCAGCTGGCAGTAATTGACGCAGCGTGCGCCAGTTGCCAGGGCACCGGCGGTGAGTTCCAGTACTAAGCGGGCATCATCGGTTTGCGCGTCGGCGTAAGTAAAGCCGCCTTTCAGTGCAACTTCGGTGAGTGCGGGAAAATGTGCAGTGAATTGTTCCGGGTTGAAATAGCGATGCTGCATGCGTGGTTCCGGGTCATGCGCCAGGAAATCGTACAGCGTTAACCCCAGTTTCAGTTGCAGGCGGTTTAGGCGCTGCTGAGCGTACACGGGTACGCCAAAGCGTAACGGCCAAATGCGGTGCGGTGCGTTATGCAGCAGCAGGGTGCGTTCTTTCAGCGATTTGCCGACCAGTTTGAAATCGTATGTTTCCAGATAGCGCAACCCGCCGTGAATCAATTTACTGGATGCGGATGACGTGGCGCTGGCCCAGTCGTTTTGTTCGATGAGAGCGACTTTCAGGCCGCGCAATGCGGCGTCATACGCGGTCCACGCGCCATAGATACCACCGCCGCACACCAAAAGATCGAAGGGTTGATAGTGTAATGCTGCAAAATCCCGTTTCATTGATCGCGCAGCGTCAGCGCTTGTTGCGGCACATCGCTAATCAGGATATCAACGCCCAGCTGCAACGCTTGCATGATTTCCGCATCGCTGTTACACGTATAAACCGCGATGCATTTACCGTGAGCACGCAATAGATCGGTTATCGCGCGATCTGTAATTTGAATAGGCAAACAGAACCCGTAGAGAAATGCGTGGGTACTTAATAGCGCACGGACATCCGCGATGGTTTGATCGGTTTCAAGATTGTATATCAGCGGAAATTCCGGTTGATATTGGTGTGCGTAGACGAGACTGGCTAAGTTGAAGGACGACACGGCGATGTGCTGTTCCGGACTCTCGCCAATCAAATCGAGTGTTTGGCGGATTTTCAGCTGGTGACGGGAAACCTGTTCCCAGTCACGATTTTTGACTTCGACCAATAAACGGCAGCGCGTACGGTAGGCGGCGAGAAAATCCTGCAAGGTCATGATGCCCTCGCCGTCCGATTCCGGATGAATCAATGCCTTGAGCTCGCGGTAATCGAAATCGTCGATGCGTTTGCCGTCCAAGCCGATTTTGTTCAGAAAACGGTCGTGCCATAGCACCGCAATCTCATCCCGGCTCAACTGCACATCGGTTTCGATGCCATCGATGGCATACCCTAACGCTTTATCGAAAGCGCTTCGGGTGTTTTCCAGCGCTTCCCGGTTAGCACCGCGATGTGCGAATACCAGAGACTTTTTGCGTGGCTGGTTGTCGAGTTCGGACATCGCGTCGATGGATAGTTTGATTACTTCACAGCAGCCTGCAACAGCTCAACGATGGCAGGATCCTTGGCTATTTCAGCTGCGGTTTTTTCGGTTTTGCTTTTGATTTTCGGGTTAGCGCCTTTGGCCAACATTACTTTCACAGTGTCCGCATGATCGTGTAATGCAGCCCACATCAAGGCAGTTATGCCATCGTCGTTTTGCAGATCGATTTTCGCGCCATTCTCCAGCAATATTTCAATGACCGGCGTATGGCCGTTTTGCGCCGCCAGAATCAGCGGTGTGAATCCGTTGGTGGCTTGATGATCGACTTTGGCGCCATGCTTGATCAAGGCTTTGACCACATTGGCGTGACCGATCAACGCAGCCAGGGTGAGCGGTGTTGCGCCGTTTTTATCCTGCACGTCCGTTTTCGCGCCTTTTGCCAGTAATGCATCGACAATTTCACCATGTCCGTTCTGTGCGGCGATGTAGAGTGGCGTCGTATCGTTGATCGCTACGATATCGACCGGCGCATTCTTCGCCAGCAACGTTTTGACAATCGCGGTATGGCCGTTTCTGGCTGCCATATACAGTGCGGTGGTATTGTCGGCAGCCTGTGCATCGATTTTCGCACCTTTTTCCAGCAGGGTGTCGACCATACCGGCTCTGCCGTCCATGGCGGCAATGATCAAAGCGGTTAGTTTGTCCTGCGTTTGCAAATGAATATCCGCGCCTTTTTCCAGCAACGTATTGGCGATGGCGTCGTGACCTTTCTGAATCGCCAGCATCAAGGCGGTGATGCCATCCGTTGTCTGTGCATTGATTTGTGCGCCTTTTGCCAGCAATGCGTTGACTACATCCGCATGCCCGTTTTTGGCGGCAATGATCAGTGCGGTCGCGCCACCGGCGTTTTTCAGATTGACATCGGCGTTCTTATCCAGCAACAAGTTGACGTTGTCGGCGTGCCCGTATTGCGAAGCCACGATCAGCGCGCTGAATCCCTTGTCATTCTGGTAATTGACGTTGACTCCCTTGTCCAGTAACTGCTTGAGGTTTTCCGGCTGTCCGGAGAATGCCGCTTTAAGAAATTCGGCTTCATCATCGGAAGAAGCGTTGGCGGTAGAAACGGTCAATAGCGCTGCGATGACCGGAAAAATAATGAATGCGCGCGTAAAATTTACAAAGTTTTTTATATAATTCATCTATGACACCTATATCGGGCTTGTATTGTAGTGATCGATTATCAGGATTTAATTTCGGGGTAAACTGATCAATGCTTTTTGCACTGACGTTGGATCGTTGATTTTCATGGCCGGTATTTTAACCCAGAAATGTCTTTTCTTCGTTCTAATTGACTGGTTAAGATAAGCTTTATTTTTATCAGTAAAAGATAGTATGAATTCACTCGCGGTAGTTAATGATTGGTAGATCTCTATGAATGATTGGATAATCCCGGATTGGTCGGCGCCAACCAATGTGAAAGCGTTGTTTACAACCCGCAATGGCGGTGTCAGCCGGGGTGAGAATGACATCTACGCTTCGTTGAATTTGGGGGCGCATGTCAATGATGATGTCACGCATGTGACGCGTAATCGCGCTTTACTGCGCCGCCATTTGCCGAATGAGCCGAAATGGTTGAAACAAGTGCATGGCACCTCACCGATCTGGATCGATCATGCCGAAGCGGCAACGCCGGAAGGCGATGCCGTTCTCAGCCGCGAGTCAGGCACTGTGTGTGCAGTCATGGTGGCCGATTGCTTACCGGTGTTTCTTTGCGACACGGCAGGAACCACGGTGGGTATTGTGCACGCCGGATGGCGCGGACTGGCTGGCGGAATCATCGAACAATCCATTGCTGCGATGCAGGTGGATCAGCGTAAGTTGATGGCTTGGCTGGGACCGGCGATCGGTCCGGATCATTTTGAAGTCGGCAAGGATGTTTATGACACTTTTGTGCGGCATGACGCGCAGGCGGCGCAAGCCTTCGTGCCCACAAACAGTCAGCATGAAAAGAAATGGCTGGCGGATATTTTTCTGCTGGCGCGGCAGCGGCTGATCAGCGCGGGTGTTACGGAAATTTACGGCGGCGGCGTTTGCACTTATAGCGACCCTGCGCGTTTTTTTTCCTACCGCCGGGATGGTGAGACCGGCCGCATGGCGGCCTTAATCTGGCTGGCGTAAAAATTCTTTAACTTGTTAATTTATTAGATTGTAACAGCGTATAATCCGGCCTTTCTTTTGTCATTGGTTTTATGTCGACGCTGACCTGGATCATAACCGCCAGCTTGCTGGGCGGAATATTGAGTTTACTGTTTGCCGCAATACTTGCACTCAATGCCCGGGTATCGTGGCTTTCCATGCTGGTATCGTATGCCATCGGCGCCTTACTGGGCGCTGCTTTTCTGAATACTCTACCCGAAGCGCTTGAACATTCGGACGATCCAAAGCAAATAACGCTCATCGTATTGCTTGGCATTTTGGTGTTTTTTATCCTGGAAAAGCTGGTGCTGTGGCGCCATTGCCATTTGGAAGATTGCGAGGCGCATGATCTATCACACGCGCCGGTAGCTGCGGTTTCATCCGCTGCCGGTCACCACGATCACGATCATGGACGTAGCGGAATGATGGTGATTGTCGGGGATACTTTCCATAATTTTGTCGATGGCATTTTGATCGCGGCGGCATTCATGGTAGACGTGCAATTGGGGATCGTGACATCGATTGCGATTATCGCCCATGAAATCCCGCAGGAAGCGGGCGATTTCATTATTCTGCTAAATTCCGGATATACGCGCCGCATGGCATTCTTGATGAACCTGCTATCCAGTTTTGCCACGCTGGTGGGCGGTGTGCTGGCTTATTTCATGTTGCATAACATGAATTTCCTGGTGCAACCGTTACTGGCGATCGCTTCGGCGAGTATGATTTATGTGGCGATGTCGGATTTGATTCCCGGCTTGCATAAACGCCCGGAGATTCATGCGACCATTCAACAAGTAACATTGATTTTACTGGGGATCGCTTCGATCTGGATCATGGGAGGTTTTTTCCCGCATGATTGATGCTATGTTCAAAGAAACTTTACTGACAAGGTATTCAACAATGAAACGATTCATTATGCTGTTATTGCTGCTTTTTTGTACCAGCACCGGGTATGCGCAAGAGGACAATAGTCTTCTCGAGAAAGTTGAAAGCAGCGCGCGCGCATGGTTAAAGATAGTGGATAGTGGCGATTATAAAGATAGCTGGGAGAACGCATCGCCGCTATTCAAGGGGAAAACTTCCGAAGGCGCATGGATTAAATCGATCACTGCGATCAGAGCGCCGCGTGGCGCAATAACCGCGCGTTATATTGCAACCGCGGGTGCGACCAAGTCGCTATCGGGATTTCCCGACGGAGAGTATGTTGTGCTGCAGTTTTACACTACTTTCGGGGAGAACGGTCTGGCATTGGAGACCATTACGCTGGCAAAAACAAAAGATGATACTTGGCAAATTGCCGATTATGAAGCCAAATAAAGGATTTGGCTGTATCCCGGATCAGCTGACTCCCTTGAATCCCTGGGAAATCCGGTAATAGACACGCCGCACCGGCGTGCCGTAGCGTTCGATGACCCGGTATTCGATAGGGCCAGGGTGATCCAGCATGTGGTTAATATCATTTTTTGTGCGGGTTCTTTCCAAGTGGCGGCGTTTCATGCCCACTTGGATGATAGGGCGGTCAGCCGCTTCCTGCGAAGGCAACCAATATTCGTACATGGCGCCGCTGTCGCCAAACATATTACGTGAGCGGATATCCAAGGGATCATCGCCGTGCGTATAAAAATATAACGCGCTGGCAACAGACCATTTGCTCATGCCGACAATAATCGGTTCCTGGCCGGTCTGGTGCTTCACTTCCGCGGCAATTTGCTTGATCTCACCCGCCGTCTCCCGCCAGAAGTAATGTTCCGTGAACATATGATAAGGCATACCCGGTATTCCCAGTACCACGTAGTGCAACACGAAAGCATACACAAAAATGCAGCTGATGATGGTCAATCGCCAGCTGGCTTGAATCCGCCTGGCGAAGGCGCTGACTTGATCCGTTTGGCCGATCATCCAAGCGATGGCGGGTAAAACCGCGAGCCAGATCGGACCGGTCCAATGAAAACGCGGTGTTTCAAAAGTGCTGATGATGAAAAAAATACAAAGCGGAACGCCGGTGAAGATCTGTACAAATAACTGACGCCTGCGTTCGAATGGCCGATCCTCAGAGGGTTTATTCGAGAACAAGGCGAGCAGTGCCGCAGCAAAGCCGATCGGGGTAAGCAACACCAAAATGTGAAAAATTAAAAAATGCACGGCGAATTCATGACCATCCGTCAGCAGCTGATTCGATTGAAAGGCAAACGATGCCCAGTCATTCTCATAGTTCCAGATAATGACCGGCGAAAAAAGTAATAACGCCAGCAATGCCGCCAGATAAGGATGAGAACGTTGCATCCAGCGCCGCGCTGTTGGATCCAGGATGACAAACACCAGCGCTGCGATACCGAGTAATCCAATCGTATATTTGGATAATAATCCGGCGCCAAAAGCGATTCCCATGCCTAGCCAAGCCGTGCGTTGACCGGCAACCAGAGTGCGCTCCATGTAGTACAGCGTGGCAGCCCAGGCGGCGACCAACGGTGCGTCAGGTGTCATGAGCAGACCGGAACCAAATCCCAGCGGCAGAATGGCCAGCAATAATAATGTGCGCATCGCGGTGGATTTGTCGTACAGATTCTGCGCCAGCGCGTACAAATAACCCAAAGTGATTGAGCCGCACAGCAGTGCGCCAATGCGTACACCAAATTCATTATTACCGGCAATAGCGGTGCCAAACCAGATTAACCACGCCACCATGGGCGGGTGATCATAGAAACTCAGGTCCATGTGTTGCGCATACTGCCAGTAATACGTTTCGTCAGGTATGAGCTGCGCCAGGCCGAAATAAACCAGGCGCAATAATATGGCAAACAGTACGATGCCGATCGCTGCGGTACGCCAGCGTATATCCAACGAGGGCAAATCTTTCTCGCTGGGGAATACATAAAAGGCCGAGCCCAGATAATTGACGGCTGCAGTGGCCACGATAGCGGGAAATATGGCTAATAAAGGCGGTATATGCCACACATAAACCAGCAGAGCCAGAACACCGCCGCGCAATAATAATGCCAGTGCGCCGACAGTCAGAAAACGGCCGAATTGATGCCATTTGAGATAACCTGCATGGTGCTCACGGAATGACCACTTTGAATTAAATGTATAGTTGGTGACTGCGGCGACGAAGAAACTGATGAAGTGAGCCAGTGCAAGTCCGGCGTCACGGCTGATCATCCACTGAAAAACGACGGCGTCAATTAATGCGCCGAATAACCCAACCGCGGCGAAACGTCCGGCGGTATTCAGCGTGGCTGTGCCACCGGCCAGAGTGATCAGGCGTTGAATATAGGCTTGCTGGTGTGACAATGATAATTTGGAAGCACCCTGTGCGCGGTCGCGGAAACAGATCGGCACCTCCGTGACGCGCAGTTTTCCCTGATTGGCCATGAGCAACTCGAGCAGGATTTTGTAACCGCGCGCATGATTGGAAATGCAGGCAGCCAATTCACGGCGGAAGGCAAAGAAACCCGAGGTGGCATCGTTCACATCGCACAGCGGGCGGGCAATCCAGCTGCCAGCGCGAGACAATAATTGCCGGTACAGCGGCCAGTTTTCCGTACTACCACCGGCTACATAGCGGCTGCCGATCACGACATCGTAGTTTCCGTTCAGAACCGGTGTAACGATTGCCGGTAGCTGCTCCGGCGGGTGACTCAGATCGGCATCCATGACGACAATGACATCACTTTTGGCTGCGGCTATACCGGCGAGAGTCGCAGCGGTCAGATCGGGTTTATCGCGGCGCTCAATGAGATGAACGTTAGACTGATTTCTCCATGCGCGCACTTTGTCCGGTGCGCCATCGGTAGAACCGTCGTCAACGAAAATAACTTCAAAACTATACGGGGCAAAGTTAAGTGCGGATAAACGAGTTAACAGTAAATCAATATTCCCGGCTTCATTCAATGCGGGTACTACAATCGAAAATTGAGTCATGTAGTTCCACAGATTAACGTTGAGGCGTGGTGATTGGCGGCATGATTTTATTTGTGTAGCTTCTGGTATTTATTTACCGCTTTATTATGATCTGCCAGATTAGTGGAAAATTGCGATTCTCCATTGCCTTTTGCCACAAAATACAGCGCATCCGTTTCAGCCGGATTCACTGCCGCACGAATGGAAGCCAGACTGGGCAGGGCAATCGGAGTGGGCGGCAAACCTGCGCGAGTATATGTGTTGTATTCCTGATCCGCAAGCAGATCTTGTTTGCGCAAATTACCGTTAAACTGCTCGCCCATGCCATAGATAATGGTGGGATCCGTTTGTAACCGCATCCCTTTGCGCAGCCGGTTGGTAAATACACCAGCTATTTCAGCGCGATCACTCTCCAAGCCGGTTTCTTTTTCAATGATCGAAGCTAGAATGAGCGCTTCATACGGCGAGGTTAACGGCAAAGATCCGGTGCGCGACTCCCAGCTGGTTTGCAAGTGATTCTGCATGGTGCGATAGGCGCGCTGCAAGATTTCGATATCGCTGCTGTCGCGCACAAAAAAATAGGTATCGGGGAAGAACAGTCCTTCGGCAGCACTTTCAGCCGCGCCGATCAAGCGTAAAATTTCCGGGTCACTGAGTCCGGCCGTATGATTTTGTATGGCCGGATGTTCATTCAATGTTTTTCGCAGCTGTGCAAATGTCGAGCCTTCAAGAATTCTGATTTCATGCTGTTTGGCATCGCCCTTAGTCAGATAGTTTAACAGCGCAATCTGGGTGATATTCTCGGTCAGCAGATAGTCTCCGGCCTTGATGGCGGATTCCAGGTTCAAGTAACGCGCCAACAGGATTAAAGACCATTTGGTGTGGATGACACCGGCGTCGGCCAGTTGCTGGGCGGTTTGTTTTAGGTTGCTGCCATGCCGGATAGAAAATTCATACGGCTTGACTGGCAGTGTGATACTGGAATGAACATGAAGATAAAACCATCCGATGAGCAGGATGGTTGCGAAAAACGCATAGAACAGGAGGCGTTTCAGCGTGTGCATGCGCCACAGATGATGATTTATACGCTACGGAAAACGAGCGTTCCGTTAGTCCCTCCAAACCCGAAGGAATTGGATAGCGCAACTTTGATATTCATGTCTCGTGCGGTATTGGGAATGAAATCCAGATCACACTGCGGATCTTGATTGACCAAGTTGATGGTCGGCGGAGCAATGTGCTGATGGATTGCGAGTACGGAGAAAACCGCCTCCACGCCACCGGCTGCGCCGAGCAAGTGCCCGGTCATTGATTTCGTTGAGCTGACCGCCAGTTTACTGCTGTGTTCACCGAAGCAGCGTTTGACTGCGATGGTTTCGGCAATATCACCCAACGGAGTGGATGTGCCGTGTGCATTGATGTAATCGACTTCCGTAGTATTAATGCCCGCATTCTTGAGCGCATTGGTCATACAGCGTGCAGCGCCCTCGCCATCGTCACAAGGAGCGGTCATATGGAATGCGTCCGCACTCATGCCAAAACCGGCCAATTCCGCATAAATCTTCGCGCCGCGCCGTTTGGCGTGCTCTAGTTCTTCCAATACCAGCACGCCTGCACCCTCGCCCAGAACAAAACCATCGCGGTCGACATCCCAAGGGCGGCTGGCAGTTTCCGGATTGTCATTGTTTCCGGATAATGCTTTTGCCGCGGCAAATCCGCCGATGGCAAGCGGCGTTACACAGGATTCCGCGCCGCCGCACACCATGACATCGGCATCGCCGTACTCGATCATACGGGCTGAATTGCCGATGCTATGCGTAGCCGTGGTACAAGCGGTTACGATCGCGATATTGGGTCCTTTATAGCCATACATGATGGATAAATTACCCGCGATCATATTGATAATGGTACTGGGAATAAAGAACGGGGAAATTTTGCGCGGTCCACCGGCATGGTACGCCGTATCGGTATTTTCGATCATCGGCAAGCCGCCGATGCCGGAACCGATATTGACGCCGATTTTTTCCGCATCAAGGCGGGAAATATCATCGATACCCGCATCTTTGACGGCTTGAATCGCCGCTGCCATGCCGTAATGGATAAAAACATCCATGCGGCGCGCTTCTTTTACAGAAAGATATTGGTGAATATCGAAATCTTTTACTTCACCTGCAATTTGTGAAGCAAAACTCGATGCATCAAAACGGGTTATCCGGGTGATACCGGATTTTCCTGAGATGATGTCCTCCCATGCGCTGGATACTGTGCTGCCTACTGGCGACACAATACCCAATCCGGTAACGACTACCCTGCGTTTGGACAAAATAACTCCGCTTACTTGTTCTTGAAAAACAAAATACTAACTGGCGCTGGTGTTGGCGGTGACGTAATCAATCGCTTCCTGGACGGTATTTATTTTTTCAGCTTGCTCATCTGGAATTTCACATTCGAATTCTTCTTCCAATGCCATGACCAACTCAACCGTATCGAGTGAGTCCGCTCCCAGATCGTTGACGAAAGATGATTCGTTTTTGACTTCTGCTTCATTAACACCAAGTTGTTCAGCTACAATTTTTTTAATACGCTGCTCAATATTTTCCATCTAGGTATTCCTTTTCAGGTAAGAAAAATGCGTGCCATTCTAACAAATTTTGTATGCCAGCAAAACCAAAACATGACTGCGGGCACATAACTTCCTATTTAAGTTTTTAATTAGGTGGCGCATTATAAAGAACTTTTTGTGATTGTTTTGTGATTAATCTGATTTTACAATCCGATTGAATCAATCTATTCCGTTTCTGTGTTAATCCATATACATGCCGCCATTGACGTGAAGTGTTGTGCCTGTGATGTAGCCCGCTGCAGATGACGCCAAGAATGTGACAGCCGAGGCGACTTCTTCCGGGCGGCCTAATCGCCCCAGCGGAACGTGTTGAATCAAGCTCTGTTGGAATTCATCAGCTAGTGCGCGGGTCATGTCAGTGTCGATGAAACCAGGTGCAACACAGTTGACAGTAATATTTCGGCTGCCCACTTCACGCGCCAATGATTTGCTAAATCCGAATATCCCCGCTTTTGCGGCGGCATAATTGGTCTGCCCCAGGTTACCCATAGCGCCGACAACAGAGGAAATGTTGATAATGCGGCCGTAGCGGGCTTTCATCATGGCGCGGAGAACTGCACGGCTTAAGCGGAATACTGATTTTAAATCGGTTTCCAATATATCGTCCCATTCCTCGTCTTTCATGCGCACCAATAAATTGTCCCGCGTAATGCCGGCGTTATTGACCAGTATTTCCACTTCACCGAATTTTTCCCGGATGGTTTGGAGGGTGTGGTTGATTTGCTCGGCATCGTTTACGTTTAAAGCGATCCCCATTCCCTTGATACCGGATTTTTCCAAATATTGGTTGATCGCACCAGCACCGTTTTCCGTGGTTGCAGTTCCAATCACGACAGCGCCCGATTGTCCCATTTTGATTGCGATGGCTTGCCCGATACCCCGGCTGGCACCCGTGATCAACGTTATCTTATTTTCCAAAACCATACCTCCTTAAATCGAGCCATGATAATGTGTTACGAATGTTCATTGTAATGCTATGTCCTTAAATGGTTAATAGCTTGTTTGATGGCTTCACCATCCGCCAGCGACAGCTGTTGCAGGTTTGAGTCAATGCGTTTGTTAAGTCCGGCCAATACTTTTCCCGGGCCGCATTCGACGACATGCGTAATACCGTTAGCGGCGAGTGCTTTGATGGTATCCACCCAGCGTACCGGGCTGGTGAGCTGGCGAATCAGAATTTCTTTGATATCCGCGGCATTAGCATGTGTTTTTACATCAGCATTATGCAGAATCGGGATGCGAGGCGGTTGCAAGGGCACATGCGCTAACTGCTGCCGCATACTGTCAGCCGCCGGTTTCATCAGCGAACAGTGCGACGGGATGCTCATGGGCAGCATGATGGCGCGTTTCGCTCCCTTTGATTTGGCCATTTCGATTCCCTGCAAAATGGCATTCTTATGGCCAGCAATGACGATTTGTCCCGGTGAATTAAAGTTGGCGGGTTCAAGCGATTCTTCACTGTTTTGGTTTGTAATGTCACGGCAGATGGTTTCGATGATTTCATCATCCATTCCCAAAATCGCTGCCATGCCGCCAACGCCTTCCGGCACGGCTTGTTGCATGGCCTGTGCGCGAAAACGCACCAATGCCAAGGCATCGGCAAAACTCAACGCTTCGGAGGCGACCAGTGCGGTATATTCACCCAGGCTATGCCCGGCCATCAATGCTGGTAGCTCGCCGCCCAAGCTTCTCCAAGCGCGATACACTGCGATTCCTGCAGTGAGCATGAGCGGCTGGGTATTGATCGTGAGATTGAGATCATCCGCCGGTCCGTTATTGACCATGGACCAGAAATCCTGCTTCAGGATATCGGATGCTTCTTGAAAAGTTTCCTGAATGACTGGTAAATCGGTGTACCCATTCATCATGCCGACGGATTGCGATCCCTGGCCCGGAAATACAAATGCAAATTTCATAAATCACCAACGCAGTAAGACTGCTCCCCATGTAAAACCACCACCGACACCTTCCAGTAAAACCAATTGATCGCGCTGAATACGCCCGTCACGCACAGCCATGTCCAGCGCAAGCGGGATGGAAGCGGCGGAGGTGTTGCCGTGCTTGTCCACGGCTACAACCACTTTGTCCATCGGCAATCCAAGTTTTCGGGCGGTTGATTGAATAATCCGGATATTCGCCTGATGCGGAATCAACCAGTCGATATCGGTGGATTGCAGATCGTTTTTTGCCATCGCTTCCTGCACGACTTCTTCCAGAACCTTGACGGCGAATTTAAAAACAGCATTGCCTTCCATATTGATGTAAGGCGTGCCCTGTACTTTGCCGCCGCTGATGCTTCCCGGTGCGGAAAGAATATTGCTATGACTGCCGCTGGCATGCAGATGCGTCGATAATATACCGGGTTGATCGCTTTGCGAAAGTACCACCGCACCCGCGCCGTCACCAAACAAAACGCAAGTGCTACGGTCATTCCAGTCGAGTATTTTCGAATAGATTTCACTGCCGACCACCAATGCATTGCGGCATTTTCCGGAGCTGACAAACATATCGGCTGTGGCGAGCGCATAAACAAAACCGCTGCAAACCGCTTGCACATCAAAAGCCGGGCAATTTTCAATGCCCAGCTTGTTTTGTAAAATACAGGCGGTGCTCGGGAAAATCATATCCGGTGTGGTGGTGGCGACGATAATGAGATCGATGTCCTGACTGGTTACACCGGCAGCCTGCATAGCATTTTGACATGCATACAGCGCCAAGTCGCTGGCCACCTGATTTTCTCCGGCGATATGCCGTTGCGTGATGCCGGTACGCGTACGTATCCATTCATCACTGGTATCCACCATGCGTTCCAGATCAAGATTGGTGAGAATTTTCTCCGGTAAATAACTGCCTGTTCCAGTGATTCTTGAATACATTATCGTGTTATTTCTTTAGAGGAAGTTTGAGAATGACGGGAGAACTCGGCTACCCGCTCACTAATACGCCGCAGCATGCCGCCGCGCACCTCGTCAGCGGCGCGCTTGATGGCAAAACCAAAAGCATATTTGTCCGCCGAGCCGTGGCTTTTAATCACGATGCCGCGTAAACCCAGGAAACTGGCACCGTTATAACGCCGGTGATCAACGCGGCGTTTAAAGGAATTGATTACCGGCATCGCGATCACCCCGGCGAGTTTTGTTAGCAGATTGCGCTTGAATTCCTCGCGCAGATAGGCTGCCAGCATTTGTGCCAAGCCTTCGGAGGTTTTTAGTGTGATATTGCCGACAAAGCCATCGCATACCACGACATCCGTGGTTCCTTTGTAAATATCGTTGCCTTCCACGTTGCCATAAAAATTGAGACCGCTATTGCGCAGTAATTCAGCTGCCTGCTTCACTATTTCATTGCCTTTGATTTCCTCTTCGCCGATATTGAGCAATCCGACGCTTGGAAAGGCTTTATTTTCTACCGAGGATACCAGGGATGCGCCCATGATGCCAAATTGGAACAAGTGCTCCGCCGTGCAATCGACATTAGCGCCCAAGTCCAACACGTAAGTGTGGCCGGTACTGGTCGGCAATATCACCGCTAGCGCCGGGCGGTCAACGCCTGGGATCGTTTTTAAGACAAACCGGGAAGTAGCCAGCAACGCACCGGTGTTGCCAGCGCTGATACAAGCCTGCGCTTCACCGGTTTTGACGAGATTTATGGCGACACGCATGGAGGAGTCTTTTTTGCCGCGCAAGGCGGTTGCCGGTGACTCATCCATGCCGACAACTTCGCTTGCCGGATGCAAGCGGATTCTTGGGCCAAACTCGGATTTAGCGGCGCGCAGTTCCGCCTCAATGGCATCGGGAATGCCGACTAAAATGATATTGGCTTCAGGGTCCTGACGCAAATATTCGAGTGCGGATGGAACGGTCACATGGGGACCATGATCGCCCCCCATACAGTCTATTGCTACAGTGATATCCAATTTCGGTGCTCTTGCGGCTGGAAGAAGCTATAGTTGATGCGACCTGTAGCAATAGGAATTGTGTTTTTAATCGTTTTTGGTTTTAACCACTTTTTTGCCGCGATAGTAGCCGTTAGGGCTGATATGATGGCGTAAATGAATTTCTCCCGTGCTTGACTCTACCGCTAATGGCGGACTGGTCAAAAAATCATGTGAACGGTGCATACCGCGTTTTGATGGGGATTTTTTATTTTGCTGAACTGCCATGTGAATAACTCCTTGAACTCAATTTGTCTTTTTTAATGCCGCCAATGCTGCAAAAGGGTGTGCCGGTTTTGTTTTATCAGCCGAGCCGTTACCGTTTGATTTCAGTTTAAACATGCTGCATTCGTCATCCGCGTGACACAATGCAATCGATAAACTGAGAATCACTTCATCTTCAATTAAATTAAAAACATCTAAATCAGGGATTGCTAAAATTGCATCAATCGTATCGTCATCATCGGCCAGATTCAACTCTGTTTCATTTTTGGCCAGTATCAGGAATGTCTGCAAATCAATATGATGCACTAGTTTATCAAGACAACGCTGACAATGAAGATGAATTTTCCCGGTTATTTCAACGTATAACCCCGGTCTTTTATTCTTGTCGAATTGACCGCTGATTTGATAGATTAGCTCCCCTTCCTGATCAAATAACAGATCATGTAAGCGCACAAGCTCAACCAACGGGATTTTACCATGACGACTGCCCGCGTTACGCACAAAATCCAGAGAGTCTATGACTAACCTATCAGACATAAGGCGCGCATGTTATATTTTTTAAACCTAAGTGTCAAAAATTACAGAAGGAAATTTTGAAAACACAAAACATTACCCCGCAAATTATCCTGGGATCCAGCTCGATTTATCGTAAGGAGTTACTGCAACGGCTGCAAATCCCCTTTGAAACGGAACATCCGGATGTTAATGAGACACCGCTGTACGGTGAATCTCCCGAAGAAACAGCCATGCGTTTGGCTGAAGCGAAAGCGCGTGCTGTCGCGAAGACTTATCCGCATGCCTTAATTATTGGCTCCGATCAAGTCGCGGCATTGGGAAATATTCCGCTCGGCAAGCCCTTGAGTCATGAAAATGCGGTAAAACAATTGCAACTGGTTCGAGGTAAAGAGGTTGTTTTTTATACCGCTTTATGCCTGCTGAATAGCGCGGCGGATCGTTTGCAGTCGCGTGTCATTCCTTATCACGTGAAATTCCGGCCGCTGAGCGACCAGCAAATTGAAAATTATTTGTGCAAAGAGCAGCCATATCACTGCGCCGGGAGTGCCAAATCCGAGGGGTTGGGGATTGCACTTATTGAGCGCATGACCGGGGATGATCCGAATGGCCTGATCGGATTACCGATGATCGCGCTGGTGGATATGCTGATGGCTGAAGATGTCGAGATTTTTTAAAGTTTGATTTCTTTCATAAACTTCTAAATTGCAAATAGCGTCATTCTGTGGAATGATTATGCTTAAATGAAATTTTCATTTTTTATAGATTAAATACTTTATGCGGAAATATTCGGCTTATCCAATCATCTTTATGCTTATTGTCAGCATACTGACGAATGGATTGAGCTTGTCGTTCAGAGGTGAAGTATTTGCTCATGAACTGGATCATATCCGTCAGTCCTTGTCCGCCGATCCTGCAACTCATTTGGAGCTGCATCGCAATAATGTGTCGTGGGAAGGTGTTGATCTCGATGCCGCAACGCACTTGTGCTTGCATTCGGCCGGACAATACCAGCCATTTTTCTTTCATTCTTTCCCCTTGATTCCCGGTGTGATTGTGACGGAAGTCATGGCGATATTCATTTCTTCCTTGATTCCCGAAACAATTCCGGATTTGCCCCTGCGTCCTCCGCGTGCGCTTCACTTGTTATAAATCAGATTTAAAAAATATTGTTTGTGAATGGATGGTAATAATCCATAGCTATGCAAAAAACAGATCAGTTCTGATTTTTTGATGATCCGTTTCACATTTGCATAGCATAGGTGTATGCGGAGGATTTATGACATTGAGCGGCTTATTGATCGCGCTTTGCTATTGGGCGGTATCCGGATTGCGGCGTATCTTGCCGGGGTTCATTTTTTTGCTGGGTTTTTTATTCCACGCCAATGTTGGCGCCGATGCTTTCGGTGTTGCACCAGACGGTGTCAAAGGTCAAGCAGCAGAGTTGTCCGCGCAGGAAACGGGCGATCTCACGTTGCGCGACGCCGTCAATCTCGCCTTGCTTCGTAATCCCGAATTGGCGTCGTTTGCCAAGGAAATGCGCGCGCTGGAAGGAGCTACCCTGCAAGCGGGTCTGCTGAAAAACCCGGAATTGTCAGTGAATGTTGAAAATCCCGGCAACATACAAAAGCTGAGCGGTGACATCAATTCGCAGGCTTCGGTATCGCAGGAAGTGGTGCAGCAGTTGACCACCATCCGTATCGGGCAATTGATCGAACTGGGTGGCAAACGTGCCGCGCGGGTTGGCGCCGCCCGGCTGAATGAGGAATTGGCTGCGCGGGACTATGAATCCAGGCGCGTGGAAATCATAGCCCGGGTGGCTAATGTGTTTACCGAAGTGCTGGCCGGCCAGGAACGGCTCAAGCTCGCGGAGGAAACCAAGCAGCTGGCGCAAAATGTGGTGGATACCGTGGTTTTACGGGTCCAGGCAGGCAAGGTGCCGCCCATTGAAGAAACCAGAGCCAAAGTCGGATTGTCCACGGCGCGTATCGAATTCGAGCAAGCGCAACGGGATCTGATTTCCGCCCGTAAAAGGCTTGCCTTGCTATGGGATAGCGCTGTGCCGCAGTTTGCTAAAGCCTTGGGGACTTTGGAAACATCGATTGCGCCGCCCGATTTTCAAACGCTGCAAAACCGTGTGCTAGAAAATCCGATGGCTCTGCGTGCTATGAAGAACATTGAACATCGCAAAGCGCTGCTCGAAGTCGAGCAAACCCGCCGCATCCCCAATCTGACCCTGAATGCCGGTGCTGTGCATCACGCGCAATTGGGTGGTACCACGGCGGTTGCGAGCGTAATGATTCCATTGCCGCTCTTCGATCGCAATCAAGGCAATCTCAAAGAAGCTTATCAGCGTGTGGATAAAGCCGTCGATGAACAGGTGGCGACCGACATACGGCTTAGAACCGAGCTGGCGCAATCGTATGAAACGATGTCGGCGGTGTGGAATGAAATCAATATTCTGCGTGATGAAATCTTGCCCGGCGCCCGGAGCGCCTTCAATGTGATGCGCAGAGGTTATGAGCTGGGAAAATTCGGCTTGCTGGAGCTTCTTGATGCGCAGCGCGTGCTGTTTCAGAATCAACTGCTCTATGTGCGTGCGTTGGCAAACTATCAGCGTCTGATTAACGACATAGAGCGCCTGATCGCAGCACCAATCGATAGCATTAAGCCTAAGCATGAAATCAACGGACGTTTGCCTTAACAGCGGAAAAAGTAAAAAGGATACATGATGAATAAAACGCGATTGATGCCAATCCTGATCGTCATTGCCATAGGCGTTGTACTGGCGGGATTGATTTTATTGCTGGATAAACCGTCGGCAGTCACGGCGGAGATGGCGGCTGGCGATGCCAGCGGGATAGCGGGCGAGAATCAGCCGGATATCGGCCCAAGAGGCGGTAAGTTGTTTACCGGCGATGGTTTTGGCTTGGAATTGACGATCTTTGAAAAAGGCGTGCCGCCACAGTTCCGGATTTATCTGTATGAAAACGGCAAGCCGCTTCCACCGGCTGCCGCCAAGGTGTCTATCGCATTGACACGGCTTGGAGCGCCGGTGCAGCTGATTAAATTTGCACCAGAAGCCGATTATCTGCTCGGCGATCAAGTGGTGGAAGAACCGCATTCATTTGATCTGGCAATTGCCGCCGAGCGCAACGGCCAGACATTCCGCTGGGGTTCCAGTCAAGTCGAGGCGCGCTTGGAAATGACGGATGAGATGCTCAAAACGATGGGTGTCGAGATACAAACGGCCGGTCCGGCCATTGTTAAATCAACACTCAAGCTGCCGGGCGAAATTGTGTTTAATCCGGATAGGATCGTGCAAGTAGTGCCGCGTCTGCCGGGTGTGGTGGCCGAAGTGAATTTTGAGCCGGGACAGATGGTGAAAAAAGGCGATGTGCTGGCAGTTATTGAAAGTCAAATGCTGGCGGATTTACATAGTCAATACATGGCCGCTCAGAAACGGCTGTCGCTGGCGCGAACCGTTTATCAACGGGAAAAGCAATTGTGGGAAGAAAAAATATCGGCCAAGCAGGATTATCTGGCGGCGGAATTGGTATTGAACGAAGCCCAGATCGCTGTCGATCTGGCTGCGGAGAAGCTTAAGGCCTTGGGTGTTCGGCCTGAGCCGGGATTACCGGCAAAAGCACTGACCCGCTACGAGGTGCGCGCACCGATTTCCGGGCTCATCATTACTCGAACGGTGGCTCTGGGCGCAGCATTGAAAGAGGACATCACCATCTTCACCGTGGCCGATATGTCGACGGTGTGGACGGCTGTGACGGTGTACCCGAAAGATCTGAGTATCGTCAGAGTCGGACAGAAAGCCTTGGTCAAAGCGACTGCCTTCGATGTCGAAGGCGAGGGTGTTGTCACGTATATCACTACGCTGATCGGCGGGCAGACGCGCACGGCCACGGCGCGAGTCATCCTGGACAACAAGGACGGCCGCTGGCATCCCGGCATGTTCGTCAACATCGAACTGGTATCCGATGAAATAGAAGTACCGGTTGCGGTTTCGGCGCAAGCGATACAAACGTTCCGTGACTGGACGGTGGTGTTTGGCCGTTACGGCGGTTATCTCGAAGCGCGTCCGTTGGAATTGGGCCGCAGCGACGGCAAAATGGTGGAGGTATTGAAAGGATTCGCTGCCGGGGAGCGTTATGCTTCGGGCAACAGCTTCGCCATTAAGGCCGATATCGATAAAGCCGGTGCATCGCATGACCATTAGCCAACCTAAAATAAGCTACCCAAGGATAAATCATGTTTGAACGCATTTTGAAAATATCGATATACCAGCGCGGGCTTGTTTTATTGGCAGTACTGGCAATGGCTGCATTCGGCATGTACAACTACCTGAAGCTGCCGATCGACGCGGTGCCGGACATCACCAATGTGCAGGTGCAAATCAATACCACGGCGCCCGGTTATTCGCCACTGGAAGCCGAACAACGCATTACCTTTCCGATCGAGATGGCGATGGCCGGACTGCCCGGTCTGGAATATACCCGTTCCCTGTCGCGTTACGGCTTATCACAAGTCACAGTGATTTTTAAGGATGGCACCGATATCTACCTGGTGCGGCAACTGGTCAGCCAGCGCATTCAGGAAGTCAGAAGCCGGTTGCCAGCGGCGATTGTCCCGACCATAGGGCCGATTTCGACGGGGCTGGGGGAAATTTTCATGTGGACTGTCGATGCTGATCCCGAGGCACGAAAACCGGATGGCACGCCGTATACGTCGATGGATTTGCGCGAATTGCAAGACTGGATCGTCAAACCCCGCATGCGCATGGTGAAAGGAGTGACGGAGGTCAACTCGGTCGGCGGCTATGTCAAGCAATTTCATGTCACCCCCTATCCGGAGAAACTGATTTCGTTTGGTTTGACGCTGCAAGACTTGGTGCTGGCGCTGGAGCGTAACAATCTCAACATCGGTGCGGGTTACATTGAGAAAAGCGGCGAACAGTATCTGGTCAGGGTACCGGGCCAGGTGGCCGATCTGGTCGAAATCGGCGAGATTATTCTCGGCAGTAATCAAGGCGTGCCAATACGCGTCAAGAATGTCGCCGATGTATTGATCGGTAAGGAATTACGTACTGGCGCCGCGACGCAGAACGGCCACGAAGTGGTGCTGGGCACGGCGTTTATGCTGATCGGGGAAAACAGCCGCACCGTTTCGCAGGCGGCGGCGGAAAAACTGACCGAGATCAACCGCGGTCTGCCTGCCGGTGTCACTGCAACGCCGGTCTATAACCGCACTACGCTGGTCGACAAAACTATCAGCACGGTTTCAAACAACTTGATGGAAGGCGCCGCACTGGTCATCGTGGTGTTGTTCATATCGCTCGGCAACCTGCGTGCTGCGCTGATCACCGCGCTGATTATTCCGCTGGCGATGTTGTTCACCATCAGCGGCATGGTGGCCAGTAATGTCAGCGCCAATCTGCTGAGTCTGGGGGCGCTTGATTTCGGCATCATTGTCGATGGCGCTGTCATCATTGTCGAAAACTGTATTCGCCGTCTTTCACTGGAACAAGGGCGAATGGGGCGGGAATTGACGGCTGACGAACGCTTCGAGATCGTTTTCGATGCATCCAAGGAAGTCAGGGAAG
Source organism: Nitrosomonas oligotropha (assembly GCF_900106555.1). Taxonomy (GTDB): domain Bacteria; phylum Pseudomonadota; class Gammaproteobacteria; order Burkholderiales; family Nitrosomonadaceae; genus Nitrosomonas; species Nitrosomonas oligotropha_A. The sequence continues at coordinate 10,699 of NZ_FNOE01000004.1, read as the reverse complement.
CCCTGCTGTTCGGGCAGATCATCATCATGGTAGTTTATCTGCCGGTGTTTGCACTATCCGGGGTGGAAGGCAAGATGTTTCATCCGATGGCATACACGGTGTTGCTGGCATTGCTGGGCGCGGTATTTCTGTCGGTGACGTTCGTGCCGGCCGCGGTCGCCATGTTTTTGTCCGGCAAGATGATGGAAAAAGAAGGCGCTGCGGTGCTGTGGGCGAAGAAAATCTATGCGCCTGCGTTGGATGCCGCGATGGATAACAAGGGATTGACGGTGACCATCGCCGCTGTCATCGTGATTCTGTCGCTGCTGCTGACCACGCGCATGGGCAGTGAATTTATTCCCAGCCTGGACGAAGAGGATATTGCGCTGCACGCCATCCGTATTCCCGGCACCAGCCTCAGTACAGCGGTCGATATGCAAAATGAGCTGGAGGAAACGATCAAGAAATTTCCCGAAGTCAGCCGGGTGTTTTCCAAAATCGGTACCGCTGAAATTGCTACCGATCCCATGCCGCCCAGTGTTGCGGATATTTTCATCATCATCAAACCGCAATCCGAATGGTCAGGCAAGTATCACAATAAACAGGAATTGATCGCGGCGATGGAAGAAGCGGTGCGCAAAGTACCGGGTAACAATTACGAGTTCACGCAACCGATACAGATGCGCTTCAACGAACTGCTATCCGGGGTGCGCGCGGATGTCGCGGTGAAAGTGTTCGGTGACGATCTCGATGTGATGCTCAATCTTGCCGAACGGATCGAAAAAATCATCAAGGCGGTGCCCGGCGCGGCGGATGTCCGGGTGGAACAAATTACCGGCTTGCCGGTGCTGTCGATTCAGATGGATCGCACCAAAATGGCGCGTTACGGTCTCAACGGCAGCGATGTGCAAGACGCGATCAATATCGCCATCGGTGGCAGAACGACCGGTCTGATTTTTGAAGGCGACCGCCGTTTTGAGTTGCAAGTGCGGCTGCCGGAACAGGTCCGCGGTGATATCGAAACACTCAAACGCTTGCCGATCAAGCTTCCTGTCCTCAATCCGGCGGGTGCGCCGAACGCGCCAAATGCCCCAGCTGCTCCTTTGCCGGTCTATGTGGCGCTGGGCGAAGTGGCCGATCTGCATATTGCCAAGGGTCCCAATCAAATCAGCCGGGAAAACGGTAAACGCCGCGTAGTGATCACCGCGAACGTGCGTGGCCGCGACATTGGGTCGTTCGTGACAGAAGCCGAGGAGCATATCGGAAAGCAAGTCAAAATACCTGCCGGTTATTGGTTGTCGTGGGGCGGGCAATTCGAGCAATTGATCATGGCGGCACAACGCTTGCAGATCGTCATTCCGTTGGCGCTTGGGTTGGTATTTTTCCTGTTGTACACCATGCTCGGCAGTTTTCGCGATAGCTTGCTGGTGTTCAGCGCGGTGCCGTTGGCGATTACCGGCGGCATCGTCGCGCTATGGCTGCGCGATATCCCGCTATCGATTTCCGCGGGCGTCGGATTTATCGCCATGTCCGGTGTGGCGGTGCTGGATGGCCTAGTGTTACTGTCGTTTATCCGCGATTTGCGCGCACAGGGGTTAAAACTCGAAGAAGCCATCAGGACCGGGGCACTATTGCGGCTGCGCCCAGTTCTGATCACGACCTGGGTGGAATCACTGGGCTTCCTGCCGATGGCACTGAGCACCACTACCGGTGCCGAAGTGCAGCGCACCCTGGCGACCGTGATGATCGGCAGCACGCTGTCGCAGTCGCTGTTGTCGTTGCTGGTGGTGCCGGTGTTGTATCAGCTGGTGCACCGGCGGAATGCAACGGTTACTTAAGGTTCTGATTCAGGTGTGGTGAGTTCAACGTTGAGGTGCATAAAACACTGATATAAAGTGTAAGCGCCGATACTTGCGTATTTCTACTGATATCGGTCGCGATGTTTTTGAGCGATTATTGGGTTGGTGTAGCGAGTGCTCTGCCGTTTGCGGCCGGGTTTTTAGTATCAAGTTTTTTAATAAAGGAGACTATCATGAAATACTCGAATTATTTGGGTGCATTGATTGCGGTGTTTGCGTCTTTTTCCGTGCAAGCGAGCACTACACTTTTTAGTGAAGATTTTGAATCCGGTCTGGGTCAATGGAATCCCGTTGGAACCGGTGTTGTCGTTGCCGATCCAACGAATCCGCTGAGTGGTAATGATGTGCTGTCATTTACCGGACTCGGCTCCGGTGGTGATATTTTTACTGCCAACCCCTTCTTTGCACCGTCACAAATTTATACCGTGAGTTTCGATTACTTGAGTGTCGAAACACCCGGTGCTCCCACGGCTGATCTGGGCGGATTCGTGGGTATCAGTGACGGCAAGCCAGGCTCGCACACTTGGATCGCGGGCACTCAGACCGGTTATCCAGGACTCAATGTGGTGTTGACCCACAACGGAGCATGGACAAACTATTCGATTACGATCGATGCCAATACCGCTCTATTTGTTTATGGCAGCACCTCCATGAATGGTATGCCGCTGCATCTTATGCTGGAAGATTTTGTCGGATCTGACGTAATTGCGGGCAATGTGTACTTTGATAATATTGCCGTGACCGCCGTCCCTGAACCCGAAATGTATGCCCTATTGCTGGCCGGATTGGGGCTGCTGGGGTTTGCCACGCGCTATCGCCGCAATAGCTGCGAGCAAGCCTGAATCCGGCGGCGTATTGCTACATAAAACCCAGTTAACTGGTAAGAAAAATCAAGACCAATCCTGAGTATCCCTGGATTGGTCTCCTCGAACTGCAACGATGCGTTGCTAAAGTGGAATTTAGCCACGCTCATTTGTTGTAAATCTTCCAGCAATAATGAATCTTGGCATCGCGAGCGAAATCCTCGGGGATCATTTTGCTGCTGATGAGTTCTGCGGATACTTTCAGTAGCCTGAAACGGTGCTAACGTTACCGGGATTGCCAGTGCTATATCGGATTGTGGGTGATCTGGTTCTGCCCGGTGAGCCTGATTTTACAGATCAAATACGATAGTTAGAGCCGCTTTAATAGCATCGATATACTGACTCTCCAATTTCCCTTGTTTTCTGCCAATCCTGGAAACATCAACCGCACGTAATTGCTTGAGATTGATGTGGCGGTTTTTGTCCAAACCGTTTTCTTCGGTTGGTTCCAGGTTTACTGCGAAAGGCCAGGGTTTGTGGTTCGGTAGCAAAGGGGCAACAATCACTGTTTTGGATTGTATATTGACAAGGTTGCCTTGAAGCATCACGCACGGTCTCAGTTTCTTGGTTTCCGCGCCCTTTGCCGGTTCAAGATCAATCCAGTGAATATCCAGTTGCTTGAATTCAGTCATTGATCAGACCATCGGAGAGAGTGCTTTCCCATGACTGCAATTCATCCTGATAATCCGCATCTTCGGCTTCTTCCTGATTGGCTTTGATTAATGCCTGCTTGAGGAAATTAGAGCGTTCTTGTTTCAGAAGCGCATTGATGTAAGCGCTACGGTTATCACCGGCAACTTGATCTAGAAATGCAAAAATTTCATCATCCAGCGTGATGGTGGTTCGATGTGTCATAATTTAACGCACACTTATGTGAAGACAATATGATCATACGAAGAAGTATGATCATTGTCCAGTGCGGACAGAGTGCATGAACGCATGCAGCGTTCCACGCACGAAAAATGAGTCTGCGTTGATTTGCCTTAACCGGTGCAATACTTGCCTGATTACTGCGGGATCCTCAGTGAGAAATTTTCCAGCAATAATGAATCTTGGCATCGCGGGCGAAATCCTCGGGGATCATTTTGCTGCTGATGTCTTCGATGACCAAACCGCTCAATGCCTCCGTGTCCATCTTGAAGCGGCGGAAGTTGGTCGAGAAATACAAAATACCGTCCGGCGCCAGCAGGGCTGCGGCGTTTCGGATCAATTGCACATGGTCTTTCTGGATGTCGAAGGCTTCGTCCATTCGCTTTGAATTGGAAAAAGTGGGCGGGTCGAGAAAGATCAGGTCGAATTGCGTTTTTTGTTTGGCGCTGGCTTGTTCGGCGAGCCATTGCGAGCAATCGGCGCGCACCAGCCGGTGATCGCCATCAATGCCGTTGAGGACGAAATTCCGTCTGGCCCAATCCAGATACGTGTTCGACATATCCACCGTGACGCTCGATATCGCGCCGCCGATTGCTGCATGTACCGTGGCACTGCCGGTGTAGGCGAATAAATTCAGGAAACGTTTGCCTTTGGCTTGTTGCTGAATCAGTAAGCGTATCGGCCGGTGGTCGAGAAACAGGCCGGTGTCGAGATAATCCTCGAAATTCACCCAGAACTTGCAGCCGCTTTCTTCCACGACATGAAAGTGGCGCGAGTCGCCCAATTTTTCGTATTGATCGGTGCTTTTCTGCTTGCGGCGAATTTTCAGAAACACTTGCTCGGCGGGAATTTCCAGCACTTGGGGTATCGCCGCCATTGCGCCGGCCAGCCGCTGATTGGCTTTGATTGGATCGACTGTTTTCGGCGATTCGTATTCCTGCACGTTGACCCAGGTTTGCTCGCCTTGATAAATGTCGATTGCCACCGCGTATTCCGGCAAATCGGCGTCGTACAACCGATAACAATGAATGTGCTGCTGTTTCGCCCACTTGGCCAGTTTTTTCAGGTTCTTGCGTAAGCGGTTGGCGAACATTTCCGCCTGGCTGTCGACCTGCCCGGTTTGGGCGCGGCGGCTGATGTGTTCGATGCGTTCCTGTTGCGAATGGGTTTTCGGTTCGAAGAAAGCGGATTCCTCGACGGTGAAGCGCAATAACTTGCATTCCAGCGCGCCATTGAACAGCGTGATCGGTTTTTGCGAGCGGATGCCCAATTTGAAACCCAGCTCGGGATTGCCGATGATGATCGCCGCTTGCCAGCCGGTAAAACGGTCTTTCAGAACCTCGCCGAACTGACGGTAAAGCAAGGCAGCTTGTTCTTCGTCGCCGAGCCGCTCGCCATACGGCGGATTGCACACGATCAACCCTTTCGCCCAGCTTTCCGCCGCGGAGGCAGCGCTGATGTCGCGTTTCTCGATGTGAATTTTTCCGGCCAATCCGGCATTGTCAATGTGCTGCAACGCTGCGGCGGCGGTGCGGCGGTCTTGGTCGAAACCGGCAATCACCGGTAATTTACTCAAACCTATCTCGCGGCGCTGCTGCGCTTCGTCCAGCAGGCTTTGCCAGAGCGCGGGGTTGTGCTGCTTCCAGCCGATAAAACCGAAATAATCGTGCAGCAAGCCCGGTGCGATATCTCCGGCGATCAATGCACCTTCTAAAAGCAAGGTGCCGGAGCCGCACATCGGATCGATCAGCGAGCCGCCTTGCTGGGCGATTTCCGGCCAACCGGCACGCAGCAGAATCGCCGCCGCCAGGTTTTCCTTGATTGGCGCGGTGATGTTGATGTCGCGGTAACCGCGTCTGTGCAAGCTCTGGCCGGATAAATCCAGGCTCAGTTGCGCGGTGTCGTTGTGCAGATAGACGTTGACGCGGATATTGGGGCGCTCGGTATCGACATTGGGGCGGCTGCCGAACTTGGCGCGCATTTGATCGACGATGGCATCTTTCACTTTGAGCGCGCCGAAATGCGTATTGTTGATCGCCGGATTGTTTTTGCTGCTGAACGACACCGCCAGGCTGTCGTCCGCATTCAGATGCTCAGACCAGTCGACACATTGGATGCCATCGTAAAGATCCTGCTGCGATTTGACCTCGAAGCTGCCGAGCAGCAACAGGATGCGGTTGGCAGTGCGCGACCATAAACAGGCTTTATAAGCCATCGCCAGATCGCCCTGAAAAGTCACGCCAGCCATTTTCTGCTGCACGTTTTGTCCGCCGAGTGCCTGGATTTCGTTGGCGAGAATGCCTTCCATCGCTTTCGGCGTGGTGGCGAAAAGTTGGTATTGCGTCATGATTTGCGGCTGTGGTCTGAATAGCCGGGTAGGATACTCGAATGTATTGCTGTCGCGCTGACTTTTTTAAACCGGAGCGCTCAGACCGTCACGGTGATGCGCTCCCGGGCAAATTCCACCATTTGGCCGCTGCGGATCTTGCAGGTTTTGCGCAGTTCAATCTGACCATCCACCTTGACTTTACCCTCGGCGATCACAGCTTTGGCCGCGCCACCGCTGCCGCACAGGCCGGTGATTTTGAGCAGATCGTTCAATGCAATCGTGTCGTGTCCTTTAAGACTGAATTCACTCATGGTTACCTTGTTTCAATTGGATGTAGAGGGCCTCGACTTTCTCTCTGGCCCAAGGTGTTTTGCGCAGAAACTTCAAACTGGATTTGATGCTGGGATCCTGCTTGAAACAATTGATGTCCACCTTTTGGGCTAATCCTTCCCAGCCGTAATGCGCATGTAGTTCGATCAACAGTGCTTCCAAAGTGATTCCTTGTAAAGCGTTTTTGGCCTGCGGCTGTTGGTTACTATCGGGATTGGGCATATTCGGCGGGTTGTAAGCTAACGGGTTTAATTATACGTGCTATACCCGGCGGAGCGTGCGGCATTTGAAACAGCTTAATAAAATGAGCATGTTGAGTCCGTTTCTGACGCCGTGGCGGCAACGCAGATGATTTTTCAACGGCCTGCTAACTGGCGGGCGAATTCCTTTGCGACGGATCTCTTTTAAACGCTGGCGCCAATTTGTGCGGGTCGATTGCATCCCGCTGATTTTTGGCGGCGGATGCCCACCACGTCAGCTGCGCGAAGGATCGGGCAAAATAGCTCGTCCATCTTTCCGCATCAACAGACGCGAGAAAATTCCCGTCTTCAGCGAACACTTCATGTGCCTTCGGAACATGAATCATCGCCGAAACCGGCAAACAACCCAATTCCGACAAAAAAGACCGCATCCCCACCGCCGCCCTGACACCGCCCCATTGCCCCGCCGAATACGTGACAATCGCGCTGGGTTTGTACGAAAACAGCGAACTGCCGAAATGATTGAGCAAATGCGCCAAAGCCGGACTCAGCGAATGATTGTACTCCGGACTCACCATGACATAGCCGTCTGCGGCCGCAATCTTGTCTGCTAAGGCTTGGAGTTGCGCAGGCGCTTTGCCTTGTGCATAAGCAAAGTGCGGTTTGAATATGAGCCCAAGATCAAAATCCAGCGGTTCGATCAGTTCTACTGAAACATCGCCTTGATGAAGCTGTGCTACGCACGCTCTGGCGACTCTTAGGCCCAGCCGGGGAGGGTTGGGTGGTGTGCTGTTGCGGACTGTGCCAAGGAAGGTTAGGAATTTCATCGGTATTCTAAATGCTTTTAAAAATGGGTATAACGTTTGAGTTTGCCATTATGCGCACGATCAGTGGCATATGGTCACTATATTCAAGCCACTCATTTGGTTCGCCTATCTCTACAGCGGCGTCACGCAAAAGCGCCTGGGATAGAAATGCATAATCAATATGATATGGTTTCTCAGGCTGCCGATGCATAAAGAATGTGGGTCTGGATTCCTGGCCCTGAGCCTCGGCCCTTGCGAAGTGATAGACGCTTTCAAGCCCAACATCCTGTAGTTCTTTCAGAACATCGCTGTGATTCCACCAGCGATCCCAAACATCCCAGCAAGCGTTGCTATTGAGATCGCCGATGCACACGGCCTGTTCATGCCGCAAGAACTCTCGATGTTGTTGTAGGTATTTCCATAACTGGCCGATATAGCGAAATGTTGGTGAATTTGCCTGTCGAGTCCAAACTGCCAAGAGCGAGATATTCCCGGCCACAATGCATGGAAGGAATAGCTCAAGCGGACCGGAATCAAGACCAACCTGCTCAAGAGAAATACCTTGCTTTGCAAATACTCCTAGACCGCGATTTTTGTTCGTGCCGACCCAAAGGAAATTTGACGCCCACGCTTTGTACTCTGGATCTTCGCAGCGCGCCGGGTCTTCGCACTCTTGAATTACGCATACGTCAGCATCTAACGCAATCAAAGTACCAAGCTTCTTTCTAAAAGCACCGTTACAATTCCAGCTGACAATTCTCATAATCCTAACGTGATATATATTCCATCACTGCTTGCTTACAGCAAAAAGACAGTCGCCAGACCCAGAAAAATAAAGAATCCGCCACTGTCCGTCACGGCGGTGATCATGACGCTGGAGCCTATGGCCGGGTCGCGGCCGAATTTGCGCAGGGTTAGCGGGATCAGGACGCCAAGCAGTGCGGCGAGCAGCAGATTTAACACCAGCGCCAGGGTCATGACCAAGCCGAGTTCGGCATTCTGGTAAATGGCGAAGGTGAACAGGCCGACGATGGTTCCCCACAGCAGGCCGTTGACAATACTGACGCCGACTTCCTTGGTGATGAGTTTCCAGGCGCTGCTGGTGTTGATTTGATCCAGCGCCAGGGCGCGCACGATCATGGTGATGGTTTGATTGCCGGAGTTGCCGCCGATGCCGGCGATGATCGGCATCAGCGCGGCGAGCGCGACCAGTTTTTCGATGGAATCTTCAAACAGGCCGATGACGCGCGAGGCGATGAACGCGGTGACCAGATTGACGGCCAGCCACACCCAGCGGTTTTGCACGCTCTTCAAGACCGGCGCAAAAAGATCTTCCTCTTCGCTCAAACCGGCTAGATTCAATGCATCGTTTTCAGCTTTGTCGCGGATGAAATCTATCACGGTGTTGACGGTGACGCGGCCCAGCAGTTTGTCGTTGTCATCGACCACGGAAGCGGAAACCAGGTCGTAGCGCTCGAACGCGTTGGCGGCTTGCTGCGCGACATCGTCCGGGTGCAGTTTGATCATTTCGTTGGTCATGACATCGGCAACCAAGGTATCCGGATCACTGACGAGCAGGCGGTTGATCAGCAACACGCCTTTTAACTGCTCATTACGGTCGACGACGAAGAGCTGGTCGGTATGATCGGGCATTTCTTCCAGCATGCGTAAATAGCGCAGCACCACTTCCATCCGCACGTCTTCGCGGATCGTGATGACGTCGAAATCCATCAAGGCACCGACGGAATCTTCCGGATACGACATGGCGGCGCGCAGTTGTTCGCGCTCTTCCACGGGTAGCGAGCGGAAAACGTCGTCCATCACTTCCTGCGGCAAATCGGGGGCAAGATCGGCGATCTCGTCGGCATCCAGGTATTCCGTCGCGGCGACCAGCTCGTGATTGCCCATGTCGGTGATCAGTGTTTCACGAACGGCATCGGAGGTTTCCAGCAGCACTTCACCGTCGCGGTCGGTTTTGACCATGCTCCAGATCAACAACCGGTCTTCCATTGGAAGCGCTTCCAGAATCACTGCGATATCGGCGGGGTGGAGTTGATCCAGGAAATGCTGCAACTCGGACAGGTTTTGTTTTTGCACCGCGGAATGAACCAGCGACTCATCCGGGGCATCTTGCAAATTCACCAGACCTTCGACCAGCTTATATTTGCGCAGCAAGAACGTGACCTGCTGCAGCGGCGTCGGTGAATTGTCCTGATCGTTGTCGTTGTCCGTTTCTGTCATAGCAGGTTTGCGCTGGCAAGGCGGTTTTTTGTCCGGGATAAATCCAGCCAGTTTATACGCCGGATAGTTTGCAATTTAATGACCGGGAAGTATAACCGTCTGGACTATGTCAGTACCAACAAAATATTGGATAACTAGCCGGAGCCGTTCCACATTTTTGTATTTCTACGATGCAGCGCTGACAGTTCTTGTCGCCAGCTAACAAGAAATGTCACTTATTCTTTGTGGGATTCCTGTTTATCCATGACGAGAATACATTTAATTTATTTGTTAATTGTGTTTTCTTTAATTGTCGGCCGGAAAATTCTTGATTGGCACAGTTCCTGCTTATAGATGGTTCGTAGTATGAAAAAGGCAAACCCTGCGAAAGCAGGGGACGCAAAGTCACTGATCTAACGGGCCAATGCCCCAGGATAGCAGGACTGCCAGATAGCGCTATCGTCTTGATCACCGCAATGATTCGACAAGTATCGAACGAAGTAATGTTGATACAAGCATATCCACGCAGTTCCGTCCTTTTAACGTTAAGGAGGAACCTAATTATGAATTTCAATTATCAAGCGTCATTAGCTACCGATGCATTGGTACCAACTGGCAAAGTTTCACCAATAAAGCAGTTCAGTACGAATTGCATGATCAAATTGAGCATCCGAGTAATGCTTTTGATACTGTTGCTAATAACCGCTTCCTTGGCTCATACAGCTAATCTGCTCTTCAAGTCGAACTTCGGAGCAGGAGTCTCACTTACATCACCGACCGGTTATTACACTAACGGAGCATGGCAATACCTCACGGGTACTGATCGAGAAACCGGATACTCTTGGCCGGTTAAAGCTCTGGGTGCAAATCTATCTGGTATTCAATTGATTACAAGCGATCCAGTTGACTCTTCTACCATCGGAAATTATATAACCAATGAAATCCGGCAGGTTATTGGACCGAAGGGGGATTTAGTTAATGAGCTTTTCCATAATGTTAAAATAAAAGGCGATTTAGGACAAGCCGATTCACAAGCTCCATTAGTGATTAACAGACCATGGACAATCGGTGATGTTAACGATTTGTATATTACCTATTGGTTTAAATACGAATCGGATTTTCCGTCAAAACTAACCCGTGATGTACCAGGGGCGGGGTGGCGTGATATGTTCGCATTTAAAACAGGGGGGTATTTGAATGATTGGCGAGGTGATTATCGAGTCAGCGTAGTTATATTGAAAGG
>NZ_FNOE01000016.1 GCF_900106555.1 Nitrosomonas oligotropha | reverse complement strand
CAGAAGTTTACCCGTATCAATCGTCCGCAAACCAACGGTAAAGCTGAGCGGGTTATCCGCACCATGATGGACATGTGGCACAGCAAGATTCACTTTAAAGACTGCGCCGATCGACACATTCAGCTTCTCCGTTTCATTAACTTCTACAATACCGTTAAGCCTCATAAGAGTTTGAATAATGCCACCCCTTATGAAATACTCAACGCTTATTTCAATCAACCTCTCTGTAAACAACTCTGAGGTTTCTTACAGCTTAGGCTATCAATAAATAGTTATGTTTAATGAATGAGCATTCCGAACGTGTTCTTAACACCGTAACGACAACGCAGATAGTTTTTCATGGTTCGCCAATGATGTTTAGGCATTTCCCCAATATTTGGATTTGCTGGTCGCAAACAGAAACATCCACATGACCAGAACAAAAGGAAATGTCAGCGTCGGCAAACCGATCGGTGCCAGGAAACTGGCTAAACCGGCTTGGCAGATAATGGTGAGAATCCCTGCCAGCAAAGCCAAAATCGCACTGCCCGTACTAGGTTTGAGAAAAACCCAGCCAACCGCCATCATAGTCAGTACCGGATTGAAAGCATAGAGCCCCATTTCAATGAGCGTTTTATCCGCGCCCAGCAAAACCGGAACGGCAACTCCAACAACCGCACCGGAAAATGCCATGAATGCGCCGCGAAGAGAAGTTATCGCAATGCCGGTCAGGAATAAAATGCCGACGATAATGCTATCGGCGAACATCACTTCACCAATACCCTTGGCGATGGCTGTATACCAGGCTTCGGCCGAAGCTTGAGTAAAGGCGGCGAATTCGGTTGAAACCACCGAAGCAGCCGCAATGTCGGCGGGGATTCCCGGAGGAGGCAGCACCGGGCCGCGTGAAAATCCGTCGAAAGCATAAACAGCCACCAGAAACATCCAGCATGTCAGAACGAAAGGTGAAGTGGAAGCGGGGATGTTATAGGGTTGCAGGATTCGCATCAACGCAGCCAATACCACGGTGGATAAAACCGCAGCCAGAACGACATACAGCCAAAGCTGCGGTGTATTTTCAAGAAATAAGAATAAACAGGGGCCTACTAGGGTGCCATTAAATCCATAGAGTCCGGCATCGATATCATCTTCCGAAAAACCCAAGAGGTAAGCCGCAACCGTACTGCTGATGACTCCCACCGTAGCAGCAATTCCGGCGGTAATTCCGCCGACGTATAAAGCGATAAGAAAAATAAGGCCGGTAACTGCATTGCAGCAAAAAAATACTTGTCCGACTCCTCTGAAGATAACACGCAAAGGCCTTGGTATTGCTTTGTCAATCGATAAAGACCAGTCCATGATGATCAGCTCCTAAAATTGATGTGGAATAAAGATTGTGCCGCTCAGTTAACGTCCAAGCAAAATAATTACGTAAAGCACCGAAAACACGGCGATTAAGCGGATTGCTGCTTTACTTCTTCTAACAGTCCTTGTTTAACAATAAAGTCGATCACCTGATCCACACCTTCGCCTGTGCGTAAATTGGTGAATACAAAAGGGCGTTCGCCGCGCATTCTCTTGGCATCCCGTGCCATTACTTCCAAGCTTGCACCCACGTAGGGAGCCAGATCGATTTTATTAATGACGAGTAGGGCTGAGCGCGTGATGCCAGGTCCGCCTTTACGTGGGATTTTTTCTCCAGCGGCAACGTCGATCACATAAATCGTCAGGTCGGACAATTCGGGGCTAAATGTGGAAGCTAAATTATCGCCTCCCGATTCAACCAGAATAAGATCAAGATCGGGAAAGTCGGCCGTCATGCGCGCGATGGCTTCCAGATTGATCGACGCATCTTCGCGGATTGCGGTATGCGGACACCCGCCTGTTTCCACGCCCATCAACCGCTCTGGCGGCAGCGCTTTAGCGCGCAAGAGAATCTCCATATCTTCTTTGGTGTAGATATCGTTCGTAATTACAGCCATCTCATAACGGTCGCGCATTCGCTTGCTGAGCGCTTCACATAACGCCGTTTTGCCGGACCCTACCGGACCGCCGATGCCCACCCGAAGCGGATTGGATTGTTTGTTCATGGTGTATACCTCGCATTTATGATCGATAAATTCTACTGTACTGAATTTCATGCTGCATGGACAGTAATGAAAGTCCTGGCGCCCAATTCGACAACTCGTCGTCGTTAAGCAGCTGCGCGTGACGCGATGCTTTTTCTATCATGGCATGCAGCGAAAATAACAGGCTTTGTCCGGAAACTTGTCCTAGCGGCACCGATTTAACACAAACAAGCACTTGATTTTCAACCAAGGAAAATAATAAACCAAGCAGTACCGCTTCATGAGGCACCGCAAGCGCTTCGGCGGCGCACGCAAAAGCCGTAGGCAGCGGAATTTCCGGTTGGTTTGCCAGGATTGTGCGCAACGATTCATCCGCGATGTTCAGATCCAGCACGAGCTTTCCTAAGGAATAGCCCATCTGGATGGTTTCCGCACGGAACTCGGCAGTATCACGGGCGGCAATAAAACATTCACTCCAATAATTCACAGCTTCGGCATTACGTTCAGAGAAAGCTTTCAGCAAGCGCCATACAATGGGTGCTTCAAAGTCGGCAACGATGCTTAAGGATTCGGAAATCCACGCACGCGCCGAGCTTTCATTATGGACAGTGCCTTTTTCGATAGCAGATTCCAGACCCTGCGAATAGGTGTATGCGCCTATCGGCAAAGAAGGACTTGCCAATTGCAGTAAACGGAGCAACGCAGCGGCTTGCAAAGTCATTTCCTAGGATTGAGAATCGGAGGGCCGGTGTATCTTTTGCCGCGCCGGTATCGGAGCAAGCGGTCCATGCGCATGATAATGCCCGTCACCATGGTGGTGATGGTGCCCGCCGCCTGCGCCATATGCGCCCGATTCCGGTTCAAATTGCGCGCTTTCTTCTACAACCGTGGCTCCCAGGCCTTCCAGCATCTGTTTTAATACCGAATCTTGATGAATCTGCAAAAAACCTTCACCTACTTGCGTTTGTGTGTGACGGTTACCTAAATGAAAAGCGCAACGCAATAAATCGTGCGGCGTTTTGCATGTAATCCGGTAAACGGATTCATGCGCTGCAATAATCTGCACAACGCGGCCATCATCGCTTTTGAGTAAATCGTTATTGCGCAGTACAGTGCCGCGCACGGTAAAAATAGCCACTTCCTCGCCCGATGCAAGTGCCGTTCTTAATCTGCTGTTTTCGCGCATTTCATAGGGCAGCACGAGCTGCGCGAAAACTGATTCTGCGTGATCTATCTTGGTATTCAGCGTAAGCATTTTATTATTTGGATCAATGAAAACGATTATCCGCCGACTATCACAGCAACGGGGCTATGATAGTCAACATATCAATGGAACAGTTACTTCTCACTTCATTGCTGCACAGTTGCAATGCCAAGCCATTTCTAGAAAAGGAAGTAGCGTTGCGCCATTGGCAGCACATCTTCGGCACCGCATGTCAGTAATTGTCCATCAGCGCGTACTTCATAAGTTTCCGGATCGACTTCCATTTTGGGGGTTGCGCTATTATGAATCATGTCTTTCTTGCGCAGATTACGGGTATTTTTGACCGTAATCAGGTTTTTATCCAGCTTCAATTGTTCCACTAAGCCAGCATTTAGTGCGGCTTGAGAGGCGAATGTAAAGCAGGATGTTTTGATGCCGCCGCCGTATCCGCCGAACATGTAGCGATAATGCACCGGTTGCGGTGTTGGAATCGATGCATTGGGGTCGCCCATGAGCGATGCCGCGATCATGCCGCCTTTCAGAATCATTGATGGTTTAACCCCGAAGAATGCCGGTCTCCACAGTACGAGATCAGCATATTTGCCCGTTTCTACCGATCCGATGGCATGTGCGATACCGTGTGTGATGGCCGGATTAATCGTATATTTTGCAACATAACGCTTAACACGGAAGTTGTCATTTTTGGAATTATCTTCCTGTAATGTACCGCGTTGTACTTTCATTTTATGCGCGGTCTGCCAGGTACGTAAAACCACCTCACCGATACGGCCCATCGCTTGTGAATCCGAGGACATCATCGAAATTGCGCCCATATCATGCAAAATATCTTCCGCGGCGATCGTTTCTTTACGGATGCGCGATTCCGCAAAAGCCAGATCTTCGGCAATATTGGCATGCAAGTGGTGGCATACCATCAGCATGTCCAAATGCTCGTCCAGCGTGTTGACGGTGTAAGGGCGGGTAGGGTTGGTCGATGACGGCAAAACATTGTCAAGGCCCACAACTGCGATAATATCCGGCGCATGACCACCCCCGGCACCTTCGGTATGGAAGGTATGAATGGTGCGGTCTTTCATCGCGGCAATGGTGTTTTCCAGATAGCCGCCTTCATTGATGGTGTCGGTATGAATTGCAACTTGCACATCATACTTGTCGGCGACTGCCAAGCAGTTATCGATCGCCGCGTATGTTGTTCCCCAATCTTCATGCAGTTTTAATCCGCATGCGCCCGCCAACACTTGTTCTTCAAGCGGTGTAGGCAAGCTGGTATTGCCTTTGCCAAAGAAGCCGGTATTCATGACCAATCCATCGGATGCCCGGAGCATCGAGTGAATGTGCCAAGGTCCCGGTGTACAGGTGGTTGCCGCTGTTCCTACCGCCGGACCGGTACCGCCGCCCAGCATGGTGGTAATGCCGTTCATCATGGCGTCTTCGGCTTGCTGCGGAGAGATGAAGTGAATGTGCGTATCCACCCCCCCGGCGGTGACGATCAGATTCTCACCGGCAATAATTTCGGTACCCGAACCAATTGCCATCGTTACATTCGGTTGAATATCGGGGTTTCCGGCTTTGCCGATATTGGCGATTTTGCCATTTTTAATGCCGATATCCGCTTTGACGATCCCCCAATGGTCAATGATCACTGCATTTGTAATCACCGTATCCATCACATCGGCGTGATTACGCTGCGATTGTCCCATGCCATCCCGGATCACTTTACCGCCACCGAACTTCACTTCTTCACCGTAGGTTGTGAAGTCTTTCTCAATTTCAATAAAAAGTTCTGTATCGGCTAATCGAACTCGATCTCCGGTCGTTGGGCCCATCATTTCTGCATAAGTTTGACGGGAAATTTTTACGCTCATTTTTTAACTCCTGTAAAATTATTGCGATACAAACTATTTGAGTTTGCCCATCACTTTTTGATTAAATCCATAAACGATCCGGTCTCCCGCGAGATCGACCAGTTCTACAGTTCTTTCTTGTCCCGGTTCAAAGCGCACAGCCGTTCCGGCCATAATATTCAACCGCATGCCATACGCGGCTTCACGGTCAAATTTCATCGCTGAATTCACTTCATAAAAATGGAAATGGGATCCAATTTGGATTGGGCGGTCTCCGCCATTTGAGACAGTTAACATTTTTGTTCTTCTACCGGCGTTCAACTCGATTTCACCAGGCTCTGTGAATATTTCCCCGGGGATCATTGGTACTCTCATGACAATCTCCTATTCTATTGATATCAATTAAACAATTGGATTATGCACAGTCACCAGTTTGGTTCCATCCGGGAAAGTGGCTTCGACTTGAATATCCGGAATCATTTCGGGAACGCCTTCCATTACATCAGCCCGGGTCAATATTTTTTGACCGGCAGTCATCAGTTCCGCGACCGTTCTACCGTCCCGGGCTCCTTCCAATACCGCACAAGTAATTAATGCAACCGCTTCCGGATAATTGAGCCGTAAACCGCGCGCTTTACGTCTTTCGGCGAGTAATCCGGCGGTGAAAATTTGCAGTTTGTCTTTTTCTCTAGGTGTTAAGTCCATAGTTTCTCTCCTGGGTAAAACAACATTTACAATAAAGTTGCCGCAGCACCTGCGCTGTTCATGTAAAACCGCTATCGATCATGTACTCCACATGCGCGGCACAATCGCGGCGCATCCGGTCAATTCCGGGCGAAGCAATCCCCAGATACGCAACATGACATGCCGCGCCACTTCGCTTGAATCTCCCAGATAACGTGCCACAGTAACCGCTTTAAGCTGCGATATGCCTACCTGGCCGGCTCCGTTAGCGGTCTTTTCCGCTTCCTCGCGGACTAAATCCAGCAATGGCTGGGGTATTGTTTTTCCTGTCAACAGCAGCGTGGCGCATACCGTTTTACCCGATAAAGCCAATGGGCCATTCATCGCCGCATCTTCACCGCGTAACCGGATTTGCTCTAACCAAATAATCTTGCCATTCCGTTGAATGCTGGTGCGTTGCTTGATTTGACCATCACTAAACCTTTCGCCGAACGCAGTCCGGCCAAAACATAAGATTTCGCAACCAATATAAACCGCATCGTCCTCAAGTATTATTTGATGATCAACGGATACGTCAGTATGGTTATAGAAGATGGTTTCTTGCGGCACCCATTCAAGAGAAGCACCTTTTTTGACGCGAATTCTAATTTTTTGGCGGGAAGTGTGGCCGTTGGCTTTGTACCATTTGGCTGCACCCGGGGTCGTAATCTGTACTTTTGCAAAGGCTTCGGCATCAGCGGTAATTTCGAGCTGATCTCCGCCAACAATCCCGCCGGGCGGATGAATAATGACGGCATGGCAAACTTTCCGTCCTTCCGGATACAATGTTTTTTGTACCAGCAGCGGACCAAAATGATCCCGTTCTACTAAACGTGTTGTATCGTCAATGGCAGCAAATTTGAGTGATAATCTGGCTTGTAGCGGCTGATGTTCTGGGTGGCTTTTGCTTCCGGATAGAGCGGTAATAGACGATTGATGATCATTCAAAATAACAGAATCCCGTGACTTAATGGCCGATTCTTCAGAGTAAGTAGGTAGAAGCATAATCTTAGTGCCGCATTTGCGCGTTGTTAATTGCGGTATTGATCTAAATCTGCAATTGGAACGACATTTTAAAAACATCGACCGCCGGACTCGCTATACCAGGCGCGTAGTTCAGTCCTTTCAGCAATAAATCGCCATGCTGATAATAAGCCGAAATGCGCGCATTAAAGCCATCGATAATGTAATTAACACCCGTTTCTATTTCTTCCCGGCTACTGCTGTGGTTAGGTTGAACACTGGTAAATCTGCCGTAGGGCTGGAATTGCCCGATACCAATTTTATGGGGGATTAAATAAAGACCGGTGATTGTCCATGATTTACCATCGAACATACAAAAACAGTCTTTATCGCTAAACGCAGCAGTCGAATAATTTGCATAAAATTGCTTGTATTCACCATTTGCCGTGAAGACCCCCATGTTATTGGGAAGCACTTTCTCAAATAACGCATCGCCTACAAAACCAAGAAAATCACTGCGATGCACAGAAGATCCAGCGCCATTCTTTTGATATGACATGCCGAATGCCACCGCTAAAATATCTCCGGCTTTGCCATAATACGTGCTGGAAGTATAGTAACCGGGATTTTTTTCCGGATTCAAAAAGTTATAGGTAACGCGCGCGGCTGTAAGGACCGTGCCGCTCGAATTGGGTCCGGATGTATGCGATGACTCCAAACCGCGGAAAACCCCCATCGCGTAACCAAGCGTCCCAGGTACGAAACCGGGTGCTGCATTACCCCAGAAAGTTACGCCATCGTCACGACCATAACGGCCTGCACCGCCTTCGCCGAATTTAACACTGAAATCTTGAGAGAAGAACGGAGTTTTAAATGCATCATGCGTAGCCTGAAAAAAAGGACCGCTTAATTCTCCCCGTTCCGTAGGCGCCAGCATGCGCCCGCCCCAGATATTAAAGTACCGGTTATATTCAAATTTTGCTATCGCATCCAGAATGTTATAAGACATCCTGGGGTTTTCGCCAGTGGCGGTATTGTTACAGAAGAAACACTCGGTATTGACTTCAAACTTGAGATATTGATTGATTTGACCGTTTAAATAGAGACGCGCATTGTCATTGCTGTAATGACCGCTACTTAAATTGCCATTGAGGTTTTCTGTCCACAATCCTGTGCCGCGATAACCTGCGCCTAAGCGGATCCATCGCGTGTCATTTGTTTTTAATACAAGCTTGTCGGAAATCGGCTTAACGGATACATCCCATGCAAATGCTTTTGGCATCGATAACAAAGCGACACTCATGAGCATGATTAGCAGGAAATTTTTTGTGCCGTAATGAAATAATTTTTCATTATCGGTGCATTTTAAATTTAACAAATGGACAAGAACTGACATGGTTTTGAAATTCATGATTCTTATCTGCAAGGTGTCATTTCCTTTTTGCATAAAACACCTATCCTATAATAGATTTATCAAACTGGATGATTATCCGGTAGGGATTTATTGATGCCAGAAGCTTTCTTTACTGATTCTATCGCAATATTTTTAACAGAGTGATTTGTCATACAATCCTTATGCAAAGTATGAAATATTAAGATAAAGTCATTGATTTAATTTGATAGATTTATAATAACGGCATTGCTGCAGCAACCATTGTAAAAGCTTTCTTCTTGCGGCAAGATGAGGAATTGTCGGCAAATATCCGCCAGAAGCGGGATCATGAAAGGAATATGAACATTAGCGAATATTTTGCAGCATGAGGCAACGAGAGAATCCGGCAGACCTTACTTATTACCCGATTTTATTCCGTAATTTCTGCTAAATTAAAATTGTCTGTTTAAATATGACAAGGTAAACTTTCGCCATATTTCTGCCATTTCTTTGTTAGAAACAGAAATTTAATTATAAAACTGTATAAAGGAGATTTTTTGATGAGAAGCATTGTTAAACTGTCTTGG
This sequence comes from Nitrosomonas oligotropha, assembly GCF_900106555.1. Classification (GTDB taxonomy): domain Bacteria; phylum Pseudomonadota; class Gammaproteobacteria; order Burkholderiales; family Nitrosomonadaceae; genus Nitrosomonas; species Nitrosomonas oligotropha_A. Next base: position 63,241 of record NZ_FNOE01000016.1, on the reverse strand, counting down.
GTGTTTTCAATACTATTTCTTTTCTCGTCTCAAGTGATTGCATCTGACAGCTATGTTAATAATTCAGCCGAGAAATTTGCCAGCGGTGTAGCGAATGCAGTGACTGGTTGGGTGGAACTGCCGAAGAATATTATTTTGACCAGCCAAAAAGAAGGACCGGCTTATGGTATTACCATCGGGTTGGGAATGGGTATCATGCATACGGTTGGCCGCAGCTTGATAGGTGTGCTGGATGCCGCAACTTTCTTTATTCCAACCAAACCATCGGTTAATCCCCCCTTTATCTGGCAAGATTTCTCGCGCGAAACATCCTATTGATTCATAGTTGAAACAGATAGCGCAGTTTTTAACGTTTACTCGGCAACATAAAAGCAAAACGCCGTACCAGCCAACCGGTACGGCGTTTTGCCGTGAGTAACAGAGACGTCTGCGTTACAATTCTAGTGTTGCGCCTCAAGTGCTGCGATTCTTTCTTCCAGCGGTGGGTGCGACATAAATAAGCGCGAAAATCCGTTACTGCCGCCGGAAATACCAAAAGCAGCGAGTTGATTGGGTAAGTGCGCTTGTTCATGCACCAATTGCAGGCGGCGAAGTGCGGCAATCATTTTTGCTCTTCCAGCCAGACTGGCGCCGCCTGCATCGGCGCGAAATTCACGCTGACGGCTAAACCACATGACGATAATGCTGGCCAGCACACCGAGTACGATTTCGGCAACGATGTTGGTAATCCAGAAGGCAGGGCCATGACCTTCTTCCGTTTTGAATATGACACGATCGACGGTGTGACCGATGACACGCGACAGGAAAATGACAAATGTGTTAACGACACCTTGAATCAACGCCAGAGTTACCATATCACCATTAGCGATATGACTGACTTCATGCGCCAACACTGCTTCGGCTTCATCCTGGCTCATGGTGTTGAGAAGACCGGTGCTCACCGCAACCAGCGCATCATTGCGCGACATACCGGTGGCGAATGCATTAACATCCGGCGCATCGTAAATAGCGACTTCTGGCATACCGATTCCAGCCGCCGCAGCCTGCCGTTGCACTGTGGTGACCAGCCAATGCTCATGTGCGTTTCGCGGCATTTCGATCACTTGAGCGCCAGTAAAGCGTTTTGCAGTCCATTTGGACAAAGCAAGCGACATAAACGAACCGCCAAAACCGAATACCGCTGCGAATATCAGCAGGGAGTTGATATTCAGGCCGGTCCCTTGCGCATCGAGGATTTTTTCAACGCCAAGCAAACGCAAGGTGATACTTAGCACAACAACAATGGCTAAATTAGTGGCTAAAAAAAGAAGAATTCTTTTCATTCTTTTACTCCTTGGTGTTTATCGAATACAAAACAAGACTGGTATTGATATATGAATTTCTGATCATTTTTCAAGCAAATTATAGTTAAAATTTTCTGCTTAAGCCGGGCGATTGCAAACGAATTGATGCAGCTGCCCGGCTTGGTTTTAGGCGCGCAATTTTCTCAAGAGTTCGCGGAAATTTATTGCGCAGGATTAGATTGCGTGGATTGGGGCTGAGTATTTCTGACGATCTGAAAGAGGATCTCGTCTTCTTTGATCATGCCCAAGTCGCTACGGGCACGTTCTTCAATTGCTTCAAGTCCTTGCTTCAGATCGTTGACTTCAGCTTCGAGCATGTTGTTACGATTTTGCAACTGTAAATTTTCCGCTCGTGCCGCAATGACCTCCTGATCCACTTGCCACACCCTCAGCCAGCTTGCTTTTCCAAGCCATAATGGGTATTGCATTGCGGCAATAGCGACGAGCAGGAGAAAACTCAATAACTTCATTATTTGAGTTGGTAAAATGCTCTCCGGCCGGCGTAGCTAACCGAATCTCCCAAGCCCTCTTCAATCCGCAACAGTTGATTGTATTTTGCGAGACGATCGGAACGTGACAGTGAGCCGGTTTTAATTTGTAGAGCGTTTGTAGCGACCGCAATATCAGCAATGGTGGTATCTTCGGTTTCACCGGAACGGTGCGAAATGACTGCTGTGTAACCGGCGCATTTCGCCATCTCAATCGCGGCAAAGGTTTCAGTCAAGGTACCGATCTGATTCACTTTGATCAAGATGGAATTGGCGATATTGCGTTTAATGCCTTCCTGCAGAATTCGGGTATTGGTAACGAAGATATCGTCACCGACTAATTGGATTGATTTACCTAATTTCTCGGTCAGTAGTTCCCAACCGTTCCAGTCAAGTTCGCTCATACCGTCTTCGATCGTGATAATCGGGTATTTATCCACCCATGATGCCAGATAATCCGTAAACTGCGCGGATGTCAGCTGCAGGCCCTCGGATCCTAAATGGTATTTACCATCGTGGTAAAATTCCGAACTGGCACAGTCTATACCGATGGCAACATCTCTACCCGGTTGATACCCTGCTTGATCGATGGCTTGCACGATCAACTGCAAGGCGGCTTCATTGCTTTCCAGATTGGGAGCAAATCCGCCTTCATCGCCGACGGTTGTGGGCATGCCTTTGTCGTTGATGAGTTTTTTTAGCGTACTGAAAACTTCCGCGCCGCAGCGGATCGCATCGCGAAAATTGGCAATTCCCAGCGGAACGATCATGAATTCCTGCATATTAATATTGTTGTTGGCATGCGCGCCGCCGTTGATCAAATTCATCATCGGCACCGGCATCGACATCGAAGCCGCGCCACCAAGGTAACGGTATAGTGGCAAACCGGATTCTTCCGCAGCCGCTTTGGCAACCGCGAGGGATACCGCCAGAATCGCATTGGCGCCAAGTCTGGATTTGTTTTCGGTGCCATCCAGATTGATCAGTTCTTGATCGATGAAACTCTGATCGATGGCGTCCAATCCCATGAGTGTTTCAGAAATTTCGGTGTTCACATTTTCCACGGCTTTCAGCACGCCTTTGCCGGAGTAGCGCTGCGCATCGCCATCGCGTAATTCCACCGCCTCTCGGGTGCCGACGGATGCACCGGAAGGAACCGAGGCGCGCCCCAGCACGCCGGACTCCAACAATACATCCGCTTCAATGGTTGGATTACCGCGAGAATCCAGAATCTCGCGGGCGATGACATCTACTATTGCGCTCATGCTACGTTTTCCCTGTTGTTAAGTGATTGTTGTTTCTTTATCTTTGGTATGACTGGCGGTAATTTCTAGTATTTTTGGCTTTGCTGCCTGCAATTTTCTGTTGAATTAATTGCTCCGTACAGCATGTATTTTTTCATCTCCGGCGTGCTGATGCCCATGAGCAAAATGAATCGCAGCCTGAACATAGGACTTGAACAGCGGATGACCTAACCGGGGGGTGGAGGTGAATTCCGGATGAAATTGACAGCCGAGAAACCAGGGATGATCAATCTCCGGAAGTTCTATCATTTCACACAAATTCTCTTCCTTGGAAAAACCGCTGATGCAGAGCCCCGCTTTTTCCAATTTTGGAATATAAAAACTGTTGACTTCGTAGCGATGGCGGTGACGCTCGCTAATGGTATCCACACCGTAAGCTTTCCAGGCCAGCGAATCCTTTTTCAAAATACATTCCTGCCCGCCCAAGCGCATGCTGCCGCCGATATCGGAATTCTCATCGCGCACTTCGATTTGTCCGTCGCGAGTCCGCCATTCGGTGATCAAACCAATGACCGGGTAGGGGGTGTCAGGGTTAAACTCGGTGCTGTGCGCCCCTTTCATGCCGGTCTTATTGCGCGCATATTCAATCACCGCCAGTTGCATGCCCAGACAAATTCCCAAATACGGAATGCGGTGGGTACGGGCAAAATTGATCGCCATGATTTTGCCTTCCACGCCGCGTTTGCCGAAACCGCCGGGAACCAAAATGGCATTCATGTCGATCAAGCAATCCGTGCCATCTTTTTCGATATTTTCAGAATCGATATAGACGATGTTAATCCGGCTATTGGTATGAATCCCCGCGTGAATTAAAGCTTCGGAGAGCGACTTGTAGGATTCTGTTAAATCGACATACTTGCCGACAATGGCAATCGTGACGGTATGCTTCGGATGTTCCAGCGCATACACCAGTTTCTTCCACACGCTCAAATCAGCCGGTTTTGCCAGAATACTCAGTTTGTGGCAAATGATTTCATCGAGCATTTGCTCATGCAACAAGCCTGGGATCTTGTAGATACTGTCGACATCAATGGCGGAGATAACGGCTTCTTCTTGAACATTAGTAAACAGCGCAATTTTTCTGCGTTCTTCCTTGGGTACTTCACGATCCGAGCGGCAAAGCAACACATCCGGCTGAATACCGATTTCGCGTAATTCCTTGACCGAATGCTGCGTCGGTTTAGTTTTTAATTCACCGGCCGAACCGATATAGGGCAGTAAAGTAAGGTGAATAAAACAGGTATCTGTGCGCGGATTTTGTACCGCCATTTGCCGGATGGCTTCCAAAAATGGTAGCGACTCGATATCGCCGACCGTGCCGCCGATCTCAATAATCGCAACTTGCGCATCCCCCACGCCCGCTTGAATATAGCGTTTGATCTCATCGGTGATATGCGGGATCACTTGCACCGTGCCGCCAAGATAATCGCCGCGCCGCTCCTTGCGAATCACGCTTTCGTAGATTTGCCCGGTGGTGAAGTTATTATGCCGCGTCATGCGCGTACTGATAAAACGTTCGTAATGCCCTAGATCCAGGTCGGTTTCAGCGCCGTCTTCCGTCACAAATACTTCACCATGTTGGAACGGACTCATGGTACCGGGATCCACATTAATGTAAGGATCCAGCTTGAGCATCGTTACTTTCAGCCCGCGCGACTCCAGCAACGCACCCAGAGATGCAGCGGCAATTCCTTTGCCCAGGGAAGAAACAACACCGCCAGTCACAAAGACATATTTGGTCATGAGCGGTTATCGCAATGAGAAAAATTCATGAGATCGATAAAATTGAATTGCATGGCTCCGAGCGGATAGGGCGTCCAGTATTTATTAATGAATTTCAGCGAGTAACGTATTGATCGTTTGTTCAGTTTGATGCCGGTAACTGCTACCAAAAAGATTCAAATGATTAAGAATGTGATAGAGGTTATAAACCAATTTGCGAATATTATAACCGGAATCCAATGGATAATCATACCGGTAAGCAGAATAAAAATCGGCAGGGAAACCGCCGAAAAGTTCGGTCATGGCGATATCCGCTTCCCGGTCGCCATAATAAACCGCCGGATCAAATAATACCGGAATTCCGTTGCCGTCATAAGCATAATTGCCGCTCCATAGATCGCCATGCAGCAGTGCGGGAAGCGGCGATGCATCGGGGAAAAATTTATCCAGATTAATCAACAATTGCTCTCCCATCTTTTGCAGCTTGCCGTTATGCCCATTGGTTTTGGCCAGATCCAATTGAAAACCCAATCGCTGCGTACGCCAGAAATTGACCCAATCCGAGGACGGCGTATTGACTTGCAGGGTTTGCCCGATGGTGTTGTCGCGCACCCAGCCGAATTGTTTTGAAGTTGTGCGATGCATGGCAGCCAATTGCTTGCCTAAATCCGCTGCTTTGCCACGCATACCGCTATTTAAATCGAGATATTCCAAAACCAGCCATGCGGCTTGATCATTTTGTCCATAGCAAATGGGCAGAGGAACCCGCAGTGTCTTCGACCGATGAATTTCCACGAGACCGGCGGCTTCAGCCTCGAACATTGAAAGGTTGCCAGGTGTGTTGAGCTTGATAAAAAAACGCTGCGCACCATCGGTGATGCAATACGTCTGATTGATACAACCGCCGCCAATCGAGCGTGATTCTTTTACTTTGAAAAGCGCATTTGTGACAGCAGAAATTTGTGCACTGATGTCATGCCATACCTGCATGTTTTACATCTTCCACGGCAACCATGCCTTAGCTTTTTGAATCGCTGCCTGCACTTGCTCCGGTGCAGTGCCACCGGTGTGATTCCGGCTATTCATCGATCCTTCCAACGTTAATACGGCAAAAATATCGGATTCAATTTGTATCGAGAATTGTTGCAATTCATTCAATTCAAGCTTACTGAGATCGCAGCCTTTTTGTTCAGCGAACTGCACCGCTTTGGCCACGATTTCGTGCGCATCACGAAATGGAATACCTTTTTTGACCAGATAATCTGCCAAGTCTGTAGCAGTGGCATAACCGCGAAGTGCCGATGCACGCATCGTCTCTTGATTAACGCGCACGCCGCCGAGCATGTCGGCGTAAATCCGCAGTGTATCGGTCAAAGTGTCTACAGTATCAAAAAGCGGTTCTTTGTCTTCCTGATTATCCTTATTGTATGCCAGCGGTTGCGCTTTCATCAGCGTTAGTAGCGCCACCAGATGTCCGTTGACGCGCCCGGTTTTGCCGCGCACCAGTTCCGGCACATCGGGATTTTTTTTCTGCGGCATGATGGAAGAACCGGTGCAGAAGCGATCAGCCAATTGAATAAAACCGAACGCCGGATTCATCCATAAAATGAATTCTTCCGACATGCGTGACAAGTGCGTCATGATGAGCGCCGCACAGGCACTGAATTCGATCGCAAAATCGCGGTCTGAGACGGCGTCCAGCGAATTCTGGCAAACAGCCTCAAAATCGAGCAATTGTGCAACCCGCTCGCGATTGATCGGATAACTCGTGCCGGCCAGCGCGGCGGCGCCGAGCGGCAGCTGATTCACCCGTTTACGGCAATCGGTCAAGCGTTCAACGTCGCGTTTCAGCATTTCAAAATACGCCATCAGGTGATGGCCGAACGACACCGGCTGTGCCACTTGCAGATGGGTAAAGCCGGGCATGATCGTATGGATATGCTGTTCCGCCAGACTAAGCAATGCGTGTTGCATGGCCTTGATCAGACTGATAATTTCGTCGATTGCGGTACGTAAAAATAAGCGGATATCCGTCGCTACCTGATCATTGCGTGAACGGCCGGTATGCAGCCGTTTTCCGGCATCACCGACCAACGCGGTCAAACGCTTTTCAATATTCAAGTGCACATCTTCCAGTTCCTGCAACCAGACAAATTGATGATTGCGAATTTCGTCACGGATCTGCTGCATGCCTTGCTGGATAGCGGTTAAATCGGCAGCGCTGATAATGCCTTGTTCCGCCAGCATCTGCGCGTGCGCCAACGATCCCTGGATATCGTATTCCGTCAAGCGTTGATCAAAACTCACGGAAGCGGTATAACGTTCCACCAGCGCTGAAACCGGTTCATTGAAACGGCCCGACCAGGTTTTTTTAGTATCATCTTGTTGCAATGCAGGGTCATTATTCATTACGTGGCTCTTTATTCCTTTGTTTTCTGATCAAAACATTAACAGGCGGCATTATAAAACATAAATACCCAACCGGTTATTTTGTGCTGGTGCGATTTTTCCCAATTTCCCGGTACGCAGCACGCAATCATTTCAGTTAATTGATACTCGCTACTTTTCCTTCCATACGTATTAGTGGATAATTCGCGTTTTCCTCTGCCACCCATAACACAAGGAGTTATTCATGTCGGATTACAATAGACAAAATCCAAACCAACAATCCAAAGCTGATAATTTATTCTCACAATTCAATTCGAAGTTCGAATGGATGGCACAAATCCCGACAATGCAATTGCCCGCAAAGTATGCCGGCGCATTGGTCGGACTGATTATCGTCGTCATTGCATGGAAAATGATCGCCGTTAGCAAAGTGGAATCCGATATGGCGAAGAAGCTTGAAAGCGAACGTACGATTATCACACAACAAGCCCGGGAATACGCCGATCAGCAATACGTGAAGGAGGAAGAACGCTTCGGGCAAGTTTTATCTTGGGCAGTGCGTGGTGAACTAATCCGCAACAATGTTGACCAAATCGATCAATATTTGAGTGAAATCGTCAGAATGAAAGATACCGAACGTGTGGTATTGATCGGTGAAGATGGGCAATTGCTAGTTTCCACTGATAAACGTCTGGAAGAAGCAAAAGGCACGGAAATATTTCCGAAAGAAATTCTAAATTTACAAAAGATTTCGGTTAGATCGGATGTCGATGGTAAAAAAATTCTGGTCGTTCCAGTCATGGGGTTGAACAAGAAAATCGCTACTTTGGTTGTCAGCTACAAACAACCTAAATTCTAATAAAGATTGACCGCGCACGCGGTTTAAGACTTGTTGCAATGAATGAAAGGCTTTTGCGATGGCAAAAGCCTTTTTTATTGGATACGGCGGATTTGCGCGCCGAGTGCGGACAATTTACCTTCGATATTTTCATAACCGCGATCCAGGTGGTAGATACGGTCAATTACGGTTTCACCTTGCGCAATCAATCCGGCAATCACGAGACTGGCCGAAGCGCGTAGATCGGTTGCCATCACATTGGCGCCATCCAAGCGAGCAATGCCGGTGACGATGGCGGCGTTGCCTTCGACTTCGATGCTGGCGTTCATGCGCTTCAACTCCTGCACATGCATCAGGCGGTTTTCAAAAATGGTTTCGGTAATGATCGCGGTACCGTCTGCAATGCAATTCAATGACATAAATTGCGCCTGCATATCGGTCGGGAAAGCCGGGTAGGGGGCGGTCCGCACATTCACCGATTTGGGTTTCGTGTGCATTTTAAGATTGATCCAGTTTCCGTTGGAATCAATTCGTGCACCGGCTTCGGTCAATTTATCCAGAACCGCGTCGAGAAGATGCGCATCGGTATTTTTCAAGTGAATTTCGCCACCGGTGGCGGTAGCCGCGACCAGAAAAGTACCGGTTTCAATACGATCAGGCATGACCGTGTGCTCCGCGCCATGCAGCGACGGCACACCTTCAATCGTGATGATGTCAGTGCCCGCGCCTTGAATTTTTGCCCCCATTGCTTTCAGGCAATTGGCCAGATCGATAATCTCCGGTTCGCGCGCGGCATTTTCAAGAATTGTCGCTCCCTCGGCGAGAGTTGCCGCCATCATCAAATTCTCCGTTCCGGTGACGGTCACAATATCGAAAACGATGCGCGCACCGTGCAATTTCTTGGCTACAGCATGAATGTAGCCATGCCGGATATGAATTTCTGCGCCCATGGCCTGTAGACCTTTGATATGCAGATCGACCGGACGCAAACCGATGGCGCAGCCGCCGGGCAGTGAAATCTCGGCTTCTCCAGCACGCGCGAGCAAAGGACCAAGCACCAGAATGGCGGCACGCATGGTTTTGACCATTTCATACGGTGCGATCAGCTGGGACAGTGTGGCAGCCGAAAGCACAACCTCGTTATTGCTGCCGGAAATGTCTATTCCCATTTGCTTGAGCAATGACAGCATGGTGGTGATGTCATGCAATGCAGGAACATTATTGATTTTAAGCGATTCTCCGGTGAGCAATGCCGCACACAACAGCGGAAGCGCGGCGTTTTTAGCGCCCGAAATGGAAATCTCGCCGTGTAGCGGCACGCCCCCTTGGATAATCAGTTTTTGCATAGCATGAAAAATTCAAATGAAGTTTCGATTAAAATTCCGGCCTGGTTGAAATGTGCCCAAGTTAACTGCATCATACCGTAATAGTGCGGTTAAGGTTATTCGCGGGCGCCAACTATAACAAAAAATACGGAATCAATTTCATCAGGAGAAAAAATGACCAAGCAAATTATCCATACCGCCGATGCACCACAAGCCATCGGCACTTATTCGCAAGCAGTGCGGGTACGGGGAGGAGGGTATACCATCTATCTGTCGGGACAGATCGGACTGAATCCGGTCAGCATGCGAATGGCGGACGGGATTGAAGCGCAGATACAACAGGTATTTTCCAACTTGAAAGCAGTCGCGGCAGCCAGTGACGGCGGATTGAACGATATTGTGAAACTCAATATATATCTCACCGATCTCGGCAATTTCGCGCTGGTCAATGAAATCATGTCCAGTCATTTTTCCCAACCCTATCCGGCCCGTGCCGCCGTCGGTGTCAAAGCACTACCGCGTGATGCGCTAGTGGAAATGGATGCAGTCATGGTGTTGCAAAGCTGATCAGTCACTCAGTGACTGCCAGCACGCAGGTGCAGGAAAAATTATCCCGTTTGGGCATTGATACCGAACTGGATTTGATTTTGCACCTGCCGATTCGTTATGAAGATGAAACGCATCTGTTCCCCATCGCTGATGCACCGCCAGGGCAAACAGTGCAGGTCGAAGGTATTATTATTCATAATGAAGTGGTTTTTCGTCCCAGACGGCAACTGGTTTGTCAGGTTGAAGACAACAGCGGTGTTTTGGTGATGCGCTTTCTGAATTTCTACGGCAGTCAAATTAAAACGTATGCGGTAGGAAAGCGTGTGCGGTTATTGGGTGAGATTCGCAGCGGTTTTTTCGGTGCCGAAATGGTGCATCCCAAGTGTCGCATCGTCCGGGACGGAGAATCTCTGGCGGATACCATGACGCCGATTTATCCCACGACAGCAGGTTTGACGCAAAAAATTCTTGCCAAATTAATCGCACAAGCTCTGCAGAATGGACAGCACATGCTGACCGAAACCGTGCCTGACCGCATTATCGGCAAGTATCGGCTGGCGGATTTCCGGGAAAGTGTGATGTGCTTGCATAATCCGCCGCCCGAGGTATCGATCGAAGCGCTGCAAACACGCACGCATCCGGCCTGGCGACGCATCAAGTTCGACGAATTGCTGGCGCAGCAATTATCGATGCGTTTGCACTACCGGCAACGGCGCAGCCATTCCGCGCCAGCGTTGGCGCAAAAAGACAATTTGAAACAGCAATTTCTCGCACAATTGAATTTTGCGCTGACAACCGCGCAAATCAGGGTTTCCGCCGAAATTAGCCGCGATTTGGCATCTGCGTATCCGATGCAGCGTTTGTTGCAAGGCGATGTTGGCAGCGGCAAAACAATCGTGGCCGCGTTGGCTGCGTTACAGGCGATTGAAAACGGTTATCAGGCGGCGATCATGGCACCGACCGAGATTCTTGCCGAGCAGCATTTTCAGAAATTAACCAGCTGGTTTGAGCCGTTGGGAATTAAGGTGGCTTGGTTGTCCAGCAGTCAAAAGAAGAAAGAGAAGCAAGCCGTGCTGGATGACATCGCATCCGGCGCCGCGCAACTGGCTGCCGGTACGCACGCACTGTTCCAAGATCAAGTGATATTTCATCGATTGGGCTTGGCCATCATCGACGAGCAGCACCGTTTCGGTGTGCATCAGCGCCTGGCGTTGCGCATGAAAGGCGCGCAATCCGATCAAGTGCCGCACCAGTTGATGATGAGCGCCACACCGATTCCACGCACGTTGTCGATGAGCTATTTTGCCGATCTGGACGTATCGGTTATCGATGAATTGCCGCCAGGCCGATCGCCGGTCGTAACCAAATTGATCGCCGATAACCGCCGTGACGAAGTTATTGCCCGCATACAACATGCCTGCGAGCAAGGCAAGCAGGTCTATTGGGTTTGTCCGTTGATCGAGGAATCCGAAGTTTTACAACTGCAAACCGCGCTGGAAACTTGCGAGAGTCTGAATCAGGTATTTCCGCATTTGCGCATCGGGTTAGTGCATGGACGCTTGCCCGCACAGGAAAAAGCCGCGATGATGGCAGCGTTCAAGCAAGGAGAAATCCAATTACTGGTGGCAACGACTGTCATTGAAGTCGGTGTGGATGTACCGAATGCATCGCTGATGGTGATCGAAAACGCCGAGCGCATGGGGTTATCGCAATTACATCAGCTGCGCGGCCGTGTCGGGCGCGGATCGGAAGCCAGTATCTGTATTTTGCTGTTTCAGCAACCGCTATCCGAAATCGCCCGTAAGCGGCTCAAAATCATTTTCGAGCATACGGATGGTTTTGAAATCGCGCGCCAGGATTTGAATTTGCGCGGCCCGGGAGAATTCCTGGGGGCGCGGCAGAGCGGCGTGCCGATGCTGCGTTTCGCCAATCTGGAACAAGATGTCGAGTTACTCACGGCTGCGCAAGCCGCAGCGGAAGAAATGCTGAATTGCCATCCGGATTTGGCGCAGCGGCATATTGAGCGGTGGTTGGGGGATAAAACGGAATATTTGCGGGTATGAATACACATGGATTACCGGCAGCGATACGCTGCCATCTTCTACCGGTTAAGATCAAATGAATAGATTGAATCAAACAACGAAGGATCATTACTATCATGATTGTTAAGGATAAAGTCTCATGGACACGGCTGCTGTTTCATTTCAGAGGCAGTAGTTTCATGGTGACGTGGCCGCGTATTCTCACGGTCACTATTTCCGCGATGATCGTTACTTATGTTGAGCTACGCTATGACATTCAAGCATACACGCTCACGACAACTCCTTTTTTGCTGATTGGCGTTGCGCTGGGTATATTTCTGGGTTTCCGCAACAGCGCTTCGTACGATAAATTCTGGGAAGGACGTAAGCTTTGGGGTGCGTTAGCCAACGCCTCGCGAACTCTGGCCCGCCAAACATGCTTTCTGATCGAATCCTCGCACGATACCGAAGCAGTACGGCATTTTCGTGAAATATTTGTCAAACGTGTGATTGCCTATGCGCATGCATTACGTTGCCACTTGCGCAAGGAAGATCCCGCGGAGGAAATCAAAAAATTTCTATCGCCGGAAGACCTGGCTCAAGTGCTCAAATCGTCACACCGCCCGTTAGCGATTTTGCAGCAACTGAGCCGCGATCTTGCAGCCGCACGCCAGCAACAGTGGTTAAGTGGACTCAATCATCCAGTGATGGATGCGCAGATCAACGAATTTACCCATATTTTGGGCGGCTGCGAGCGTATTAAAAATACTCCGTTACCGTTCAGTTATTCCGTATTGATCCACCGTATCGTCGCCTCTTATTGCATTTTTCTGCCGTTTGGATTGGTTGAGACCACCAGTGTACTGACACCGATTGTCGTGTTACTGATTTCCTATGCATTTTTTGAGTTGGATGCCATCGGCGACGAAATTGAGGATCCTTTTGGTTTGCAGCCGAATGACCTGCCATTGACCGCGATTTCGCGGAATATCGAAATTAATTTGCTGGAGTTAATTGAAGACCCCGATCGTCCGGAAGTGTTAAAGCCGGTCAATGATATCTTAATGTAAAGCGGTTGTTCTGTGAAACAGCGGCAGGATCATGCGGATATGGTTTATTAAAGACTGCTGTATAATCCCGTTCCAACAATTCTCAGTATGACTTTGCCGGGTATTAGGTTAAGAATTTCTATCATGCAACAATCTCAATTTGCAGCTTTGCCGCGATGAACAAAGCCCATCCGCTGGCATGGCATTCCGCGCTGACTTCTGTTTCATACCATCAACGCAATTGGTTACAGGATCGCGGATCGTTGACGCGTCGCATCCAGGATCGCTGCGGACAATTTCGCGTAAAGCGTGTATTTCAGTCGTTCAGCAGGATTTACGGCGATGAATTGGCAGTAATGGGGCTGCGCGCCAGTGAGTTGGCCATGGTGCGCGAAGTTTACCTATACTGCGGGAATACGCCGGTGGTATTCGCGCATTCGGTGGTGGCGCATAAAAACCTGCGCGGCGCATGGCGGGGGTTGAGCGGGTTGGGCAATAAATCGCTGGGAACGGTTTTGTTTACCAATCCCAGAATCAAACGCACGCCGCTGGAATTTAAAAAAGTCAGTTGCGGCCATTTTTTGTATGATCGCGCATGCGCCGGATTATCTTCGAGACCGGCCAATCTATGGGCGCGGCGTTCGTTATTTACGCTGCACGGACAGTCGATTTTAGTAACCGAAGTATTTTTACCGGCGATTCTGGATTTACCGTTATGAACATAGCCGATCGAATCAAAACTTACGCGCAATTGATGCGGCTCGACAAGCCGATTGGTATTTTGCTGCTGTTATGGCCGATGTTGTGGGGTTTATGGTTTGCCGCGCAGGGATTGCCGGATTGGTCAATTTTCATCATTTTTGTTTTAGGCACAGTACTGATGCGCTCGGCGGGTTGTGTCATCAATGACTACGCCGACCGCAAGATCGATCCTCATGTCGAACGCACCAAGAATCGCCCGATGGCAGCGGGCCGCGTTAGCTCCAAAGAAGCTCTGCTACTGGCGGCGGGATTAAGTATTTGTGCATTTCTGCTGATTCTGCCTTTGAATCAACTGACTATCCTGCTTTCGGTACCGGCACTGTTTCTGGCTGCGAGCTATCCATTCACCAAACGTTTCTTTGCGATGCCGCAAGCTTATCTGGGCATTGCGTTCAGTTTCGGCATTCCAATGGCTTTTGCCGCGCAAACCGATAGCTTGCCGCCAATTATCTGGATTCTGATGCTGGCCAATCTGTTCTGGGTGATTGCGTACGATACCGAGTATGCCATCGTCGATAAACCGGATGATTTGAAAATCGGCATCCAAACTTCTGCGATTACTTTTGGGCGTTTTGATGTGTTGGGCGTGATGATTTGTCATGCCTGTTTCCTTGCGATCATGTTGATCATCGGGCAAATGCAGCAGATGAATTGGGCGTATTACGCCGGATTGGTAACCGCATGCGGTTTGATTGCATACCAATATGCCTTGATTCGTAATCGTGACCGGGCACTGTGCTTCAAAGCATTCTTGCATAATAATTGGGTGGGAATGGTGGTGTTTGCCGGGATCGCGCTCGATTTCCTCATTTTTCCGCATTAAGGATTTAATCCATGCAATATAAAGATCTGCGTGATTTCATCGCGCAATTAGAAACGATGGGCGAGTTAAAGCGCATCCAGACCGAAGTCGATCCCACATTGGAAATGACCGAGATCTGTGACCGCGTCCTGAAAGCGCAAGGCCCAGCCATATTATTCGAAAACCCTAAAGAGCACAGCATGCCGGTGCTGGGCAATTTGTTCGGCACGCCGAAACGGGTGGCATTGGGCATGGGACAGGAATCGGTCGAAGCATTGCGCGAGGTCGGTAAGTTGTTGGCGTACCTGAAAGAACCCGATCCGCCGAAAGGACTGAAAGATGCCTGGGATAAACTGCCGCTATTGAAGCAAGTATTGAATATGGCGCCAAAGGAATTGAGTAGCGCGCCGTGTCAGGAAATCGTGTGGGAAGGCAATGATGTCGATCTGAGCCGCATACCGATTCAAATCTGCTGGCCGGGCGATGTTGCGCCGCTGATCACGTGGGGTCTGACGGTGACCCGGGGACCGAACAAAACCCGGCAGAATTTAGGTATTTACCGTCAGCAAGTCATTGGTCCGAATAAAGTCATTATGCGCTGGCTGGCGCACCGCGGTGGGGCACTGGATTTCCGGGAATTCAATCTATTGAATCCGAGCAAACCGTATCCACTGGCGGTCGCCTTGGGTGCCGACCCGGCGACTATACTCGGTGCCGTGACACCAGTGCCGGATACATTGAGCGAATATCAGTTCGCGGGGTTACTGCGCGGTGCCAAAACAGAAGTGGTGAAGTGCATCGGCAATGATTTGCAAGTACCGGCGAGTGCGGAAATCGTGCTGGAAGGCGCGATTCACCCCGGAGAAACTGCACTAGAAGGGCCGTATGGCGATCATACCGGTTACTATAACGAGCAGGAAACTTTCCCGGTCTTTACCATCGACCGCATCACCATGCGCCGCAATCCGATTTATCACTCCACCTACACCGGTAAACCGCCAGATGAACCGGCGATTCTCGGTGTGGCGCTGAACGAAGTGTTCGTGCCGCTGCTGCAAAAACAATTCCCGGAAATTACCGATTTTTACCTACCGCCGGAAGGGTGTTCGTACCGCATGGCGGTGGTCAGCATGAAAAAACAGTACGCCGGGCACAGCAAGCGCGTGATGTTCGGTATCTGGAGCTTTTTACGCCAGTTCATGTACACCAAATTCATCATCGTCACCGACGACGACATCAACGTACGCGACTGGAAAGAAGTGATCTGGGCAATCACCACTCGAGTCGATCCGGTGCGCGATACGTTGCTGGTTGAGAATACGCCGATCGACTACCTCGATTTCGCCAGCCCGATTTCCGGATTGGGCGGCAAGATGGGATTGGATGCGACCAATAAATTCCCCGGCGAAACAAACCGGGAATGGGGTACGCCGATAGCGATGGATGATGCGGTCAAGCAGCGGGTCGATGCCATGTGGCAAGATCTGGGGATTTAGCGCCATGCGCGAGATTGGGCAAACTATCGTATTGTTGACCATGAGCAATGTATTCATGACCTTCGCCTGGTATGCGCATCTGAAGGAATTGAACCATAAACCGTGGATCATTGCCGCGTTGGTCAGCTGGGGCATTGCGTTTTTCGAGTATATGTTGCAAGTTCCTGCCAACCGGATCGGCTATTCGGTACTGTCGGTCGCACAGCTCAAAATTTTGCAGGAAGTCATCACGTTGACCGTGTTTGTGCCATTTGCGCTGTTTTATTTAAAAGAACCGTTAAAACTGGATTATCTGTGGGCCGCGTTATGTATGGTGGGTGCGGTTTATTTCATGTTCCGCGCACGTTGATTGAATTTTGATTTTCTGAACAATTTAAAATCCCTATTTTTCGATAGAACTTCGGCTACGAGAAATAGTACAATGTTGAGTTATTAGGATAAATAAGCCGGTGGGATTTTGCGATGAATCCGGTATCAGGGATTGCGAATAATTGAATCAGACAGACAGGCATTGCACACTAAATCCAGAATGAAGTTACCTATTATCCCGAGTATATTTGTCCTGGCATTAGTCCTCGCTTTACCGCTCAACGGATGGGGTAGTTGTGTTGTTCCCAAAACCGAAGGTGAAGGTGAAATTGAGAGCGAACTTAAACCCATCGTCAAACCGCAAAAAAAACCTGTGTTCATCGAGGCCGATCGGATTTCCGGTTATTACAAACAGGAAGTCGAAGCGACCGGCAATGCGGTTCTACAGCAAGGTGACAATACCCTCACGGCAGACCGCGTGAAATATTACGAACAGACCGAAGATGCCGAAGTTGAAGGAAATATCCGTCTGGAAAGACCTAAGGATATTCTGCAAGGCAAGAAACTCGAACTCAATATGAAAACCGAAGTGGGTCAATTGACCGAACCGCGCTATTCCATGAGACAAGGAAAAGGGCGCGGCGCTGGCGATATCTTGTATTTTGAAGGCAAAGATCACTACCGGATCAAAGAGACCAACTACACCACCTGCCCGCCAAGAAAAAGAGATTGGTATCTACGCGCGGAAGAGCTGGAAATCGACAATAGCAAAGAAATAGGTACCGCAAAAAATGTCAGCGTTGTGTTTAAAGATGTTCCGATTCTGTATTCACCGTGGATCAATTTCTCCTACAGCGGACGGCGTAAAAGCGGACTACTGTCGCCTGTCGCGGGCTACAACGCCAAAACTGGTTTCGATATGGGGTTGCCGATTTATTTGAATATCGCACCCAATATCGATGCGACGGTAACACCGCGGATTATGACAATGCGTGGTTTTTTGTTAAGTAACGAGCTTCGCTATATCGGCAATAACAACATGAACGGTCATTTGCTGTTCGATATTCTGCCGATGGATATTAATACCAATCGAACCCGCTGGGGCGTTTTATACACACATTCACAAAATATCGGCCGGGGCTGGCAAGGTTTTATGAATTATAACGAGGTATCTGACGACCGGTATTTTCGTGAGCTTACCCCTAACCTGGCTCAGACCAGCTTGACCAACTTGTCGCAACAAGCCGGTGTTTCATACAACGGTAGATTAGGACAGGACGGCGCATTGCATTTCACCGGATTCGCACAGCGCTTTCAAACCCTCCAGGATCCGCTGGCACGGTTTGTTTCTCCCTACGAGCGATTGCCGCATTTTGCTTTGAATGCCGTCAAATATAATGTCGGCAAAATGGATTTCGAGATGAAAAGCAGCTGGACGAATTTTTATCATCCGACGCTCACTGATGGTAATCGCCTTGTTTTTTATCCCAGTGTCAGTGTTCCATTGCGCAATGAATACGGCTTTATCACACCCAAATTCGGGTTGCACTATACGCACTATAATCTTGATTCAGCGCCGGTCGAAGGTAAAAGCAACAACCTTGACCGAACCGTACCGATTTTCAGCTGGGATAGCGGCATTGCATTTGATCGTCAAGTAAAGCTATGGGATACAAAATTCATTCAGACGCTGGAACCGCGCTTATTCTATGTTTACGCACCTTACCGGAATCAAAGCTACTTGCCTAACTTTGACTCCGCCGTCAATGACTTCAGCTTTGCGCAAATACTGACCGAGAACCGTTTCAGCGGCGGTGATCGTATCAATGATGCCAATCGTGTCGTAACTGCGTTGACATCGCGATTCGTGGAACAGGAAACGGGTATCGAACGATTGCGCCTTGCCGTTGGACAGCAATTCAATTTTAACGACCCTAGAGTTCTATTGCTTCCGCCTCAAGTCACCAGCGGCCGATCGGACTTCATTGCGGCGATATCCGGACGTCTGACACCGACCATCAGTGCCGACTCGAATGTCCAGATGGACGAATCCAAATTATGGATTGAGAAAGTCCGTACTGGTATCAGTTACCAGCCGGAAGCCGGCAAGGTGCTCAATCTGGGCTACCGGTTTACCCGCGGTGTATTGGAACAAGTCGATACTTCAATGCAATGGCCGCTGGGCGGAAATTGGCATGGCGTTACCCGGGTCAATTATTCATTGCTGGATGATAAAATTCTGGCCGGTTTGGCCGGTTTTGAATACAACTCGTGCTGCTGGGCCTTGCGAGTTGTACTGCAACGGTTGACGACCGCGACACAAACGACTACCACCGCATTTTTTGTGCAACTTGAGTTAAAAGGGTTAATGGGACTTGGCAATAACCCGTTGCAGGTACTGCAACAAAGCATTCCCGGCTATACCAGCGTTCATTAAGCGTTGATTTTTCCTATCGCATCTATCCAGTATTGTCATTTTATGCATAAAAGCAATTATTTTTGCATTCCCTTGCTGCTTATCGTATTGCTATCGGCTCCCATTGCCGCGCAGGAGTCGATGTTCGTTCCGGCTACCAAACCCATCGATCATATCGTAGCTGTGGTGAACGAAGATGTGATCACGCGCCAGGAGCTTGACGATGCGGTGAAGACAGCGGTTGGCCGTTTGCAGCAACAAGGCGTGCAATTACCGGATCAGCGCAGCCTGGAAAATCAGGTGCTGGAATCGGTCGTCATGAAACACATCCAATTACAGCATGCCAAGGAAGTCGGCCTGGCGGTCGGTGAAAGCGAATTGGACGAGACCATACAACGGATTGCGGCGGACAATAAATTATCCTTGCCGGAATTTCATGCAGTACTGGAAAAAGACGGCATCAGTTACAACAAATTCCGCGATGAAATCCGCGAAGAAATGATCATGGCGCGGCTTAAGGAACGGGAAGTGAAACATCAAGTAAATGTCACCGAAGGGGAGGTGGATAATTACCTCCAGACGCAAAAATCCACTTCCGAAGGCCAAGACGAATACCGGCTTGCGCATATTTTGATCCTGGTACCGGAAAATACCGCGCCGAGTCAAGTTCAGCAAAGAGCGGAGCGGGCAAAATTGGCGTCCGATAAGCTTCAGCAGGGCGTGGATTTTTCCCAGGTCGCGGCGGAATTTTCCGATGCCGCCGACGCCAAGACCGGTGGCATTATCGAATGGCGTCCAGTCACGCAAATGGGCCCAACCTTCGCCGAGCTGCTGGAACCGCTGCAACCCGGTGATGTGACGCCAGTGGTGCAAAGCCCCAGCGGTTTCCACATTTTCAAGCTGCTTGGCAGGCGCGCACAAGAAACACCGACTGTCATCATTGATCAAACACATGCGCGCCATGTATTGATTAAAATTAATGAACTGACTTCGGAAAGCGATGGCAAGCAAAAGATTCTTCAGATTAAGGAGCGGCTGGATAAGGGAGAAAACTTCGAAGAAGTCGCGAAACTTTATTCCGAAGATACCAGCGCTTCTTCCGGTGGTGACCTCGGCTGGCTCTCGCCAGGTGATACCGTGCCAGATTTTGAACGAGCGATGAATGCGCTGCTGCCGGGGCAGGTGAGCGATCCGGTCCGGTCGCAATTTGGCTGGCATTTAATCCAAGTACTGGAACGCCGCTCGCAAGATATCAGCCTGGACCGGCGCCGTCAGACCGCAAGACAAGCGATACGCTCACGTAAAGCCGATGTCGTAGTGCAAGAATGGCTGCGGCAGCTACGCGATCAAGCCTATGTGGAATACCGTTTGGACGACGACCATGAGCACTAAATTCATTCCCTCACTCGTACTGACACCCGGCGAACCGGCAGGAATCGGTCCCGATTTATGCGTGCAAATCGCGCAACAACCGTTATCGTGCCGCTTAGTTGTCATTGCGGATGGCGAGTTGCTCATGGCTCGAGCACAGCAGTTGCAGCTTCCACTGAGATTTATCGATGCCGCCGCAACGCCGTCAGCGCCGTATGAAGCCGGTAGCTTGCAGCTGATGCATGTGCCATTGGCGCAAGCAGCAATTCCGGGCACATTGAATCCGGCGAATGCGCAGTACGTGCTAGAAACGCTTCGCCATGCGGTTGCCGCTTGCCAATCTGGTCAGTTTGACGGCATGGTGACTGCACCCGTGCATAAAGGCGTGATCAACGATGCCGGTATTCCATTTACCGGGCATACCGAATATTTATCCGAATTACTGCATAGCCCCGTTGTTATGATGCTGGCGGGCGGGAATATGCGTGTAACCCTAGCAACCACGCATTTGCCGCTGAAAGATGTAGCCGCGGCCATCACGGCGGATAGAATCGAAAGCAAATTACGCATCATTCAACGCGATCTAATCACGCGCTTTATGTTGGAAAATCCGCGTATTGCCGTTGCCGGACTGAACCCGCATGCCGGTGAATCAGGGCATTTAGGCCGGGAAGAAATCGATGTCATCATTCCGGTGCTGAATAAATTACGTGCCGAAGGCATGCAGCTGACCGGTCCGGTACCGGCGGATACCTTGTTCAATCCGGCGCAACTGAAGCAATTCGATTGTATATTTACCATGTACCACGATCAGGGTTTACCGGTTCTGAAACATGCCAGTTTTGGCGGTGGTGTGAATATTACTCTGGGATTACCCATCATTCGTACATCGGTTGATCATGGCACTGCTTTGGAATTAGCTGGAACAGGACGGGCGAATCCGGGCAGCCTGCTGACAGCGATTGAAATGGCTGTGCAGTTAGCAAAGAATCAAGCTCAATTTCTCCATCATGCGTCATAACCCGCGTAAACGTTTTGGCCAGAATTTCCTGGTCGATCAGCATATTATTGCGCAAATCGTCGCCGAAATTTATCCGCAGAAAAGTGACCGGATTATTGAAATCGGCCCAGGGTTGGGTGCACTGACACGTCCTTTATTGCAGGCTCTGGATCATTTGCACGTAATCGAAATTGACCGGGATATTGTGAGTCAATTGAATCAGGTGTTTGCTCAGGAAGAATTGACCATTCATGCCGCCGATGCGCTGAAATTTGATTTTTCCGCGTTGGGCAGCAAACTGCGCATTGTCGGTAATTTACCTTATAACATTTCAACACCGTTACTGTTTCATCTGAGCCAATTTGCGGAACATATCCTGGATATGCATTTTATGCTGCAAAAGGAAGTTGTCGATCGCATGGTCGGTTCACCCGCCACCGCCGATTACGGGCGGCTCTCCGTCATGTTGCAGTACCGTTTCGATATGGAATATGTTTTCAGTGTCCCGGCGGAATCATTCCGCCCCATACCCAAAGTTGAATCGGCCATCGTTCGCATGACTCCACGCGATTCGTCCGCGCGCATCGTTAAGAACGAAGCGTTATTTTCACAAATTGTCACTGCGGCATTTTCACAACGCCGCAAAACGCTTCGCAACACACTGCAACAACATTTAACGGCCAGTGATTTCAGCGCCTTGGGAATCGATTCGGGGTTACGTGCCGAGAATTTATCCGTAGAGGAATTTGCCGCGATCGCGAATTTCCTCTCTTGACGATGAGCATTGCATGCTTGCTGATTCGGCGGCTGACGGCTCTCAGCCGCACGCCGCTTTAAAGTACTGCGGGCCTATTGGGGAGTTCATTGGTATCTTTCTCCGGATCAAATGGGAAATATTTCTGCAACTGCATGCCGACGGCATGAATACCAGCGATGACGCCAGCCTCGAATTGCCGTTGCCGGAATGACGATTCCATCATCCGGCAAATATCCTGCCATTCCTGATCCGGGACTTTGGCATGAATACCCCGATCGGCGATGATTTCCACAGTGCGATCGGCCAATAACAAGTAAATCAGCACACCGTTATTGTGTTCGGTATCCCAAACCCGCATTTGTGAGAACACCTCAATCGCGCGTTCACGGGCGCTCTGGTTTTTGAGTAGCGGCAGTGTATTCAGCGCCGTTTCCACGGCAAAACAAATCTCACCGCCATGTGTCATTTCCGATTGCACAATCGCTTGTTCGATCACTGCAAGCGATACGGCCGGGAATGTGCGGCGTTGTGTCAATTGTCCGGTTAATAGGTGGCGCAGGATACGAGCAAAATTCATTTACCACCTCCCCGATGCGCCACCGCCGCCAAAACCGCCGCCCCCGCCACCAAAGCCACCGCCACCACCGAATCCGCCACGATCAAAGCCGTCGTGCCGGTAACTGCGATCTGACCAACCACTACGTCCGGTACGATAAACTCCTCCGCCGCTATTCAAAAAGAGATTGATGAAAAATGCCGCGATCGCAATCAGAATGGCAACTGTCAACGACGCAAAAGACAACCATCCGATGATTCCCACGCCAATACCGGTAACCATTGCGCCGGCAAGGCGGCCAAGCATAACTTGTAGAATTCTTCCCAGCACCATCGCTCCGATCAGGAGGGAAACAAAATTTTCGATTGGAGAATGTTCACCCGCAGCGCTATTAGTGTTCCGGGAGTTTTTAGGAAGCGGCAACGGTTCGCCTTGGATCAGGTGAATGATGGCCTCGATTCCGGCATCAATACCGTTGGCAAAATGACCCAGTTTGAAATGCGGTGTCATAATATCCGCGATAATGCGTTTGGCTATCGCATCCGGTATCGTGCCTTCCAATCCGTAACCAACTTCGATACGCAAGGCGCGATCGTTCTTGGCGATGAGCAATAAAATGCCATCGTCTATGCCTTTACGCCCCAATTGCCACGCTTCCGCCACGCGTATGGAATATTGCTCGATGGTCTCAGGCTGTGTAGTCGGAATCATTAATACTGCAATCTGACTGCCTTTAGTTTTCTCGAATGCCTGTAATTTTTGCTCCAGATGCATGACTTCACTGGCGGAGAGGGTTGCAGTCAAATCGTTGACATGTGATTTGAGCGGAGGAATGGTTGCATCGGCCATAGCGAGCGTGGCACTCAGCAGCATGGTTATGAGCAACCATGTTGCTATTCCCGACCGGATCATTCTGGCGAGTATCATATTGGCTTATTTCTCCGCCGGTGCAGGCGCAGCGAAATCCACTCTGGGCGCTGCTGATATTTCTTGCTCATTTTCCACGGTGAAGCTGGGTTTAGTTTGAAAACCGAACATCATTGCCGTGAGATTGCTGGGGAAAGAGCGCACCACGATATTGTATTCCTGTACCGCCTTGATATAACGATTGCGTGCCACGGTAATGCGGTTCTCAGTACCTTCCAGCTGTGCCTGTAAATCGCGGAAATTTGCATCCGACTTTAACTCAGGATAGTTCTCAGTGACGACCAGTAATCGAGCGAGTGAGCTCGATAATTCACCTTGTGCGTTCTGGAATTTGGCGAAAGCTTCAGGATTATTGAGCAACTCCGGGGTGGCTTGAATACTGCCGACTCTGGAGCGAGCAGTCGTAACGCCTAATAACACATCTTTTTCTTGTGCGGCAAATCCCTTAACCGTATTGACCAAATTAGGAACCAAGTCAGCGCGGCGCTTATATTGATTCAAAACTTCCGCCCAGCTAGCTTTAATTTGTTCATCAGTCGCTTGCAACGTATTGTAACCACAGCCGCTTAAAAGAAGCGCATAGAGAATTACCGTGAGCGATAGAAAAGCGCGCATATCCTGCTCCCATAAAATTGAAATTACCCTATAAATGGAGATGAAATTAGCAATTACAATCTTTATTGAGTTTAACAAAGCTGATGACATAATGCTGTGTAACCGGTATTTAGTTTAAGCGCTTTGGCTTACGGTATTCCGGGTAATGCCGGGAAAGCGGCACCCGGCAACTCTGATCATCGATCTCCAAGCAACGACAAAGAAGCACCTGTTTCCAATAAGCCATCTTCCGATGAAGAAAGTAACCCATCATCCCGCAACTCTGATGATAAATGACCAAATGACGATGCGCATATTACCGTGAACGTGAATGCTGCATAGAATGGCAAATTCGTATTAAAAGAGCACTCTTTCGATTATGCAGGTATACACGATATGTGCATTGGAGTGATTCTCCAGCATCTTCTGTGCCGGAGCCAAAAATATATGCCATGCTGTTTGCATGGGATCCATGCTTATTGAGTTTTATCGTGCGCCGGAAGAAAAATAACCTGAACGATTAAATTCGATTGAGCCTGATATAAACAAAGCCCGCTTCACGAGCGGGCTTTGTTTTATTCAATCCTGACTGATATGCATACAGGATTGATCAAAAACCCATTAAGTTACGAAGGCAATCAAGTACTCCCGAAGAATCGGAGCGGTGGCAAAAGAAAAAAATACTGGCTACAAACGCAGTAATTGATAGAGCGAGGACTGCCATGGAAAGCATCAAGCCTTTCTGATCGTATTTAGCCTTGATCACTTGTGCAATATCGTCATACGAGGGTTCAGAAAGTTCGATTTTTTCTTCAGGAATATTCAGCGGTTCATTGCTAACTTCCGGATTTACTTTCGGTTCGGTTTTTTTGACAGTATGCGTAGCGATCTGAACTTTCTCAACTGCGGGTGGCGTTGATTCTTGCGCGACAGTTCCGGTTGCAGGCGAGTGTGTTTCCTGATTCTTTCTTTCCCGGTTGTTGAGTAGAATAATGTAATGAAATACGTCGGTTATCATACCCATTCGTTGGGTAGCTTCATACACATCCTGAGCATCAACAATGGTTTTATTGCGCTCATAAGCAACATTGAGCGATCGATCACAGAGTGAATTGATGGTCCGTGGCGTTCCTCCTGAACCGAACGCGATCGTGAGTGCTTCCCATCCGGTATCTGAAATGAGCTCAGGTGTTCCTCCTGCTATATGAATACGATGTTTGATGTACTGTAACACCCGGTCGACATTCATCTTTCCCAGTGTTTCCAGCGCAGCGATCCGCTGTTTAAAGGGCGCCATCTCAGGCCGGTTGATTTTTTCCATCAGCTCTTCCTGACCAAGAAGCAATAGCTGAATGAGTTTGGTGGATCCTTCTTCAAGATTGTTGAGTAAGCGAATACCGTTGATCACATCTTCCGTCATCAGATGGGATTCATCCATAATGACTAAGCACTTTTTTCCTTCCGCATTGATTTTTAGCAATACATTCCGGATATCCCGCATAACGAAGGTTTTTTCCGCCGAAGTCGGCTGCACTCCAAGCTCTTGCGCCAGAAATAAGTAAAGATCCGAGCTATTCGCGGGCGGTTCAGCCATCCAGATGAGTTTGATATTTTCAGGAAAATCAGACTTTATCATCTGACTCAACGTTGTTTTTCCGGATCCGATCGGACCGGTGACAACAATCAAGCCACGTCCGCTGAGCAGTGAACCGGATATTTGCTTACGAATCCGGGCATGATCCCCATGATCATAAAAAAATAATGGATCCGGTACATTCTCGAATGGAAGTCGGTTGAGGTTAAAGTGCTGCGAGTACATGTGCATTAATTAGCTCCCTCTTGCGGCAAAAGTTTTACTTCAACTCTGCGGTTTTTGGCTCTACCTTCTTCGGTATTATTGGAAGTTATCGGTTGTGTATCACCATAACCAGTAACCGATATCCGATCTTTCGGTATGCCGTGTAAAACCAATATATTGGCAATCGCCTTTGCGCGGCGCAAAGATAAATCCATATTGTCGCTGCCGGATTTACCAGTCGGTATATTGTCGGTATGACCTTCGATGAGAATACGGCTATTTGGAAATGCGGATATTTCCTGTACTAGATTTTCAATTGCGGAATAAGCAACATCTTGAATCACATCCTGGCCGGAACGGAATGTCTTACCGCCGAATACTGTCACGGTGCGCGATTGAGTATCCGGATTGATCGTCTTAATACCGTCTATTTTATTTTCTGCTGTCGCCACTTTACTCTCAAGCTGCGTGATGGCTTCTTGCATTTCTGTAGCGAAAGCCTTATCGGCTTCCGAATCACCACCTGGTTGGATCGAAGTATCCGCTGCCGCAGGGGGCGCTGCAACTAGAGGCGCCGGTATGGGCGGCGGTGTAAATACCGTATCCGATTGATTATTTAAATAAGAATAAGCAGCTGTGTAACTCTGGAAATTCATGGCCTTATACGTAATGAAAGCCGATAAGGAAAAAAATATCACAGACAATCCAATGATAATTGAACGCATAGGGAAATACTCGTTTTATTGATTTTTAATGTGTTGCTGATGCAAGCAGATGTTAACGGATATAAGCTGCAATATTTTAGTGTATTGAAAGTTACTTTGCCCAGATGCTGTGGTTAAACCGAATAGAGAGTGTTTTTTCTACACGTGAATAGTGTGCAATTTCCTAGGGTTAGTACATTACCTCTAATTTCATTGGATTGCACAAATTTTTTATTGCTTGATGTTATGTTTATCGCATAACTCTTTACAAAAAAATGCTATGTTAGCAGATATCAATAGCCGGAAATGATTTTGATTGGAATGGATAGGGTCGAGAATAGCACAGAAACACACTAATTGTGTGCAATGAACCATTGAAAGGGGATAAATGTGAACCAGAAATCGGGCAGTAGCGTAATCGGTACAGACGAACAGATCATTTCCGGTACCAACGGGTGGTTGATGTTGATGGTATTGCTACCGGCGATATTGTTCGCGGTTTTTTTAGTGGCCACGCCGGGTGGTCCTGTCAAATTAATAGCTGGTACAGCATTACTTACAGTAGCGCTTTTCTGTTGCAAAGGGTTATTCACGCTCGAACCCAACCAAGCAGCCGTCATGGTTTTTTTCGGCAGCTATGCCGGAACGGTTAATGCGAGCGGTTTTTTCTGGGTGAATCCGTTTTATAACCGGACTCGCGTGTCCTTACGGATCAATAACTGGAATACACCGGTTCTAAAGGTCAACGACGAACGTGGCAGTCCAATTGAAATTGCCGCCGTGATTGCCTGGCGGGTGCAGGATACCGCCAGAGCTGTGTTCGATGTTGAAAGCACATTGAATTATTTGCAAATTCAAAGCGAGTCCGCCGTGCGGCAAGTGGCCAGCAGCCACGCTTATGACGCTGCCGAAGGAGGGCAACGCAAGAGCCTGCGTACCGATCTGGATGCCATTGCGGCGCTGTTGCGTGATTCTATACAGCAACACGTCGAAGTGGCCGGGATTGTGATCGAGGAAGCCAAAATCGCCCATTTGGCTTATGCGCCCGAAATCGCCAATGCCATGCTGCGGCGCCAACAAGCGGAAGCGGTGGTGCAGGCCCGGCAGAAGCTGGTTGATGGCGCAGTCGGTATGGTCGAGGTGGCTTTGAAGAATCTGGAAGATAAAAAAATCGTTACGCTGACACCCGATCAACGGGCAGTGCTGGTCACCAATATGATGACCGTGTTGTTATCGGAATCGGGTGCGCAACCGGTGATTCAGATGGCGCAATCGACGCAATAGGCGCCATAAACTGCTTTAGCCTGCAATCCGGCAGTCATTGCGGTGAATACCGTAAATCACGATTAACTAAAAGTTTAAATAAGATAAAGAATTAGGTAATGTCATTCACGTTTGACTTTAATTTGAGATATCGCTATATAGTGAAAGCGATATCGGCAATATTGATTCAGTGCAATAGAAATGCGAGTGTATCGACACTATAAAGGAGAATAACAGCATGTCAGCAACCACAATCACATTGTTTCATTTTGCAAAGCAATCTCATCGAATCCACAAGCTGTTCCTCTGGAGCATGATATTTGTGCCGCTTCTGATCTCGGGTTGCAGCATCGGCGATAAAATCGACAAGTTGACCGATAAAGTCAGCGATGTTGCCGGTGATACCGTAGCTACACTGGATAACGCCATCGATGCCTTGGACCGGAATTCCGCATCGTGGCAAGCGGTATTGCAAGACACTACGGCGAAGCTGACGAGCGATGCGCAGTCCACCGTACGCAATGAAGTCTCGGATGTGCTGAATCGCAGCGTGGCCGCTACTGGCGATGAGTTACGCTGTAATGTGGATTTCATCGGTACGCGCGTGCGCCAGGCTTTGGTGAGGATTCGCGCGCGCTTGATGCATCAAGCAGTGCCGCCGGTTGAACCGGCGCTGTGTCATGTAGTTCCGGCCGCAGTGGATATGGCGCTGGATCCAAGCCGCCGCAACAAGCTGGAATTTTTTGGCTACGATTTCGATACCACGCCGATCAAAGTAACGTTGCATGACACCTCGAGAACACTGGATGTCTCTCCCGAATTGGATCGATTAACGCACTATCACATGACCCTTAACCTCGGCGCCAACGGTGTTCCTTTGTCCAAAACCAGCGATCGTCTCACGTTGGAATGGCAGAATCA
The DNA here is from genome assembly GCF_900106555.1 of Nitrosomonas oligotropha. Taxonomy (GTDB): domain Bacteria; phylum Pseudomonadota; class Gammaproteobacteria; order Burkholderiales; family Nitrosomonadaceae; genus Nitrosomonas; species Nitrosomonas oligotropha_A. The sequence continues at coordinate 34,538 of NZ_FNOE01000016.1, read as the reverse complement.
TCCTATTTCCAGCATCGCTGTTATTCAGCCCGCGACACCGGTATGCCGGGAAAAAACCGAAACCTATGCGCGCGATACCTACTTATCGTTCACACCGCCTCATACCCGAGGTGATAAGGAATTCGGTGGTCATGGTCCGGAAGTTTGGGCTAAAGCAACCTGGAGTATCCAAGGCACGCGCGTCAACTTACGGCTCTGGATGAAAGCGCAAGAAACACGGAGCGATTGGACGACTGCGGAAGGTGAGCGTAACGATACGTACTATACGGCCCCCCCTGGCTGGCGCATTGACAGTATCGTCAGCGCTTTGGAAAGCTCAGCGCATTATATTGACACCGATCATAACGATGACCGTCAGGGTGGCGGGCCAAATGGGCCAGTGAAGGAATTCAAATTCCGCGGCGATCGCGACGGTGACGATGCCGGCAGTTATACCGGCGTGGATGTGACTTTCAATCCACTGGTGGTGAAATTGGTCGAAGTGGCTAATTGCGCTCCGGCATCGGCGGTCAAATCGTTGCAAGTGAAAGACCAGCTTGCGCCTTCCACCATCAAGCGTCTGCAACCCATGATGTTGAAGTTGCAACCAGCGAAACCTTAGTATGATCAAGCAATCGCCGGTTTTGTACCGGTGATTGCTCTGTCACCCCCCTATAAAAACCGGTATTACTCAATTCACTGCACTACCAGAATTCAGATAATGCTGTGGTTTTTCCCCTTCATAAATCGTGATGTGTTTTGGGGATTGTTTTCGGATGGCCGCCGATATGCGGTGCAACAGCATGCGTAACACGTGGCGAGGTTTCTCCGCGATGCAGGGCAAAAATTTTATTTTGCAGCAACTTGTCGGATACGGATACGCGGGCATGCTGGCGCAAATGCGCAACCCAGGATTCAACCGTAAACATCTCGATGAATCGTCCATGGTCCTCGACATCCTCGAAAAATCCCCATTGAATGGCACCGTCGCGGCGGCGGGTTATCTCCAATTCCAGCATCAGCAAATAAAAAGCAGCGCGATCCACATCGTCGATACGATACTCCAGCGTTACCAGCACGGGGCCATGATCGTGCGACACAGGAATCACTGGCGCGGGATCGGACCAATGACCGGACGCCGTATAGTCATGGTGTTCGCCCAGATTGAGTTTGAACCGCGCCGTGATCGGAATCAGCAACAGCGCTAACAATCCTGACGCGGTCAAAGCTTTTGACAAACCAATCATTTCCGTTACCTGACCCCAGCTGAGCGATCCCGCTGCCATTGCACCAAAAACTACCATCTGGAAAATGGCGAGTCCGCGAGCACGAACCCAATCCGGTAACGCCATTTGCGCGGAAACACTCAACAGCGAAACCGCCATGATCCATGACACGCCGCCTGTAAATCCCGCGACCATGCCGATCACCGCATGCCCGCCATAAGCAAACAGCAGGGAGCTCAGCGCGGTTACCGATGTTGCTACTATCATGATTGTGTTTGTACGGAAATATTTTTTCATGACAGGGAGTAGAAATGCGCCAGATACCGCACCCATACCCAATGCAGTCAATAAAATACCGTAAAGGCTGGGGCCACCTTGCAATGTATCCTTCGCTATCAGCGGTAGTAATGCCCAGTAAGCGGATGCGCACATGAAAAAAGCCAGCGCATGAATCAAGGTGTGGCGTAGCGGCCTGCTATGAAAGGCAAAGCGGATACCGGCACGCATGGCACCGGCCAAGCGTTCGCGCGGCAATGCGTTGTCTTGGGCGGTGCTCGTACGCCACCATAGCAATGCTGCCGCGACGGCAAGATAGGAAATAGCATCCAGAAAAGCCGTCGCCACGGCACCGGCTGCGGCCAGAATAAAACCACCCAATGCCGGTCCGATGGCGCGGGCGATATTCATACTGATGCCATTTAACACAATGGCGGAACTCAATGTATCGCGCGGCACAAGACGCGGCACGATCGCCTGCCATGCCGGCATGGCAAAAGCCGATCCGGTACCTATGACGAAAGTAAACAACAGCAAGATCCAGGCATTAACGCTGCCAATCCATAACAGTGCGGTAAAAAGCAACAGTACGGCTGCCAGAAAGATTTGTGTCCACATCAGCAGTTTGCGGCGATCAAAAAGATCACCCAATGCTCCGGCGGGAAGAGCAAAAAGGAAAACCGGCAAAGTTGTTGCCGCTTGTACCATCGATATCATAACGGGCGAGGAGGATAACCCGGTCATCACCCAGCCGGAAGTGACGTTGAACATCCACGTGCCGATATTCGAAACCAACGTCGCAATCCACAGCATCGTGAAAATCCGATGTTTGAATGGAGAAAAGGCAGAAACCGTCATTCCGTTTGCTACCCTCAGTTAGCAAAGCAGCCGCAGCTGATCACCCAGGGATTGTTGGAGCTTGTCACCAGCCGGTTAAGGTGGAAAAATACGTCTGATTTAATGTCTGTCATGGTTTGAGGCTCCATTCAAGCCGTTAACTACAGTATCAAGAAGTACCAGCTGGTTTCGGTTTAGGTACTATACAGCATTCCCGAACACTCTCATTTTCTCGGCTTTAAGTTGTGTTTACCGGTAATCAGCAGTAGTGTCATTGTTGTTCGCACGCAATCCCGCATAATCATGAGATACTGAATGCCACACATGACATTACACTCAACTATTAACAGGAGAATATTTTGATGACTACTTCGTATATGTACAAAACCTCAGTACCCGTTTTCAAGCAGCTGTTGACCAGCTTAAGTGCCATTCTGACCAAAGCGGAAACCTATGCCGCCGAGAAAAAATTTGAACCAGCCGTATTGCTGAACGCCCGGCTATATCCTGATATGTTTCCTTTGATCCGCCAGGTGCAAGTGGCTGCGGATTTCGCCAAAAGTGTATCAGCCCGGTTAGCGGGAGTTGAGGTGCCAGCCTATGAAGATAATGAACAGACTTTTGCCGATTTGCAGGCGCGAATTGCTAAGACTTTATCGTTTATCGAAAGTCTGACACCCACGCAGTTCGAGGGCAGCGAAACACGCGATATCGTGTTGCGTCCGGGCACACCGAAAGAGAAAAAGATGATCGGGCACAATTACCTGATCAACTATGGATTGCCGCAATTCTTCTTCCATGTCACTACTGCTTATGCGATTCTGCGGCACAACGGACTGGATGTCGGCAAAGGCGATTTCATGGGCAGTTTTTAACTGTTGCTGCAATACTGATCTTGCCATTTGTTATCGGCGTTATGAGGGAAGCGAATTGAAGTATTTTCTTAATTATGGTGTATCAATCGCAATTTTATTGTCTGCATTCAGCGCTCATGCGCAGCAATTTCCAAAAGGCAAATGGGAAGTCACCACGCAGACAATAATGCCGCACATCATGACGCCGATGCCTATCCATACAAATGTCATTTGCGTCAATAATAAAACCCAAGGAAAACCGCCCATTGCTGTGCATGAGTCCTGTGAATTTTTTGATTATAAAATTATCGATAATGATGCTTCATGGCAAATGAAGTGCAAAGGTGAGCTGAAAATGAATGGCGCGGGAAGAATTATTTTCAGCTCGGACAAATATAAAGGTTCCGCCATCATTAAAATGAAAATGCCTGAATCGGAACCCATGGAAATAGATCACACATACACGGGCAGGCGGATTGGCGATTGCTAAAGAAGCGGAAATTTCCTGTTGCCATTAAGAAACATTCGTCTTCAGACCAATCATAATTTCAGTAGCGAATGTCCCGCTCCTGTCGCCAATAATCCTGAAACACCAGACCGGATTTGATCACAGATTACGATTGCTTTTAAAACGAGCAGGAAAAAGTGAAATTTTGGGCAGGGACAATTGATGGAAATTTATATGCGTAGGATTTCAACGGGCGGTGTCATACGCCTTTTTCTCTGAAACCATTTATATATGTGGATTTAATATTTTTGGCTTTAGTTTATACCAACAAATGTACCAACAAAATTACTCTGCTTCCGTGTGCTGCACTGCAATCTTAAAAATCATAGCACCTGGCCATGCCACACAAAAACCCGCCAAAGCGGGTTTGTCATTTTTTGATTGTTGCGATTAGTTAGGCAATTGCTGCTTTGTTGATATTGGCATTGCGTATTCTGCTAATTCCAATTAATCCCAATCCAGCAAGCAACATCGCGTATGTGGATGGTTCTGGTACTGGGCTTAACAAACCGACATCGCCGTCGTGAACCGGCCACAATGATGCGTCAGGTGTGCCTTCAATAAGAATGTGTTCTAGTGATTCAAATCTATACAGTCCACCATATTTTTCAAGTTTGCTATTGAATAAATAATCAACCGCATGAAGCGGCTGATCTGGTTTGTTAACGCAGAAAAAATTCATAATATCGCACGTAGTCACTGAGCTGAACAGATCGAGAATTTCTCGTTCAGTTGGCATTCTCCATCCACTGATTCCATCAAGCACATAATTATTTGCAAAATACAGTTGCTCTGACCAAGGTCTTATGCCATTTGGACTTGGATTAGTTGTCCAGGTAAGGTTTGTTTCTGTATCGTAATACGCCAATCCACCAAGCCTTGATTCCAGCGTTGCATTTGCTGATATTGAAGCGCACAACAGCAGGCCACCAACCGCTGTTGATATTTTTTTGTTTTTGTTCATTACAGCTTCCTTTTTATTTTAATAATTTACATCTGCATTTTTCTTTTTCGCACCATTCATCAATTTCAACCACGCTATTAATTTTCTTAGTTATCTTTTTTTGTTTCCCCGTCTTTCTCTGGTTTAGGTTTGATTGGTTTCATGGCGCGTCGCAGAAAAGAATCAGCAATGTAATCTAAATTTTATTCTATGGTCAATAGAACGGGGGATTAGGCTCCCGTTTTGCTTCCTTGCTAACTAACTTTTACCTGATCAGGCGAACGCTTTAGAAAAAGCTTTAGACATTTAATGCGCGTTCCAATGAAGCAATCATTGAAGGATAATTTTCGTTGCTCGGTCGAATCCCCAAAACTGGCGGAATCGAATAAACCAGTTCTACCCCAAAAAAGCGGTCGGTCTCGATTTGGTAAAGCAAAAATAGTGTCGCTTGCACTTCGAGCAATTTTTCCGCTGATAAGGTAACGCCATGCTCTTTTAATGCTGTGTCCAAGCGGTTAACTTGGCTAAACCACAAATCGGGTACGGTGTGCGTTAATACTCTGTGAGCGGCTTCACTATCAAATGCTCGATCATATCCTAGAGTTTCAATTGAAACCGGTTTCACACCCTAGTTTCCGTCAATCCGCCATAATTTAGTTTGCGTTAAATCAAGGTTCCGCTTGCGCCATTCAATCGCGCTTTGTAAGGAATCACAAGGCATTCCGCGCTTTTTCAGCCTGTTGCACATCTGCTGGCTAATGCCTAATTTTTCCGCTAATTCTGAAGTTTTCATGTGTTGTGTCCTATCTATACAGAAACCCATTTCAAATTTTGGGTTTCTATTGCGCAAGTGGGGGCCGAATTACCCCCTTAGCCTCTTTTTATGGAAGTACCTTAACTCTTACGCTGTGCCTTCCTTGCGCTGTCAAGATAGCGTTGATATCCAGCCGGATCGGTGCGCATCTTGCGTAACAATGTTTCGTGATCGCATTGATTAACACCTATTCTCGTTAAATATGCTGATATTTCTCTTTGTTCAGCCTGAACGTTTATAACTGCCATAGTTTTTTCTCCAATAGATTACCGTTAAAAAAAGATTGCTCAGCTTTGTGGTGTGTCAGTTCACCTCCTTTGCTTGTTCTAAGAAGTATTCTAGTGCTTCAGGATTATTCAGGCATTTATCCAAAACAAGAAAATGATCCTCTTCAGGTTCGCCAATGATGTGAAGCCATGCCCGGATAATTTCAATCTTTTGATTCTGTTCCCGCTTCAGCTCTTGAATAATCGCCGGTTTATGCTTGCGTAACCGTTCAATCAGTTCGTGCGTGATTTTTTCCGCTGGTGACAGTTCAAGGCTATCGCCATCGGTCAGGGTAATTGTCAAATCCCTATCCCGTAAATATTCGATGATTTCCGCTGCTTCCATTTATCTATATCCTCACTATCTTCTTAGCTGGGGGTATTCTATGTGTTACAGTGTTACAATCCTTATCTGGAGCGGGTTTCAGCGTAACAGGATCATTTTCTGTAACGTTACATGCTGTTACATCGTTACATTGATTTGTAACACTTAGGCTGTTTGTAACAGTTACGCATTTTTCATTTGTTACGTGCAAACCGTTGCTGTTATTGGGTTGTAACGTTGTAACGGATAAAACAGGGGTGAGGTATCGGAAAAAGGATTCTTCAAACTGTGCCAATTCAAAGCCACGATAAACATCATAACCGTTGCGAACTAACTTCGATTGAATACCGTAATCTCTTAGCTTGTTCGCCAGTTGCTTCGGTGAAATGGCCTTCCCCGGTTATAGGTTGCCCAGCTCTTCTCGTCATCATCGGTAAGCGTTTTGATTAGATCAGCGGTACTGATCTTACTGGCGCGCTTCGATTCAAACACTTCCTGAATATCTGCCAATAGTTCATTGCTGATACTGGCTGACTTGTCGCTAGCTGACAGCTTCAAAGCCACCTGGTTTGCACGGTTAAGCCATTCACTGCCAGCGCATTCCGCAATAGCAAGTAGCGGTTCCCAGTTATCCTGTGCGCGGTCGTTTAATGCCTCGGGAAGAGTAGGCCGCGTCCGTCTGACTTGTTCGCGGTAATCATCGGCAAAGCGTGCCAGCTTCCTGATTAACGTTAGAAAAAGATCAGGTTCAGCGTGCCGCAGCCTGTCGACAGTCTCATTACCAAGCTTCCGCCGCAATCCCAGCACGATCGATCTATCCATTAACGTATCCGATAGCTGACCGATTCCGGATAATGCCTTGGCTCCCCATGTGCTGAATCGTTTTGGGGTGTGTTCATCCCCTACGGTTCTGATTACGTAAGCATTATCACGGCTATGACCGGAATTAATCACACCGCGCAGTTCCTCGTTATCTCTGAGGAATGCGTCGGTTTCATCAAGTAATAAAGTAGGTTGCCACGCTTCAATGCAGCGGTATAGTGACGCCGGGCTGATACTGCTGGCAGATAGTGGCCGGTATGACAACTTGCCAAGGATCGTTAATAGCTGAGTCTTGCCGCATCGTTTTTCAGGTGCGGTGATGATTGCCAGCGGTGCAATCTGTATCGCGTCAATGAACCATGTCATGCTTGCCCATAGTGCCACTGCATCCGCCGTTTCTTTATTGCACACAATGAAACGGTGAACGGTCGCTGATATGTCACTGAGCAATTCCCCCGGATTCACCGGATATTCCCACGGTTCAACACTCGTAAAGCCGGAATCGTCAATTTCGTTTCTTTTGACTGCATTCACTTCTTTATCCAAGGTGTTGACACTAATTCCAAGCTTTTCGGCTTCCTGCTTTCGTGCCCGGTCGTAGTCGATCCGTGAGAGTGAGGCAAGGCGTTTTATTACCGTTTCATCTGGTTCTTTTTGATTGCTGCCGGGTTTATCAGCCGCTTCGGCTTGATTGCCTCCAGCCATCATCTCAAGTGCTGCATTTTCAAGGTTGGTCATTGCGCACCCCTCCTGGAATATCTGACAGCTTCATCAATCCTGATAACTGCTTTCGATAAAAAATCAGTGTCAGACTCAGGCAGTGGCTTACCGGTCAACATCCAGCGGGGCGGCCAGTAGCACGACAACACTATCGTGCTGAAGCGCAGTCAGTATTTGCCATTCGCTAAAAAATGATCGGATTTGCGGATCGTAAGTTTGCCGGTCTGATTTTGGGAATAAATCACCCTGATTCAAACCGATTGCCGCCGTGATCTCGTGAATGTCACAACCGGCAAAACAGTGCATCAGCACTTGATTTTCACGTCCAATGCTCACCGCTAAACTTCGGCCTTTCCGGTCATTGTGCGAAGGGCAATAAGCCAAAAACCCGCCGTTATGCCGTTTGATTATGCCTTTTAATCGGCTGGTAACTTCCGTTAATTTGTCGTTAAAATGCAGTGATTTTGTGTTAAGATTCATCTCGAAAAACTCCAAAGCTTGTTTGTTGTGTCAAAAGCGCCCGGCCTATACCGGGCTTTTTGTTTAGCTCAATCCAAGTCGTTAGATTTTGTGAATTGATCGACCGCCGCACGCACTTCAGTCTCTGAGATTTCCGGAAAAATTGCTGAAAAATGGTGTTGAGCAAAATATGCGACACTGAACGTATATCCGCCGGAACCGGATGCCGCACGCGCTGCCATCGCTTCGATTATTCTTGCCCTCAGTTTTGCGTCCGTCTTAATTTCGTTAAGCAGATCGTTACTCCGTTTTACGCAAAACTCCCGCCGCGCTGCTGTCGTTGCCAGTTCCGCTTGTAGAATCTGCTGATCAATTTCCCGGATCGCTTCAGCGGCTAAACTGGCCAAGCGCTCGGCTTCCGATAGTTCTACGCGTTTCGCTTCAATTTCATTTCTTGATGCGGTTACCTGTGCCAGATTGGCTTCATCAGCTAGATACCTTTTTTCCAGTATTGAATGCGCTTGCTCTAATCCAGAAAGTTTTGAAGTAATGCTGGCTACTAGACTTTCGCAATCGCGCTTTTTTTGATCGAACTTGGCGCGGCGTGTGAGTAATTCAGCGTGCTGGGTTCGTACGGTTGTTAAGGTGTTATTCATTGCGCACCTCCAACTTTTTTATCCATCCATTCCAAAATATCCGCATTGCGCCATGCGGTGACGTTTTCAGAAAGTTTTATGGGTTTTGGAAATTTTCCATTTTTTACGTGATTCCACAATGTGGAGTGTGAAATTGGAATAATTTGCAGAATTACTTTTTCACGGCTAAATCCGGTTGATGAAATATCGATTGTCATTTTTGCGTCCTATAGAGTTTGAACAAATCCAAATAAACAGCATTGGATTGGTCGTACTATGAATGCGCATTAGAATCTTGCAACAGTCCGTGAAAGTTTCACGGAATGCCTTGTCATTATTGACGTTGGATGAATTTAATGGAAAAACTTCTGGTGGAAGTTTGAGAGTTTTACCCTAAAGATACGTTTGAAAATGATTTTAATATCGTTGTGTAACTAAGAGGCAATTTTTTGCCACGCTTATAAATATTTACATTGCTTAATGATTGAGCGACCTTTTGCGCTAACAATTTTCGCTTAATTAGCAATGTTGAATCTTCTCTGACAAGTTGGCGCGCAAAATAACGCGCTGGTGTGTACCAGTCTTGCGCTGGTTTGGGGTCTTTGGGATCTGGCTCAAGCCATGGTTTTATGTTTTCTGACTTGGTAACTTGTGGCTCCGATTGTCCTGTGTTTTTGTTCTTTTCAATTAAATTAAGCAAATCCTCTTTGGGAGTTACAGCTTCAGTGGAATTAATTTCATACTTAACGCATTTGATTTTTTCGCCAGTCCCAGCATTCCCGCTGTATGCTGCCCAAAAATGATCTGGTTCTACTCCTGGTAGTGGCTGGTTGTTTGGTAATTGATACTCTTTGGGCGCGCGATAGGTTTCATATGGATGAATTACTTCTACCGGCTCGATTGATTCAAATGAAAAAGTATTGCTAATGGGACTGATTGCATGCTCTGGTATGCGTACATAACATTTTAATTTGACCTGAAAAACACCGGCTCGTATGGGGTCAGGATAGTGTCTTTTAAACTCCGCAACGATACCATCAAACCAAGCACACAATCGAATGTCTCCACGCGCCGCCATCTCTAGCAAATTCAGCTTGCTTACTTTGCTGTTGATTCTTTCGCTAAGAAAATTCTTGGCTTGTTTTATGGTTAAGTAATTGCCGAAATTGTCCATGCGCACCCCTTGACTTGCCTTCATGAAGTACCACCCCAGGCGGTGAAGGTCTCCGCTTTTTGCCTGATCAAAGCTAGGGGGTGGCAAAACTTTTAAGCCTTACTTAACTACTTTGAACCTCCTAAACTGAGAGTATTTTGTTCTGGATTGGGAAAGTAATCACTTTGCAATCATAAAGCCGCTCTCTGCGTACAGGACCGTTTTGAACAAGCAGCATGGCTTTTCTGCATATATCTTTTTCGTGATCTGATAGCGATAAAATGAACGCTTTCGTGGCTTCATGCCACTCATGATCTGCAAATGCCTTTCTGCGTTCTGGCGTTATATGAACTATATTTGCAACTACTTTTAGATTTATTGCTGATTTGCGACGTGTTTTTGGTTTGGGTGTTGTGTTGCCTTCTTGTACTGTAGAATTTTCAGTAGCCATGATATGACACTCCTTTAAAGTGTTATGTTGTGGTTAGGGGTTCCAGGTGCGTTAACACTTGATAACCCCGCTTTTTTTGCCTGAATTCCGTCAGGGGCGGTGTTGCTCTACAACTTGGCGCGCATCGGTATCACCTGCGCCGCCCGGTAATCTAAGTTGTGCGGTTCGTAATCAGCCCACTTCGGCAATCTCTCACCTGTCTGCATAGCATCCAATGTATCTGCCCAAAATTGCATCATGGCGGTGCGATACTCCATGTAATCAGCTCGATTGTATGCCGCCCGTGTTGCGTTGCCGTCTGTATGGGCTAACTGCGCCTCGATTATGTCAGGCCGGATCATGCCTACGCTGTTAAGGTATGTAGAAGCGATGGTGCGGAAACCATGCCCGGTCATGCGGCCTTTGTAGCCAAGACGTTCTATGACCTTTAATACAGTGTTCTCGCTGATTGTTTTGCCGTTGCCGGTGCGGCTGGGGAATAAATGCTCATCATGCCCGGTTAGCTGGCGCAGTTCCATTATGGTTTCTATTGCTTGACGCGATAACGGTACGATATGCGGTTCGCGTGCTTTCATGCGTTCCGCCGGTATTGTCCATAACTTAGCGTCAAGATCGAACTCGCACCATTTCGCGCCTCTTACCTCGCCAGTGCGGACAAATGTTAGCATTAATAAACGTGTAGCCGATTTGGTGAGTGGATAGCATGGGTATGCTGCTACCGCGCGCAAGAAGTCCGGCAATTCTTTTTCAGTCAACGCCGCGAAGTGCTTCACTTTGGGTTGCGGTGCAAGTGCGCCTTTGATTTCTGATGCCGGGTTATGCCGTGCCCGTCCGGTTGCGATTGCATAAGCACACACCGCCCGCACTCTTTGCAATACCCTTGAAGCTACTTCATACGCTCCACGTCCTTCGATTGTCCGTATTGCGTCCAATACGTCAGGCGCGTCAATTTCGGCTACAGGTGAATCGCCAAATTTGGGGAAGATTTCACGTTCAAGAGTTTTTATCCAATCCGCTGCGTGACTGGCTGACCATGTAGGCGTTTTTAATTTATGAAATTCGCGCGCTATCAATTCAAACGAATTCGCCGCCGCAATCTTGGATTGCCTTTTTTGAGTTTGCTTTACTGCGCCTGGATCGGTGCCATTGGTAAGCAGTTTTCTTGCTTCAGCGCGCCGCTCGCGTGCATCGGCTAAGGTTACGTCAGGATACACACCAAGTGCTAACGTTTTTTGCTTGCCAGAGAAGCGGTAAGCCATGCGCCAGTATTTGGAACCGCTGGGTGTTATCTCAATATACATTCCGTCGCCGTCTGCCATCCTGTACGGCGCAGATTGCGGTTTTGCTTTCCTTATCGCTGTATCGGTAAGTTTCATAGCATCGCAATGTTGGTATATTTCTTTTGAATGTTGGTATATTCACCAAGTCAATACCAACAAAACGCGCTTGATTCTCATGGGAAAAATCAGTATTGTTGGTATATTTTCTTGTGTGTTGGTACTTTTGCTCTAAATATACCAACAAAATATAGTGGATTGCAATAGATGAGGGTGTACGATACAAAACAAAAAACCCGCAAAACTCCAGTATTTATGCGGGTTTCATGTATGTCTTTGGATGGTGTAAAACGGGTTCCTGGCGGAGGCGGTGAGATTCGAACTCACGGTAGAGTCACCCCTACGGCAGTTTTCAAGACTGCTGCCTTAAACCGCTCGGCCACACCTCCATTGACTTGCAGGTCGCATCATACCGATTAGTGTCCTTTTTGGCTAGTTTCTATGTGCTTAATGACGAATAAATTAAGCTCCCGATGGAACTAAACTAATTTATTCTTTATGATGATCATTTTCATATTTGTCTTATCGCTTCATTTTAATTTTATGAATTGATATTGAATTTTCTGATTTCTGAACTCCTTATCAATAGCAATATCGTGGAGTCGATGTCAATTGGACGTAGGAATAAACGCATTTTGAAGCATAACAAAAGTTTCTGGTCGGATCCGGAAGTGGCAAGTCTTGAGCGGGTACGTATCAGCACCAATCAGGATATGGCAGGGCGCATGCGGTGGGGGGGAATGTTTTATGTGCTATGTTGCAGTGCCATTATATTGACATCACCTGTACTTGCCGCACAGCCATATAGCGTCGTTTTCGTGATGATTTTTCTGGCTTTAGCCATACTGCGTTTAATCATTTATAAACAGGTAACCGGTTTACATTTAAGCAGTCAGTCCCGTATTGAATGGTCAATTTCAGCGATTTATATTGCTACCTCGTTTACTTGGGGTGTTTTCCTAAGTTGGATTTTTCTATCGATTAATGCTATCGATAACGGAGCGATCCTGGCGGTTATTTCTACGGTGGGTTTTATTGCCGGGGGTATCGCAGCGACTTCACCGCGCATCCGCGTCATGCTTGTTTTTGCACTGCTGGTTTATGCACCGAGCTTGATCAGTCTCGTGTTATATATTCCCGATGATAGCAGCTGGGTAATGCTGATCATCGGACTGGCTTATTTTATTTTTTCCGTGCACAACGGTAAGTTGCAGCATGAAAATTACTGGATTGCACGGCAGCAGACGGTTCAATTGGAGAAACAAGCAGTGGATTTGGAGCAAGCGCGACTGCAAGCGGAGAATGCCAACAGAGCGAAATCGGCTTTTCTAGCCGCGATGAGTCACGAGATTCGCACACCGATGAATGGTGTGTTAGGTATGACGGAGATACTCGCAACGACCCAGCTAAACCCGGAGCAAGTCAATCATTTGAATGTAATCCGTAATTCCGGCCGGACTCTGTTGCGGATTATTGATGATATTCTTGATTTTGCAAAAATAGAGGCGCACAAACTGAGTATCGTGAATCGTTCGTTTGATTTGCCGGAGTTGATTAATGAAGTTCATGCATTATTTCACACCAAAGCAAAAGAAACCTCGTTAAATTTCACAGTCAGTTTCGAGTGCAGTCCATCCCATCATTTGATTGGCGATCCGGACCGGATCAAGCAAATTTTATTTAATTTGCTTGGCAATGCATTCAAGTTTACTCAGCAAGGCGAAGTTAAGCTATTGATAAGTTGCACCGAGATTGCGGATCGCAGCGGTATTGAGCTGGAACTAACGGTAACGGATACTGGGATTGGTATTTCCACCGAGCATCAGGCATGTTTGTTCCAGGAGTTTTCGCAAGTTGGCGAAGCTACGCAGCATATTCGCGGCACCGGGCTCGGTCTTGCCATCACCCGCAGCTTGTTATCGCTGATGGGCGGCTCCATTACGGTATCCAGTCAAGTTGGTGTGGGTTCCAGATTCTGCGCACGCCTGCCGTTGCGGTATGAAATTGCCGGTGCCGCAATAACGAAACCAAGTCAATTGCCGCAAATGCAGTCCAAAACGGTGACTGAAAATCGTCCCTGTATTTTGGTGGTTGAAGATAACGATGTTAATCAGTTAGTCAGTAAAGCAATGCTGGAGCGTCTAAATTGTGAAGTGACGCTGGTCAATAATGGTTTGGAAGCAATTGATGCTTTTTCTTCCCGGCGCTTTGATTTGATTTTGATGGACTGTAATATGCCCGTTATGGATGGATTTGAAGCGACGCGGCAAATACGCGCGCTTGAACAGAAAAAAAATTTATCGCCAGTGCCCATCGTGGCCTTGACAGCCCATGCGCTGGATCACATCAAACAAGAATGTTTTGCCGCCGGGATGGATGGGCATCTCAGTAAGCCGTTTGACGTTGCGCAACTGGACAAAATATTGCAGCAGTTTTCCTCCATTCAGTTATCTCAGCAGCAGGATGGTAAAAATTCTGCCTGATTCCACCAGATTCCAGAGTGGCAATGCGATAATACGCAGTATTTATACTTACAGAGCATATCGTTCGCTTGATATCGCACACACTAATTCTATATACCCAAAATGATGATCTGGAAACCCAATGTGACGGTCGCAGCCGTTGTTGAACACGATGGTAAATACTTGCTGGTTGAGGAAGAACCTGAAGCCGGCGCCGGTTTATTTTTAAATCAACCGGCAGGGCATTTGGATCCGGGGGAATCCATTGTTCAAGGCGCCATACGGGAAACGCTGGAGGAAACCGCGTATACCTTTGTTCCCGAATATCTGGTGGGCATTTATCAGTGGCACTCGCACCGCGTCGATACCACGTATATCCGTTTCGCATTTGGCGGTCATGTGACGCATCACGATCCCGAACGTGCGCTGGATACGGGCATTTTGCAAGCCTCTTGGTATAGTCTGGATGAAGTGAATCAAATGATCCAGCAGCATCGCAGCCCGCTGGTGATGCAGTGTATTCGTGACCATTTGGCGGGCAAACGCTATCCGTTGGAGCTGCTGACACACTATGAGTAAAAAGCACCGTGTTGTCATTGGCATGTCCGGCGGTGTTGACTCGTCTGTGGCGGCCTACTTGCTGAAACAGCAGGGCTACGATGTCGTCGGTTTGTTCATGAAAAACTGGGAGGACGATGATACCGATGAATATTGTTCTGCCCGTCAGGATTTTCTCGATGCAGTATCGGTTGCGGATGTCATAGATATTCCGATTGAAGTAGTCAATTTTTCTGCTGAATACAAAGACCGGGTTTTTTCCCATTTTCTGGCCGAGTATCAAGCAGGACGGACGCCCAATCCCGATGTGCTGTGTAACGCCGAAATCAAATTCAAGGCTTTTCTGGATTATGCGCATAAACTGGGGGCAGATTATATTGCGACAGGCCACTATGCGCAGGTACGTGAGGTTAATGGCGTATTTCAGTTATTGAAAGGCGAAGACGGGACTAAAGATCAAAGTTATTTTTTGTATCGCCTCAATCAAACACAACTGGCCAATACCTTATTTCCGATCGGGCATCTGTATAAGCGTGAGGTACGCAAGATCGCCAAAGAATTGAATTTACCCAATTTTTCCAAAAAAGACAGTACCGGTATTTGCTTCATCGGCGAACGCCCTTTCCGGGAATTTCTCAATCGCTATCTTCCGCATGAACCGGGAGAGATCCAAACGCCGGATGGAAAGGTAATCGGTCATCATGTGGGGCTGATGTATTACACCATCGGGCAACGGCAGGGACTGGGAATCGGAGGGACACGTGACGGCGGCGATGAGCCGTGGTTTGTATCCGCCAAAGACATGACACGCAATGTCCTAGTTGCAGTCCAAGGGCATGATCATCCGGATTTGCTGCGTCCATCACTAAAAGCCACCGACCTGACCTGGATTAGCGGCAAGCAGCCGCACTGTAATTGGGTTTATGCTGCCAAAACACGCTACCGTCAGGTTGATGCTCCCTGTGCCATCACGGAATTGTCTCAAAATCATTGTCAGATCGATTTCGCGCAACAGCAATGGGCCATTACACCGGGGCAGTCGGTCGTGATTTATGAAAGTAGAGTATGTCTCGGCGGTGGAGTCATTACGGAATAAATACTGGGAACGCCGCGATGCCTTAATCGATTCACATAATTGGTTATTGCAGAAAATAGAAAATGAAGATGGAATCTTTATATAAAATCTATTTTTATTCTATTTATTATAATGTGTTAGAAAATATTCCTGTAACTTGACCTTGAAATTCCTAATCAAAGCCCCTATTATTAGCACTCATAGTTAATGAGTGCTAATACCATCTCACTTGCGTATCAGCAATCTGACTTATTAGAGATTTATACATGAAATACTTTGTATTTCATAAATTTTGGCTTTTTAATTTTTACAGGAGAAAACAGTATGAAAATTCGCCCTTTGCATGATCGTGTGATTGTCAAGCGATTGGAAGATGAACGCAAAACCGCTTCAGGTATTGTTATTCCGGACAGTGCTGCGGAAAAACCAGATCAAGGTGAGATTCTCGCCATAGGAAAAGGAAAAGTCGGCGATGATGGAAAAGTGCGTCCATTGGAAGTTAAAGTGGGCGATAAAGTATTGTTTGGAAAATACGCCGGACAGTCTGTCAAAGTTCAAGGTGAAGAACTTTTGGTCATGCGCGAAGAAGATATTATGGGTGTAATTGAAGGCTAATTGTGCCGGTTCAATTATTCACTAAAGACAATATGTTGTTGAGAGATTAGGAGAAAAGTTATGTCAGCAAAAGAAGTGAAGTTTGGTGATTCAGCACGTCATAGAATGGTAGCCGGTGTCAATATTTTAGCTGATGCGGTTAAAGTAACATTGGGTCCGAAAGGCCGGAATGTAGTGTTGGATCGCTCTTATGGCGCGCCAACAATTACCAAGGACGGTGTTTCAGTTGCCAAAGAAATCGAATTAAAAGACAAATTCGAAAATATGGGCGCACAGATGTTGAAGGAAGTGGCCAGTAAAACATCGGATGTAGCAGGTGATGGAACCACTACTGCAACCGTGCTAGCACAAGCGATTGTCAAAGAAGGCATGAAATATGTAGCCGCCGGCATGAACCCAATGGACCTTAAACGGGGCATTGATAAAGCTGTGACTGCAGCTGTCGGAGAATTGAAAAAACTGTCAAAACCTTGTGCGACAGCGAAAGAAATCGCGCAAGTGGGCAGTATTTCTGCGAACTCCGATACCGAAATCGGCAAAATCATCGCCGATGCAATGGACAAAGTCGGTAAAGAAGGTGTGATCACGGTAGAAGATGGCTCCGGATTGCAAAATGAGCTTGAAGTCGTGGAAGGTATGCAATTTGATCGCGGTTATTTATCGCCTTATTTTGTCAGCAGTGCGGAAAAACAAATTGCATTGCTCGATAATCCATTTGTTTTACTGCACGACAAAAAAATCTCCAACATTCGCGATTTATTGCCGGTATTGGAGCAAGTCGCAAAAGCAGGTAAGCCTTTGTTAATTATTGCTGAAGATGTCGATGGTGAAGCGCTGGCTACACTCGTGGTCAACAACATTCGCGGCATTCTGAAAACCTGCGCGGTCAAAGCGCCTGGTTTCGGTGATCGCCGTAAAGCCATGCTGGAAGATATCGCCATCTTGACCGGCGGTACCGTGATTGCGGAAGAAGTGGGTCTGACGCTTGAAAAAGCAACGCTCAATGACTTAGGACAAGCAAAACGTATCGAAGTCGGCAAAGAAAATACCACCATCATTGATGGCGCGGGTGATGCCAAAGCTATTGAAGCACGTGTGAAACAGATTCGTACGCAAATTGAAGAAGCAACTAGCGATTACGATAAAGAAAAATTGCAAGAGCGTGTCGCTAAATTGGCGGGCGGTGTTGCATTGATCAAGGTCGGCGCCGCAACCGAAGTTGAAATGAAAGAGAAAAAAGCGCGCGTTGAAGATGCATTGCATGCAACACGTGCAGCGGTTGAGGAAGGTGTAATACCGGGCGGTGGCGTAGCGCTGCTGCGTACGATCCCGATTGTCAAGAAAACTAAAGGCGACAATCATGACCAGGACGCCGGTATTAAGATTGTATTGCGTGCTCTTGAAGAACCATTGCGCCAGATTGTCACTAACTGCGGTGATGAGCCATCAGTTGTAGTCAATAAAGTCGCGGAAGGCCAAGGTAATTTTGGATACAATGCTGCAACCAGTGAGTATGGTGACTTAGTTGCAATGGGTGTTCTGGATCCTACCAAGGTAACCCGTTCTGCATTACAAAATGCAGCTTCTGTCGCCAGTCTGATGCTGACCACCGACGCTATGGTCGCTGAATTGCCGAAGGAGGAAGCACCAGCCGGTGGTGGTATGGGTGGCATGGGCGGTATGGGCGGTATGGGTGGCATGGATATGTAACCGTTGCTATTCCAGCGCAACCTAGAGTTTTGATACTTAAACAGACTCCAATATTTTTTGGAGTCTGTTTTTTTATGCAAATGGAATTTCGATTGGAGGAATAGAGATACTTATCAGGCGTTATATTTTTATCAGAAAATATATTGTCGTGATAAATTCTACGGTATGGATAAAATAGAAAACTACTCACCGTCTGCAAATTTATTGCTTAATCGCGTTATTCTGGTGACAGGCGCGGGACAGGGGTTGGGGCGTGCGGCAGCTTTGGCGTATGCAAATCATGGCGCTACCGTGATTTTGCATGGGCGTAAAGTTAAAAAGCTGGAAGCAGTTTATGATGAGATTGAAGCACTTGGTAAAGCGCAAGCGCTTATTTATCCGCTTGATCTCGAAAAAGCCGAGGACAAAGATTTTGCCACACTGGCGCAAGCGATTGTGGAGCAACTCGGCCGGTTGGATGGAATTTTGCACAACGCGGCTTTGCTACCCGGTTTAAGTCCATTGGAACATCAATCAGTTGCGCAGTTTCGTTCGTTGCTACAGGTAAATCTGATTGCGCGTTTTGCTGTCACGAAAGCGTGCTTGCCATTATTGAAAGCTTCACCGGATGCGAGTGTGATCATGACGACCAATTCGCACGGGCTGAATCCTTCAGCATATTGGGGTGGTTTTGCCGTAGCCAACGCAGGGATTCACGCTTTGATGAAGATACAGGCCGATGAATGGGAGACATTGCCTAATTTACGCATGAATTCTATCGTGCCCGGAATTGTGAATTCACCTCAACGGATTATGACGCATCCTGGCGAAGTCAAACAAACGATGCGCCGCCCGGAAGATTTAATGGCAACCTATCTGTATTTGATGGGGTCGGATAGCAAAGGTATTAGCGGGCAAACTATCGCTTGCTAATTAATACAGTAATTGAATGATCTGGCTGCGATCAGCGGGATTAAAAGGTATAATCGTTACAATAAATTGACTTGCGAAAGTGGCGGAATTGGTAGACGCACCAGATTTAGGTTCTGACGCCGAAAGGTGTGGGGGTTCGAGTCCCCCCTTTCGCACCAAATTATCTTTAGCAGCAATCTTTTTATCCGGTTGTCCGGTATATCAAGAAATAACCGGATGTTATTGCAATATATTAAAAAATATTTAATCAGTCGGGAACTTGAATGGGATCAAATGTAGAAAACCTCGGTGCACTAGAACGTCGTTTTGATATCACAATTTCTCTGGAGAAATTACAGAGTGAAATTGATAACCGCTTGCAGCGGCTGGCGAGAACAGCCAAATTGCATGGTTTTCGCCCTGGAAAAGTCCCATTGAAAATAATTACTCAAATGTATGGCGTGCAGGTTCAGCAAGATGTATTGAACGATGCGGTCCATAAAGAGTTCAAAGACACTGTTCAGCAGCAGAACTTGCAAGTGGCCGGTTATCCGCGCTTTGAAGCAAAAGCGACTGATGGTAACGACGCACTTTATACCGTAAGCGCAACATTTGAAGTGTACCCCGAGATCGTATTAGGTGATTTAAGTAATCAAAGTATTGAGCAACCCACTGTGAAAGTTGGTGAAACGGATATTGATAAGACGCTTGATATGATTTGTAAGCAGCGTGTGACATATCAACCGGTCAATCGTCCTGCAAAAAAAGGTGATCGGGTTAAGATAGATTATCACGGCACCATCGATGGAAATGATTTTGCAGGCGGTAAGTCTAACGATGTGTACTTGATTCTGGGCGATGGAAAATTTCTAAAGGATTTTGAAGCCGCACTGATTGATATGCAAGTCGGCAGCAGTAAATCATTTGATGTAGTTTTTCCTGAAGACTATCATGGTAAAGAAATTGCTGGAAAAACCGTTACTTTTGAAGTTACATTGAATGAATTAGCGGAACCAGTATTGCCGGCTGTCGATACCGAATTTGCCAAATCGTTAGGTATCCCCGATGGAGATCTCCAAAAGCTGCGCGAGGGAATACAAAAAGATCTCGAACGTGAAGTTTCTAAGCGAGCCAGGTCAAAACTGAAAGAACAAATTATGCAGGCGTTATTGAGCACAACGCAAATCGATGCACCAAGTATTTTGATTAATCAAGAAAAAGAAAGATTATTGCAAAACGCAAAAAGCGACTTGGAAGCACGTGGTATGAAAGCTAAGGAAATATCGCTGTCATCAGATCTTTTTAAAGAAAAAGCGGAATATCGCGTAAAACTAGGATTGATTCTAGCTGAACTTGTAAAAGTGCATGCACTGAAAGCGACTCCCGAACAGGTTCGCAGAATTATAGAAGATGCAGCACAAAGTTATGAAAATCCAGAACAAGTTGTTAAATGGCATTATGCTTCTTCAGAACGATTGCAAGAAGCTGAATCATTAGCTTTGGAAGAAAATGTAGTAGATTGGGCGCTCGGAAAAATAAAATTAATCAACAAAACTGTAACTTTCGACGAGCTGATGGGGATATCCTGAAATGAAGCAAATTTTTGATAACATGCATGATCTGGAACCAAAGAACCTGGGATTGATTCCCATGGTGATAGAAACCAGCGGACGTGGTGAGCGTGCTTATGATATTTACTCGCGCTTATTAAAGGAAAGGGTCGTATTCCTGGTGGGTCCTGTCACCGAAGCCAGTGCAAATCTGGTAGTTGCACAATTTTTGTTTCTTGAATCTGAAAACTCAGAGAAAGATATTCATTTTTATATTAACTCTCCGGGCGGAATGGTATCCGCCGGTTTGGCCATTTATGACACAATGCAATATATAAAGCCGGATGTCAGTACTTTATGCATTGGTCAAGCAGCAAGTATGGGAGCACTACTTTTAACCGCTGGCGCGAAAGGTAAGCGTTATTGTTTACCGAACTCACGCGTCATGATTCATCAACCGCTTGGAGGTTTTCAGGGGCAGGCTTCGGATATCGAGATACATGCACGTGAGATATTATATCTTAAAGCTCGGTTAAATGAGATCATGGCAAAACACACCGGACGCCCGGTCTCCGATGTCGAAAAAGATACAGATCGTGATAATTTTATGAGTGCTACAGAATCTGTGAATTATGGATTGGTAGATGCAGTATTGGCACAAAGAGATGTAAGCGCAAGTTAAAGAATGCTTGTGCAAAATTTATTTAAACACGGTTACTAAACTCGATTACGGTGGGATAAAAATATGCCAGATAAAGCTAGTAGCGAGAAACTTCTTTATTGTTCTTTTTGTGGCAAGAGTCAGCATGAAGTAAGAAAACTGATTGCAGGCCCTTCGGTCTTTATTTGCGATGAATGTATTGATTTATGCAATGACATCATTCGCGAAGAAATGCAAGGTGATGAGGCAACCAAGTTAGTCAAATCGAACTTGCCGGTGCCTCGTGAGATCTGTCAGATACTGGATCAATATGTAATCGGACAGGAGTCCGCGAAGAAAATTCTTTCAGTGGCAGTTTATAATCACTATAAGCGATTGAGAAATGTAACAAAATCAGATGAAACTGATGATATTGAACTATCAAAAAGCAACATTCTGCTTGTCGGTCCGACAGGTTCAGGTAAAACATTACTGGCACAAACCTTAGCACGGCTCTTGGATGTCCCTTTCATTATGGCGGATGCTACAGCTTTGACCGAAGCAGGTTATGTAGGTGAAGATGTAGAAAATATTATCCAGAAATTACTGCAAAAATGTAATTATGATGCCGAAAAAGCGCAGCGTGGCATCGTTTACATTGATGAAATCGATAAAATTTCACGTAAATCAGATAATCCGTCAATTACGCGTGATGTCTCTGGTGAAGGCGTGCAACAGGCGCTATTGAAATTAATTGAAGGCACCATTGCGATGGTTCCTCCTCAAGGTGGACGGAAGCATCCTAATCAAGAATTTATTCAAGTCGATACGACTAATATTCTATTCATTTGTGGTGGCGCATTTGACGGCCTCGATAAAGTGATCAGGGCACGTACCGAAAAAGGTGGAATTGGTTTTGGCGTTGATGTAAAAAGCCATTCACGCAAAGATATGAATAAGGTACTGCAACAAGTAGAGCCTGAAGATTTAGTGAAATTTGGTTTGATTCCAGAGTTTGTTGGGCGCTTACCAGTCGTTGCCACACTGGAAGAACTCAACGAAGCGGCATTAATTCAAATTTTAACAGAACCGAAAAATGCACTCGTTAAACAATATTGGAAAATGTTCAATATGGAAGGGGGCGTTGACTTGGAGTTCCGGGAGCCAGCACTTAAAGCTATCGCTAAGAGAGCCTTGACACGTAAAACAGGTGCGCGTGGCTTGCGGTCAATTCTCGAAGAAATATTACTGGATATTATGTACGATCTTCCGTCGCTCGAGAATGTAACAAAAGTAGTCATTGACTATAACTCGACCAATGATGATATCAAGCCAATTTTAATCTACTCGGATCAACCGAAAGTTGCTAAGCGTTCCAAGTAATTGAGAAGACTTGATTGGTAGTGCTATCTGTAGAAAACTATACATATCATTATATGAAGTATTTACAGATAGCTAGCATGTGCTGGTATTTTTGATATCCATCTTGTAATTCTGGTTTGTGCACATATTTTATTAATCAGTTATGAATTTATTAAATGAGTGGATATGACTTCTTTGATTGAAGATTCTGAACAATTGATACTACCGTTACTGCCTTTGCGAGACGTAGTTGTTTTTCCGCACATGGTTATTCCATTATTTGTCGGTAGACAGAAATCCATCAAAGCGCTGGAACTGGCTATGGAGTCAAATAAGAATATTCTGCTGGTTGCCCAAAAAGTAGCGTCAAAGGATGACCCCGCTCCTGAAGATCTTTACGATGTATGCAGTATTGCTAGCTTGTTACAAATGCTGAAATTACCTGACGGCACCGTCAAGGTTCTAGTAGAAGGTAATCATCGGGCTCGTATTCAGGAGTTAGTTGATTCTGAAACTCATTATTCTGGCAAAGCAGTGCAAGTTCAATCCGATACTACGGAAAATCCAGAAGTAGAAGCGATGCGCCGCGCCATTTTGACTCAATTTGATCAATATGTAAAACTCAATAAAAAAATCCCACCGGAGATCATTACCTCGTTAGGAGGCATTGACGATGCCGGCCGCCTTGCTGATACGATTGCTGCCTACTTGCCGTTAAAACTTGAGCAGAAACAGGAAGTGCTTGAAATTTTTGAGGTTTCTAAACGCCTGGAGCACTTATTAGGGCTACTAGAAACTGAATTAGATATTTTACAAGTTGAAAAACGTATTCGCGGTAGAGTAAAACGCCAGATGGAAAAAAGTCAGCGTGACTACTATCTCAATGAGCAAGTAAAAGCTATTCAAAAAGAATTGGGTGAGGGTGAAGATGGTGCAGATATCGATGAAATTGAGAAAAAAATCAAGTCTGCTCAAATGCCGAAAGAAGTGCTTGCCAAAGCTGAATCGGAACTAAAAAAACTACGCTTGATGTCCCCAATGTCTGCAGAAGCGACAGTAGTACGTAATTATATTGATGCACTGGTAACTTTACCTTGGAAAAAGAAAAGTAAAATCAACCAGGATCTCAAAGCAGCAGAAGCAAGACTGGAAAAAGATCATTATGGTTTGGAAAAAGTAAAAGAACGTATCGTTGAATATCTTGCGGTTCAGCAACGTGTCAGTAAATTGAAAGCACCGATTCTTTGCTTGGTTGGCCCTCCTGGTGTTGGTAAAACTTCATTAGGGCAATCAATCGCGCATGCCACAAACCGAAAATTTGTACGCATGTCATTAGGCGGTGTGCGCGATGAAGCTGAGATTCGGGGTCACAGAAAAACCTATATTGGATCTATGCCGGGTAAGATCTTGCACAATATGAGCAAGGTAGGTGTCAAGAATCCATTATTCCTGCTTGATGAAGTCGATAAGATGGGTATGGATTTCCGTGGAGATCCAGCGTCTGCTCTACTAGAGGTACTTGATCCTGAACAAAATAGTACGTTTGTCGATCACTATATCGAAGTGGAGTACGACTTGTCGGATGTAATGTTTGTAGCCACTGCAAATACACTAAATATTCCGCCAGCGCTGCTTGATCGCATGGAGGTCATTCAGTTATCGGGGTATACAGAAGACGAGAAGCTAAATATATCGACACGCTATTTATTAACAAAACAAATGCAGAATAATGGTCTTGAGGAAAATGAACTGACTGTTTCCGAATCTGCGTTACGGGATATTGCGCGTTACTACACGAGAGAAGCGGGCGTGCGAGCAATGGAACGGGAAATTTCAAAAATTTGCCGGAAAGCTGTGAAAGCAATGTTGCTCAAAAAAGGTAAAAACAAAATTACCGTTACTTCTCGTAATCTTGACAAATACTTAGGCGTAAGACGCTTTACTTATGGCGTAGCAGAAGAAAAAAATCAAGTTGGGCAGGTAACTGGCTTGGCATGGACCGAAGTTGGCGGTGAATTACTCACTATTGAAGCAGTGGTTCTGGCAGGAAAAGGAAAAACTATTACAACCGGGCAACTTGGTGAAGTAATGCAAGAATCCATTCAGGCAGCACTTTCGGTGGTTCGAAGCCGTTCCCAGCTGCTAGGAATTACGGAAGATTTTTACCAAAAGAATGATATTCACATCCATCTTCCTGAGGGAGCAACACCCAAGGATGGCCCGAGTGCTGGGATTGGCATATGTGTCGCAATGGTATCAGTTCTTACAAATATTGCTGTTAAAGCTGATGTCGCCATGACCGGAGAAATTACCCTCAGAGGTGAGGTGCTACCCATCGGCGGTTTGAAAGAAAAATTATTGGCGGCACATCGCGGGGGTATTAAATCTGTCATTATTCCGGAAAAGAATGTGAAGGATTTGACCGAAATTCCAGCTAACATAATAAGTCAACTGACCATTCATCCCGTTAAATGGATTGATCAAGTGCTTGATATCGCGCTGGAGCATAAACCAGAGCTATTTCCTGCACCAATTGCACAGCCCGTTTTACAGTCAAATACCGAAGAGAACATCACAGAATCTGTTATTAAACACTGAGTTACAAGATTTTCTCACTATTTTATCCTTTTATATCAGGAAGCTTAGAGCTTAAATTAATCGAAACTCTGCAAGCAGTGGGATATGATCGGATAAATGGTGCCACGGTTTCCCTTTAAGGTAGTTGCAGCTGACAATATTCAAATCACGATAATAAATTCGATCCATGGATAACACGGGCAACCAAGAAGGGAATGTTCGCGCATAAGCACCATGAGTGATTTTAAATGCTTCTTGTACACCTAAACCGTGATGCAAGTAATGCTCGGCACGGCCGCGCCAGTCATTAAAGTCACCGGCAATAATCAGCGGCTCGTTTGCTGAAATATGTGAATTAATACGTTTTACCAGTGTTGAGAGTTGACGCTCTCTCTCTTGTTCAAATAATCCCAAGTGCACACAGATGACATGAATTCTTTGATCATTTCCGGGAATTCGAATAATCCCGTGTAACAAACTCCGGCTGGCTGACTTAAATAACGAAACATTAATATTTTCCCATTCAACAAAGGGATATTTACTCAAAATCGCATTGCCGTGATGACCTGACTTATAAATAGCATTTTTACCATAAGCATAATGATGCCAGACTTGATCAGCCAGAAATTCAAATTGCTGGTTATTGGGCCAGTCAGCAAATCGATTATTCGATATAGCACGTTCACCATGGATTTCCTGCAGAAAAACTATATCTGCGTTGATATGGCGTAATGAATACTTGATTTCATGCAAAATGAAACGCAAATTGGTAGCGCTGAATCCTTTGTGAATATTATAAGTGATAATCTTCAGTGAGTTATTAACCATGAATCATGCAATCGCCTGTGTCGATCAAAAGCGAAATTGACATTGTACTTTCGAAATACTTGAAGCGAGAATTTAAAGCTTACCAATTATGCAGTGCCTGATTGATTAAATTGTTTCTTCATTTTACATGTCAAAAGCTCTGATAGTGATACAAAATCATTCTGCAAAAAATATCATTCTATTGCCAATAATTTGTATTTTTGTAAATTGAGAATTTAAATTCTCTGCTTTAACAGTCTGTTGTGGTGTCAATGTCAATATGGAACTGATAACCGCTGCTGCAGTAATACTCGCTACCTTCTGAAAACAGCTTTCCAAAATCTTCCTTTTTCCCTCGTCTTTTTCTGTTACTAGATTGCTTGCAGCAATTACTTCAAGTCGATCGGCTCCAATATAATCCGCAAGAATAATGCAAGCCTCTACTGGTAAACCTCTTTTCCCAGCTTTTATAGATCTTATATTACTGCTTGATATATTTAGCAATTTTGCTAATTCTAATTGCATTCCGGCTTTCTTTTCTGCTTCTTCTATGTAGTTTTTCATTTTCATAGCCTATCTCCTATTGACAGCATCATATTTGATGCTCTAACATAGCTTCATATTTGATGCTGTATGTCGATTCGCCAATCATATAGTTCAAGTTTCCTTAAGTCAAACGGGGGTATTAATGAATTCATATCACTTGGCAATACTACAGGCCACCGATAACGGCAAATTCCCTGAATTAGGCGACTGCTGGCGCAACTACCACCCCGAAGCGATCCTTTCAGATAGTGATCATCTGGAAATGACTGAGCGTGAAGCGTTTCCTTTCCCGTCTTATTTGACGTCGATTTATTTTTAACCGAAGCAAACGAGCAACTGTAGCAAGGGTTCAGTGTTGAGCGATGAGGTCACGAAGAGCGAAACACTGAACCTATATCTTTAATTTTCAATGGAGTAATAAAAAATGAAAGTACACGTACTGGGACTAAAAGACGTAGCAGGAACATCAGAAAAAACCGGTAGTGATTTTGATATGGGAACACTATTCGCAATGGTTCCCATTGAAAACTTCAGCAATAAAAAAGTGACCGTCAAAGGCTACGGCTTTGAACCAGGTGAAATGCCTTTCGATCCAAAATGCCTTGAGCAATTCGCCAACTTCAAATATCCCTGCACCATCGATCTGATTCTTGAACCAACCCTCTATCGCGGCAAAATTTCACAAATTGTTACCGGCACAACTTCGGTTCCTCCGGTCAAGTCAGTTTCCAACGGCTAGTAACACTACGCCGTTCATTCCCATTTTGGGAATTTTTAGCAATCTGTGATCAATTTTATAGTTGTCTTTGCGAGTATGGAAAATGAAATCTTTATCGATTGGATCACCATTTCTCAACTACATACAAACGCGGAACCGTTCCCAATCTACACAGGCGGAATCAACGTTGACTATGACCCAGAGGGGAATGCTCGTTTTGAAAGAGTTCGCGCCGCGCGGTTTCCTGGAAGCTACGAAACAGGGCTTGCTATCAAGTCCGACGGTCGTCATATATCACTCAGTGGAAACGTGGGCCGGTTTTGTCGCAAAGACAACCTTTTCAACTCAGGATGGACATGGACGCTTGAAAAATGTAATCGAGTTCTGCTATCTCGAAGCCTACCAGCTTTCCATGCCGGAAAAACTGGGCATGCAATTGGCCAAAGCGACACACCAGGCGCGCGAGTATCGCGTATCGACCTTACCGCTAACTTTGCAACGGGTTCGGAATCTCAAGCCAGAGCCCTCATTCGATGGCTTGCAAGCCGATCTGTTTCCCGCATGAAAAAAGGCCGGGCAGGGGATGAGTCAGTCTGGTGGTCAAACACCCGTCACATGCTCAAAGCCTACATTAAACACATAGAAATGTTGAAACACGGCTGCACCGAAGATGATCCGGCCTATCAATGGTGCAAAGAACAAGGAGTCGTCAGAGTGGAAATTGAATTGAAACGTAGGTTGCTAAACGATCTTGACATGGTTGATATCAAAAATATCACCGATGAAAAGCTCGTCAAAGTCTTTCACGAACAAACGGAAATTTTCAACGCAGTTGATCGAACCGATGAACCCGACATTTTAGACGCGATTCCGCCACGTAGCAGGATACATGCAGCCGCCTGGATGGCTGGCCAGGATTTGCGGCAGCTTTTACCGAACGGCACCTTTTATCGTCATGCAAAAGTTTTACGTGATTACGGCATCGATATCACCGAACCCCGCAACGTCGAATCCTTTCCCGTGAAAGTCCGGATCGTAGAAATGAAACCATTGCAAATGCCTGACTGGTACAGCCTGGAAGATCAACACGAATCACATTTAAAAGCAGTAGGGGAGTGATTTCAGCCTATACGCGCTCAATCCGGCGCGTATGGGGTGCAATCCCGCACCGATTAATCAAAGGAGCTTTAACCATGTTTCAAACAATCAAAAACCTGTATCGTAAATCTGTAGATGCCGTGACGGCTATCGGTCGCAATATCAAATCTTTCTTTTCGCCAGCAATCGAAGGCGAATACATAGGGAAGGGCGACATTATGCGCCGCTCCTTCAATCCGCGCGGCTCACTGGCCTATGCATTGACGTTCTGCTTTTTAATGCTTCCAGCTATCAGCTTTGCCGCCGTCCCTGCTGACGTAACCACCGCCATCACCACGGCTGCAACTGACGTTGCCACCGTAGGCGCTGCCGTCATCATTGTGATGGTCGGCATCAAAGTCTGGAAGTGGATACAAAGAGCCCTCTAACATGGCCTACCTGTATCAAGGAAAATGTCTTGATACCGTGCAGCGGTTGCATGAAAGTGTTGCCGCTGCATGTCCGCCCGTATCAGGCAATTATTCCCTGCAGTGCACACCGTCAGCCGCGCAAGTCGATATCGTAGCAACTGACATATTTTCAGCGGCTACCTATGCCAGCGTGCTGATTCCTTCTCAAATTCCCTGTGATGTCTCTTTGCTGGATCAAACCGCCTTTTATTGGCAACTGGCCGGAATCCTGGCGGTCGGCTTTGGCATCCGGGCAATCATCAAGGCGTTTCAATAATGGATCTCTGGATATACGACTTAGGCTACATGCTGGCCTTCTTGGGGGCTTTATGGCTCATCTTCACCGCTTAATTGCTTTTCTCTGCTTTCTGTATCCTTCGCTGTGCTTCTCACAGGCTGCACCTGTCGGCGCCGTCGACCTGGCCGGATGGATTAAAGGCGCTGATGGTATTTACTCCAAAGCATTTACCAATGCTGATGGTACTTCCTCAAGATTGTCCCTTACCAGCGCACCCAAAGGCATAACGACAACATCTACCGCATTGGTGCAAACATCCAAGGGCATTACAGCAATGGACATTGTTAAAACCGCCAATGTGAATACCGCTCGTTTGGGTTCGGCCATGGTTGGTCTAGCAAAGAAAGCCGGTCCAGTCGGTTTGACTTTAACCGCTGCTAGTCTGGTTTGCGAACTTACGACTATATGCAATCAAGCAGGTGCTTGGTTCACAACTCCAGTTGAAACATTACCGAATCCTGATACTGATTTATGGTTTTGTTCTCATTCATCATCGATGCAGGGCACTATTAACCAGTGTAAAGCCAATTATTACGCCTGTAACTCTCCTAACCGTCTATGTGATGGCGATGCCGTGGTAGAAGGCGGCTATGGCTATAAATTCAAGATGTCGCAAAAATCAGATGGTTTCGTCAATGGTTATGCTGACATGTACCGCAACACTAAATGGGAACCTGCTCCTACAGGTGATCCTGTTCCGGTTACCTCTACCGATTGGGACAATGCAGCACCAAAGCTTAACGACGACCGCGTTACGCCTCATTTAATCGAAGCCGATGAGCCGTTGCCAACTGACTCAGTACCAACGCTCACGCCGGATCAGAAAAAGCAACTCGGCCTTGATTCCGTTCCAACCAAAGACAGCAGCGGCAATATCACAGGCCGTCAAGACACGACAACGGAGATTGAAGCGGTAGACGCTGGAACTACTGATAATCCTGGCCGCGTCATCATCAAAGAAACAAAAACAACCATAAACTACGACAACAGCAATACGCAAATCAGCACCACCACTGCCACCAGTTACACCAACCAGCCGGACACGAAACAACCGTCCGGTTTTACTATCTCGTTCGATACCGTCCCGGAAGCCACACTTCCCACTTACAACGTGCCGAATACATTCGGTTCTACCAGCTGGGGCTCCGGATCATGTCCGCCTAATATCGATGTGCCTATATCTAAGATGACCTTGCACATACCCACGCAACCGGTATGCGATACGGCGCTCATGATTCAGCCTTTTGTCCTTTTACTCTCTACTTTAATCGGCATTTACATCATTGCGGGGGTACGCGGCGGCAACGCCACGTAAAAAACCATGTTTAACATCTTAATTCCGCTAGGCGCATTTCTATCTGCCGGTGTCGGTTATCTTGCTGTTCGCGCGCTCATGGGTTTAGGAATTGGTCTGATCTCCTATGGCGCTGTTGGCGTTGTTCTTGCCCAGCTTTTTACGATGGCCCAAGGCTACTATAACAACGTACCAACCTTTGCGCTTCAAATCATCGGCCTGGCTGGATTCGGTCAGGCAATCGGCATCATCGCCGGTGCCATTACCTTCCGTCTGACCTTTCTCTTGCTGCCTAAGCTGGGAGTCATACCGAAATGACCATCACGCTATTAACCGCAACACCCGGCTGCGGCAAAACCAATCATGCGGTGTGGTCGATCATCAAACCCGCGGTGGAATCCGGCCGGGTGGTATACGTGAACCGCATTCCGGATTTGAAACTACCGCACATCAAACTATCGGACAAGCAGCTGAATCGCTGGCACGAGCGTACATACCTGGACCCGGAAGAACCAGAAGGTAAATCCACATTAAACACCATACTGGAAGGATCTCTCATTGTGGTCGATGAAGCCATGTATCCCTGGCCGGCCCTCGATCTCAGAGACCCTCCGGAGCATATCAAATACCTGAGCCAGCACCGTAAGCACGGGCTGGATTTCCTGGTTATCACACAATCACCAAAATTCGTGCATCCGCACGTCCTGGAAAACGCCGATCGGCATATTCACCTGCGCTATGAATGGTCAGGCTCGAAAAGCTATGAATGGTCGGAATACTGCCAAAGTCCGAAGGTCAAAACCAACCTGAACAACGCAGTCAAAAAACCGTACCGGCTCGTCAAGGAAGCGTTTCCGCTGTATTACTCAGCGAGTCTGCACATAGAAAAACCGAAGCGCGCGATTCCGAAAATGATCTATGCCGCGATCTTCCTGGTATTCGCAGTGCCAGCAATGGCCATGTTTACCTATGGCCGCATCAACGAACGGCTGGAAAATCCGGTTGGCTCGAACTTGGCCAAGCAGGAAGAACTAAAAACCGAACAAACTGCGAAGCAGGGGAGCGATACACCGCCACCGGCCATCATACCGATAGCGCAACCTGCCACCGACAACGCACCGGTCAAACAATCGCTTTCCATGCTATCCGAATCCATCGACTGGGGACAAGTCGCCGCCTGTATTTCCAGCAAAGCAAACTGCATCTGCTACGGCCACAGTGCGCAACGTTTGAATATTGTTCCGGATACCTGTAACGCAGCCATCAATTATGGCTGGATTTCACCTAAGAAAATGTGAAGGAGATTAAAAAATGGAACTATCGCAGAAAAGATTCAACGAACTTATGACATTACGATCAGATTATAACTTGGCCTTACAACTTGGCGGCATGTCTCTGGAAGAAACCGAAAGAACACAGCTTCTACTTGATGACATTAATGCTGAACTTGAAGAATATGGCCTCAAAACATCTGAAAATTAATAGTGCCATGAAAAAACCTGACGAATTACTAGAAATCGCACAAACCGCGATTTTCAATTATTCCGGGGATATCGATGTACTGAACTCAGCACTGGGAATGCTGTTCACCGGTCACTATTACGGCTGGCGCTTCCTGTACATCGTGCATTCAAAGCGCACTGTCCGGAAGTATGAAAAAGTGCTCAATATCAAGGTGACTGAATACTTTGAACCGACCGGCCAACTTTCGCACCGATCAGCCGGACTGGTTGAGGCAAACAAGCATTCAAACTTCTGGAAGTGTGTCAGCGGCGATATTCAGATACAAAACAGAAAACTAATCACGGATGACCCGCAATCAGCGTAAAAGCAGACGTTCCCCTTTGCCGAACAATACCCCCGCAACTTTAAACCGCTGAGAGTCCAAGGGTCGCGCCGCCGACCGGCGCGAAGGGTATGACCCGCAAGGGGCATGCTGCCCGATCCCTGGCATGGATTAACTTGCTCCTGATTTTCTTATGTTCTGTCACCACAATTACGCGTGTGTTGCAGTCATAAGTATGTTAATTATTTCGTCTCGCGATTTAGTCCAATCTAGCGTAGTGAGTTGCTTTTGCCACCAATTAATCAAAATTATTAGGCAAAACAGTGTCCGATCTGCTTCATATGCTCCGAGCGGAACTCTGCTATTGTGCGATGCTGCATTTCTCCATTTCAGCAATTCGTTGAGCGCGTCGTGGACTTTCTTAGGAAAAACTGTTGGCCTGTTAACCGGCTTCGATAATTCATCGATTCGTTTGTTAAAGTATTGTCTGTCGCTTATGATAATCTGAACTAATTCCCGTAACACTGGTGCAAGAGCGGTGGAATCAGGTGTTGTTTGCAGATTTTTGATGAGTTCGTATGCACAATCAACGTCCTTGAGCGCGATTTTTGGGAGCGGAATACAATTTTCAATCCGATGACTAAGTCGCTCAAAAATTTGTCCGAGCGTATGATTGCCAGGTAATGGCTCGCGCAGTAACGTTGTATAGACGCGTTGAATGTAGCCTTCGGCAATTAAACCTAATGAACTGATGCAGTGCTGGAAATCCTCTTCTTCGTAATAAGCTAATGCTGGAATTAAATCGTGAGAAATTTTACTATCGCGAATGAGGTTTTGTAGAACGCAAGATGCAAGCGTAAAATATGGTTTAAATAGAGCTTCATCGGGTGCAAAAATTCGCTGCAAAGTATCATTCTTTATTACGCCTAGTGTCCTATAAAAATTTCGTAGATTGGATAATTCTGAATATCCCATAGCGACTATGCTGAGTAAATTTCTATTTATTGGGCCTTCTAATAAAATCAGTGCGCCTTCCTTTGTCTGCGATAGTGTTGTTGTATCCCAATAAGGATTGAAATTATCTAAATAAATATGTTGGGAAAAGGCAGTGTATGCGTTCGTGAATGTTGTTCGCAGATTCTCAAGATCGATATTTGAGATCCACTTGAGGTTATTATCAGCATTTTTATCAATCACGCTGTGCTCGGAGTTCCAAGCAGCCTTAAATAGCGCGTTTATCGCGCTGACGCGATGGGTTACTTCAAGAAGTTCATTTCGCTTTTCATCAGAGAGAAATTTACCTGTTAAATATAAGCTGGGCAGATTCTTTCCGTCCAATCCTAAATC
This sequence comes from Nitrosomonas oligotropha, assembly GCF_900106555.1. GTDB lineage: Bacteria > Pseudomonadota > Gammaproteobacteria > Burkholderiales > Nitrosomonadaceae > Nitrosomonas > Nitrosomonas oligotropha_A. The sequence goes on along the minus strand of NZ_FNOE01000016.1, from coordinate 1,150 downwards.
TTCTAGTGTTTTCAGCTTGTTGAGGAGATATTCAGAGATAGGAGATATGCTATTCCACTCAGCTTTAAGTTCCCAATAACCATTTTCGTAAGGTTCGAGCAGATAATTAATGAATGGCTCTGCAAGAGCTCCATCGATTGAAGAAGCAAAATTCCTCTTCCTAGAGCTAGTACCAACTTCCCGTTCGGCTTGGACTTCTGCAGTCTTAATAATATGCAGTAACAAATCATCGGAAATCATTTTTGTCCTTTTTAAATTATTTTTATTTGTTCGAATAATAGAGGGATATTGAATTCCTTTAATGCTATCACTAAGCAGTTTTGCTATAAACCATTTCGATCTACAGGTTTATATTTTGTTTTGATAGCCGCTAAACTTCCTATTCATCACAACGAGAGATTGTATGACTGATTTTTCCAAACTTCAGAATCTTTATTGGTTCATTCGGTATCACCGCAAGAAGAATATCAAACGTCGGTACTATCGCTATGTTGCAGCCGAAAAAAAACGCCTGCTTGAAGCAGGCGTTGATCCGGAAGAACTGCGTTTACTTTGTAGAACGCTTGCTAAGCAACATTGCGAACATGCAGAAAGAAGTTTAAAAACTTATCGATTAAAAGTGACACAAGATCGGATTTCCTCCTGTAATTGCGACGGCGGCAATTGCTTATAATTTGTATTATGTTAAATAATAATCGTAGGAACAAACTTAGAAGAAAATCCGATAAGTTTGCAGAGTTCTTGGATAGAGTTCTCAATGGGTGGAAAAATATTAGCTTTGATCAATTAACTACGCTTTCTAAATAGCAATTTCCCTTGAATATCCTCAAATCCGACAAGCAATAACAACTTCTGAATACGTTGCTTGTCGTGTCTCTTTTATCTGAATAGAAATCATTTGAGTTTTGCAATGATTGAATCTTTGCGCTTAGGCTGAAAAAATGAACGATCTATTATTTGGTGTGAGTATAGAAGAAATCGAAAGAATCACCGGAGAGAATCAGAAAGTTATCAAGAAATGGAAAAAAGGCACTAAGCAGATACCGGAGCCAGCACGAGCTATGATCTTTTCTGGTGTATGACAGTAGAGGAGAAAGCGGTGTAACCTGTTGGTAAAGATCTGGGCAGATCAACCAATAAAAAGGAAAAC
>NZ_FNOE01000018.1 GCF_900106555.1 Nitrosomonas oligotropha | reverse complement strand
CTTCCCGATAAAACCCAGCATAGTGCAGCTTGCTTTCTCACAAGCACTGTTGCTCAATGTCCTTACCAGATCGACTATGCTTATTCTGACAACGGTAAAGAATTTAAAGGAACTGACAGCCACGCTTTCGTCAAAGCTTGCAGGCAGCACGGTATCGGTCAGAAGTTTACCCGCATCAATCGTCCGCAAACCAACGGTAAAGCTGAGCGGGTTATCCGCACCCTGATGGATATGTGGCACAGCAAGATTCACTTTAAAGACTGCGCCGATCGGCACATTCAGCTTCTCCGTTTCATTAATTTCTACAATACCGTTAAGCCTCACAAGAGTTTGAATAATGCCACCCCTTATGAAATACTCACCGCTTATTTCAATCAACCTATCTGTAAACAACTCTGAGATTTCTTACAAATAGTTTTATTGTCTTGAATAACTTTGTCCAGATAGCGATCAAGGATTGAAGGCGCGGTGGATGGCATGTTGTTTCCGGTGAGTGAGCTTGCGGAATTCTACTATACCGCAGGATTTTTACACGGAATCACGGGCGATTGATCAAGACCATCGTCATTTTTGTTCTCACAAAACCTTCACAATTGCCGTGCTAGACTCGCTGCGTAGTACGTAGTATCTTCCTGAATGTTAGTCGATCAACGTTCCTTGAACGTTGATCTTTTTTATTGTGCGTGGGCGGCTTCTGCTGCTTTAACCCATTCCTCTGCAATCATTCCACAAAAGATTCATTTGCGGGTCATAAAAATTCGGTATGCTACTGGCTCGTTATATTTAGTCGGGCTATTGTTATGGATTCTCCTGCCTCGTTGTCATCCGTTGCCACTGAACTAGGCACGCTTGCCGAAGAAAAATTACTGGCGATTCCGGAATATGCGGAACGGCAGGATCTGCACGCCGAATTGAACGCGGTGGCGTATGAGTTACTGGCGCCGCCGTTTGAGCTTTCGCATTTGGTCTTGCTGTCGGAACGCGACCGGGTCGATCAGGAACGTCAGCTGGTGGGTGAACTATGCCTGCGCTACGGCATCAATCCGCCGAATACGTACGAAAATGATTTCAGCGCGGATTGCGGTGAGTTTCGTTTGCGCTGGGAACGGCATACTGAATATTCAACGTATACCTTTTATCGCGCCAAGCCTTTTGATATGCCGTTTGCGCATCCCGCGATTGGGTATGTGCCGCAGGATTGGTTGGCGCGGTTGCCGGGTGAATTGCTGGTGGCGACGCATATTGCGTTGGAGGATCGCTCGCACCCTAAACGCAGTTTGCATGAACTGGTGAATTTATTCGCATCCGGAACGGTGATCGGCTCCAAAGTGGCGGGCGGCGCGGCGAGTGTGTGGAGTGATAACCAGATTCATGCCGATAATTTCGGCCGTATTCTCATTCATGACGATAACTTGCGCAGCCGCCAGGTCGGACGGCTGGTGCAGCGTTTGCTGGAAATCGAGACTTACCGCATGCTGGCGATGCTGCCGCTGCCCGTGACGCGCAAGATCATACCGCAACTGGCGCGCGCCGATCAGCGTCTGGCCGAGTTGACCGCAAACAGTGCCGGACTGACCTGCATCGAGGATGAGCAGAGCTTGCTGAATGAATTGACCCAGCTGGCGGCGGAAACCGAGCGTTTGTCGGCGCTCACCAGCCACCGCTTCAATGCTTCCAGAGCGTATTACGATATCGTCAAGTTGCGCATTACCGAATTGCGCGAGGAGCGTATCGAAGGGTTGCAGATGTTGCAGGAATTCATGATTCAGCGACTGTCGTCGGCGATGGGGACGTGCGAGCTGGTGCATACCAAGCTGGAAACGCTGTCGACCCGTTTGGGCCGCGCCTCGGCGTTACTGCGTACGCGTGTCGACTTGTCGATGGAAGGGCAGATCCGCGATTTGCTGAAATCCATGGACAATCGCGCGCACGTGCAACTGCGTATGCAAGAAACGGTGGAAGGCTTGTCCGTGGTGGTGCTGAGCTACTATCTGCTGGGTATCGTGGGCTATGGATTGAAAGCGCTGAAAGCGGCGGGGCAGGATATCAACGTCGAGTTGCTGACCGGTATCGCGATTCCTGTCGTGGTACTTGCTGTTTACTTTGTCGTGCGCGGTGTGCGTTCAGTGATCGGCAAATTGCACCGGGATAAGTGACCGGTGCGAATTTGCCCGATGCTAACATTCGGTGATGCTGACTGCCAAGCCGCCGAGCGACGTTTCCTTATATTTTACTGACATTTCCAGACCGGTTTGTTTCATCGCAGCGATGCAATTATCCAGCGACATAAAATGCTGGCCGTCGCCGCGTATGGCCAGCGATGACGCGGTGTATGCCTTGATCGCGCCGAAGCCGTTGCGTTCGATACAGGGTACCTGCACCAGGCTGCCTACCGGGTCGCAAGTCATGCCCAAGTGATGTTCCAATGCAATCTCCGCCGCATTCTCAATTTGTGCCGTCGAGCCGCCTTTGATCGCGCATAAACCGGCCGCCGCCATCGCGGAAGCGGAACCGACTTCGCCTTGACAGCCCACTTCGGCACCGGAAATCGAGCTGTTATGCTTGATCAAGCCACCGATCGCACCGGCCACCAATAAGAAATCGCGTACTTGTTCCTGCGTCGCACCTTCGTGTTTCACGGCATAATAAATGACCGCTGGAATGACGCCCGCAGCGCCGTTGGTCGGCGCGGTGACGACCATATGGCCCGCAGCATTTTCCTCATTGACCGCCATCGCGTAAGCGCACAGCCAGTCGTTCAGGTTGGCTTTCTGCGGATTATTCTGTAATTGCAGATACAAAGCGTGCGCGCGCCGTTTGATGTTGAGTCCGCCGGGTAACCGGCCTTCGGCCACCAAACCTTTTTCCAGGCAGGTGTGCATCGCGTCCCAAATGGCGTCCAGACCGTCGTTCAATGCTTTTTCATTCATGCGTTCAAGCTCATTGCTGCGTTTCATGGCGGCAATCGATAGGCCGCTGTCGGCGGACATTTTCATCATTTGATTGGCGGAATCGAAAGGAAAACCGCACGAACTGGTTGCTTCCATTTTGATTGGCGCGACGATCTGGCCAATCTCGGACAAAGTAGAGATGAAACCGCCGCCGATTGAGAAATAAGTTTCTGTCAGCAGCGTCTTGCCGGTTCCATCCAGCAACTGAAAAATCATACCGTTCGGATGCTCCGGCAGCGGCTCGCCACGATCGAAAATAATGTCTTCGGGTGGATTGAAATGAACGGTGACCGATTCGTTGATCGGCAGCGTATTTTGCTGCCAGAGTTTCTGGAATAGTTCATTGACGTCTAGTTTGGCAAGTCCTTGCGGGGTGTGATTGTGCATGCCTAAAGTCACCGCGCGGTCGGTGGCGTGACCCTTACCGGTAAACGCCAATGATCCGCGCAAAGTACAGCGTACTTGCAGGAAATCCGGAATTGGATGACTAGTGACAAAAGTCTGAATGCGGCCGCGAAAATCCTTGGCTGCAACCATGGGACCCATGGTGTGCGAACTGGAGGGGCCTACACCTATTTTGAAAAGATCAAGAACGCTGATAAACATTAAATTGCCTGTGAAAATTTAGAGGATCTGAGTGATGTTCCGCGGAAAGTGCGTACTGAAAATCGAAGCGCAGTAAGTATGCTATATGTCTTGCACCGACTCAACAAATTTTTGTTGATAACCAAGATAGGACTGACTATCAGGTATTTTATATTCAGTGATAGCGGGTTTGCTGGATATCTTGCATTTCATAAAGAAATGAGTATAATTAAGAATCATTCTCATTATTAATGATCATTAGATCGTTATTTTAAAGACAAGAATTTTTTAAATATAGATCGCAAGGTATTTAAAATGTATGTATGTATTTGCAAAGGTGTAACGGAAAGCGCGCTGCGTGAGGCAGTTTACCAAGGCGCGGGCCGGATGAGGGATTTAAAAGCCAGCTTGGGAGTAACGGAGCAATGTGGTCTGTGCGCGTGCCATGCAAAAGAGGTTCTGGATCAGACATTGGTGCAGAAATCTCAGCTGCAAAATTTTACTCCTCAATCAACTCGCGTGTGCGAAACAGTGGTCTGAGGGAAATCCAAGAATAGTTTTGGCGCAATAAGGATTTCCCGGCAGATTGTGGAATCTTGCCGGTGAATCCGGGTTAGTTATTCAATTCACCGCATTTTAATAATAATATTTACCCTCGAATCGGGTAAGCACTGCAAAAATAATTTTGCACTCACTCTTGATATGACTATTCGTGGTTTTACTAGATACATCTGTTTTTGTGCAGTATTCGTCAGTGTGTGTCTAGCCGCAGTTTTCTTGCCTCAACCTAGCGTTGCACAATCAATAAACACTTCAGCGGCAGTGCGGACCTACGATATTTCTGCCGGCTATCTGCACGACGCACTCACGCAATTCTCACAACAAGCCGGAATTAAACTTGCCTTGGATCCTGCGCTATTGCAGGGGAAAGTCACGCATGGTTTGACGGGTGATTTTGAGATCAAAGCAGCGCTCGATCAATTGCTTATTGGTTCTGGTTTGCAAGTGGCGCAGCGCGACGATGGTTTTGCCATCGTCGTAGTACCTTCGGCCTCTCCTGAACCGGCCGTCACCACATTGCCAGCAATACAAGTCACGGCGAGCAATACCAATCGCTACGCGGCAGTGAGCACCAGTACGGCGACAAAAACCAATACATTGCTGCGGGATGTACCGCAAGCTATCTCGGTGATAACCAATGAATTGATTAAAGATCAATCGGTCCGAAGCATCGGCGATGCGGTCCGTTATGTGCCCGGCGTCGGTATCTCGCAGGGCGAAGGCAATCGCGATGCGCTGGTATTTCGCGGTAATCGCTCAACCGGTGATTTTTTTACCGATGGTATCCGTGATGATGTGGAATATTACCGAGATCTTTATAACATTGAGCGCGTTGAAGTGCTCAAAGGCGCCAACGGCATGATTTTTGGCCGGGGTGGCTCGGGTGGTGTGGTTAATCGTGTCAGCAAGCAGGCGAATTGGAATCCGACGAATGAATTCTCTTTCCAAGGGGGATCCTTTAATCTGAAAAGAATGACCGCCGATGTCGGGTATGTGATTAATGATATGGCTGCGGTTCGCTTGAATGCGCTTTACGAGGATGCTGGCAGCTTCCGGGACGGTGTCAGCATGGAAAGGCTGGGTATCTCCCCGACGGTTACGCTAAAACCGACGCATCGCACCAAGATTATTGCCGGTATGGAACGATATCACGACGATCGCACCGCAGATCGAGGCATTACTTCATTCATGGGGCGGCCTGTCGATGTGGATCGATCGCAATTCTTCGGGGATCCGCGACGCAGCCATGCGAATGTCGATGTACTCGCATTTAATTCTTTGATCGAACATAAATTCGATACCGGCGTTACACTGCAGAATCGCACGAATTATGCGACTTATGATAAGTTCTATCAGAATGTGTTTGCCAGCGGCGGATTGGATGATGTGCTCAATGAAGTTTCGCTGGGGGCTTATAGCAATGCGACTAAACGAGAAAATGTTTTTAATCAAACAAACTTGCTGTATTCCTTAAACACAGGTCCTATTGCGCATACGCTGATGGCCGGTATCGAAGTGGGGCGCCAGGAAACCCATAACCGGCGTGCAACGGGCTTATTTAATAATAGTCTGGCTATGACAAGCCTGCCGGTTTCTTTCAGTAATCCGATCACTCATGTTCCCATTACTTTTAGAACCAGGAATGGCGGCAGGGACGGGGATGTTGATGCATTGAACCGTAGCGTTGTCAACGTGACTTCGCTTTATATTCAGGATCAGATCGAAATCATTCCGCAGCTGCAAGCGATTGTGGGGGTGCGTTATGACCTGTTTGAAGTGGATTTCCAGCAGAAAAATGGCTTGAGAGAGCATTTAAAGACGAGAGACGATCTGATCGCACCCCGTTTTGGTTTGATCTATAAACCTATCACTCCTGTTTCATTTTATGCAACGTATAGTCAGGCCTATGTACCGCGTGCCGGTGATCAGCTGACAGCCTTGAACGTCACGACTGAAACACTAAAACCGGAAAAATTCACAACGCTGGAGACAGGGGTGAAATGGGATATGCGGCCGGATTTAGCGTTTACTGCTGCGGTTTATCAGCTGGATCGCACTAATGTCATCAACTCGGTGGTCGGCGGACAAACTTTTCTGACCAAAGGGCAACGTACCGAAGGTGTTGAAGTCAGTTTGTCCGGACAGTTGACCTCAAATTGGAGCGTGATGGGGGGGGTATGCCTATCAAGTCGGCGAAATCACCAGCGACATCCAAGGCGTTGCGAAGAAAGGCGCGTCGGTAGCGGAGCTTCCGCGTCATACTTTTTCAATGTGGAGCCGTTACGATATTACGCCGAGTATCGGCGCAGCATTTGGTGTGATTCACCGGGATAGCATGCTTGCTTCATTGACGAATCGCGTTACTTTGCCTGATTTTACTCGCGTGGATGCAGCGCTTTTTACGCAATTCACCAAAAGTTTCCGCGGTCAGTTAAATATAGAAAATTTATTTAATACGAAATATTTCGCTTCCGCACAAAACGATTTTAACATTGCTCCAGGTTCACCCATTGCGATCAGAGCGACTTTGATTGCCAATTTTTAGCTCACAAAAATAAAACGATATATTTTTTAGTTGCAGCTGTAAATAATAATAGTTATCATTTGTATTATCGTTAATCTTTATTTTATAGAGGAGTTTGTATGTATTTATTGAGGAGACTCATAAATTCACTAAGTATGTTGTTGATCGTGAGTTTATGTTTCATGGTTGTAATTAATAATGCGGTTGCGGCTTCAAATACTGCGGCCATTGAATCCGCGGTCACTGCTTACAGGACAATTGGAACGTTGCGCAGAGAAGTGTCGATTAACGGTGATGCCATTGCAAATGCTTATGCAGGCGCTTTGCAAACGCTGACGCAAGAGATCGATACTGCCAATTCGTTAAGTCTGGACAGCGATGTGCTGGCGGCCATTGACGATATTAAAAACGATTATGCGCCAAGACTCGCGGCGCAAGTCGTCGACAAGACGTTGCAGCGCGTGTTTTATCAATCGATCTGGAATCGTATCGCCGCTATCCGCGATCAATTTGAAACCGGAACATCAGTTGCTTTAATAGCCATGCTGGACGAATCGGTGGCTGCATTTCAAGCCATCTCCGCTACTGTGGCCAGAGAAAATCAAATATTGACAACTGATCGTCAAGCGCTTGAAGCTGGCAGCAATCCAGGACTCGATGTTGAAGTGAACGATCACTTTTCCAGAATTAGAACAGCATTAAATAAAAGTAATCCGGAAGAAGACTTTGTCACGGTGCAAATCGCCCGTTACGCAATACGGATGTCACTTGCACGCGCTTACTACATTGCGGTATTACGTGAAGTTGCCGGTGCCATTGCGAATAGAGCCGCGGATCCGGAAGAAACCAGCATTGAGCTCAAGGAAGGAGAAATTTTCTATCGTGTTATTGAATCGCTGGTGGCTAGAGGAAACCCTGCTGGTAGCCTGAGGATAAAAGCGCAATTGACAGGGGACTCATCAAAAGTCGTTGCCGATGAGATTGTCAGCGAGTTAGGGAAAGGTTTTATTGGCCGCGTCGTTGCTGAAATGAATGGTCAAGCAAGTGCTATCACGGAAAAAGACCGCCCACATGCCGTGGCCGAAGCGGCGGGTGCGAAATATTTTGCCAGAGTCCTGTTGCCCGATCTCGAATTGCGCTTGGGTGCCGCTGACCGTGGCAGCCTGGAAAAAGAGCTGGAAAATTTAATGACTGCCAGCAATGAACTCAGTGCACCTAAATCCGAGCTGGCGCGCAATGCCATATCGGCTATTCTGACAAAGTATGAAAACGCGCTGAATCGTGCTCAATATGAAGTAGCGCAACATACCCCCATCGTTGAGAATGCGCTTGCCGATTATCAGGCAATCGACAGTCTGCGGAATCAAGTGCCGATCGATGCCGATGCTATCGCAACAAAATATGGCGCAGATCTGCAACAACTGACACAACTGGTCGATCAAATCTATGGGCAAACAATCGATCTAGATGTTTCGGCAGCCATTGCACAAGTTAAATCCGGCGATCAGGTTCCTTTGGCTTTGCAAGTGATCGATAAGTCGCTGCAGAAAATGTTTGCGTTGGTTGTATACAACCGTGTCACGCTGGTTCAGGAGCAGTTCGGCAATTTATCGGCGGATGCACTTGCGCTCGAATGGGATAGAGCGTATACCGCTTACTCGGCGATTGCCAAAACGGCGAATAAGGAAGACAAAGTACTTTCTTCAGACAAACAATCGATTGTGTCGGGTAGCGATCCGGATCTCGACTATCAAATCACCGCCGCCTTTATTCAAGGTAAACGAGCATTCGATAAAACCGACACAGGCGATGCGCAAACATTGGCGCTGGCGAGAGAAAATATCGTCGTTCCCTTGGTCAGGAGTTTTCTGATCGGTGTACTGCGGGAAGTTCAAGGTATTATCGAAAATAGAACCGCCGACGTGGACGAAGCCAGGGAAAAACAAATCGAAGGCGAATATTTTTACCGCATCGTGGAAGGTTTTATCGCCCAGGATAATCTATCGGGAAGCAATCAGATCAAAGCTCAGTTCACGGGTGCACTGTCCAATGTCGTTGCCGATAAGATCGTCAGTGAGATCAGCAAAGGTATCCTGGGGCAGGTAGAAAGAAGTATTCATCAAATCGAAGCCAATTTCACAGCCGATAAGAATCAAGCGATGTTGGCCTTGGAAAGATTGTCGCTGTATACCGGCGTTTTCTTGGCCGATCTCGGTCAGCGCTTGAATGCATCGAAACGCGCCAGTCTGGAAAATTCAATTCGCGACCTGAAAGACGCGATCAATAACGGCAATGCAGATAGAGCCGTTGCATTGCGGTCAATAATGACCGGAATTCTTGCGGAATACGAGAGTAAGTTGTTGTAGGACAGACTTCCTCCCTCGCAGTCTTAGCCCTTCTGTGAGGGGGAATTGTGTTAAAGAGATTTACTCGCGGTATTTCAGATCCGGCTCCGCGATCGCGGAGCCAGCCGTAGCCAGCCACGACACCCCCTGTCTATAGCTAGCCATTCTTATCACAGGTGCGATCGCAGAATATAAGCGATCGCTGCTAGCGCTAAATGTAACGATTACATGCAGTGAAAGATGGTTAATAAAAGGACGTTATTGTCATGCAGAAAAAATTTGGTTCTATGGTCGCTGTTATCGTCTGGCTGGCATTAGTTGCCAGTCCGGTATTGGCAGCTCGGGAATATTGGATAGCGGCAGATGAAGTGCAATGGGATTATGCTCCTGCATTTCCTATCAATCCGATGACAGGCAAGGAATTTGCCGCCGAGCAACGGGTATTTATCGAGCAAGGAATCGGCCGCCGGTATCTGAAATCGATTTACCGTGAATATACCGCAGGATTCCGCGCGTTAAAACCACGCCGCGCGGAAGAAATGCATCTGGGGATCTTGGGGCCGGTCATCCGTGCCGCGGTCGGTGACCGGATCGTCGTGCACTTTAGAAATAACACCCGCTTTCCTGCCAGTATCCATCCGCATGGGGTGCGCTATACCGCTGCCAATGAAGGTGCGCCGCATTCACATGTAGCAAGTAACGAACATCAACCGGACGGTGTAGTCGCGCCGGGTGGGGAATTTACCTATTCGTGGGATGTACCTGAACGTGCTGGACCAGGTCCGAATGATCCCTCATCGATTGCCTGGATTTATCACAGTCATGTCGATGAAGCGGCTGATACCAATGCTGGATTGATCGGCCCGATAATTATTGCCAAGCGTGAATTTGCAAGCCAGGATGGAGTGCCCAGAGATGTTAACCGTGAATTTATATCGCTGTTTACCGTATTTGACGAGAATGCCAGCGTGCATCTGGCAACCAATCTTGCCGCCTGCAGCGGAATTTGCGATCCCGGTGTGGACGAATTCCAAGAGAGTAATTTAATGCATAGCATCAATGGCTTGGTTTATGGTAATAATCTCGGTTATTCCATGCGTAAAGGGGAGCGGGTGCGCTGGTACATTCTGGGTATGGGAACCGAAGTCGATTTGCATTCCCCGCATTGGCACGGCGCCACGTTGTTGCACAACGGTAATCGCCTGGATGTGACGGAAGTATTGCCAGCGGCTACCAAGACCCTGGATATGCAACCCGATGTCCTTGGACGATGGATGTATCACTGTCATGTCAATGATCATATCAATGCTGGCATGATGACGAACTTCATCGTTGAATAAAACTTATCTTTAAAGAAGAAAAGAAAATGGCCAACCCTGGAAGATCCGGGGTTGGCCATTATGAGTAAGGAAGAACTAAAGGAGAATTGAGAATGAAGCTTACAGATTGAATACAATCATGTCGGCGGTAATCGCATTTACGTTGACGCCAACCAGCTCAATGGAAGCCGCGCCATTGAGAAATTCAGCGGTAAAACCGGCGTCACCGTTATCGGTGATATTCGTGATAAAAGAAAGCAGTTGCGGTACCGAATCGATTCCGAGGGCTTGTGAATCGAAAAATAACCGGTCTTCACCAATCGTGAAATCCGTGACTTGAAACCTTCCATAACCATAGAAGCCAAAGGTATCGTTGCCGCTTTCCCCGGTGAGCCGGTCGAGATCACCCTGCACAAGTGTTCTTCTGCCGCCTTCTACAGTGATGATGACCGGCTTGCTGCCACCCGCTCTCAGGATATCGTCGCCTGCGCCGCCAAATAATTTATCAGTACCTTCCTGGCCGTCGATATCGTCATTGCCATCTCCGCCTTTCAGCGTATCATTGCCATCCCCACCTTTCAGCGTGTCATTACCGTTTCTGCCTTCAAACTCGTCATGCCCTGTACCCCCCGTGATGGCATTGTCTAAGTCATCGCCTATATACAGTAAATCATTGTCGGTGAACCCGGCGGAACCAATCCCTTCAAAAGGAAAACCATCGATAAATTTGACCGATCCCGATCCTAGATTGGGACGAGGTCTAGTGGTGACTGCCATGATGTTGCCTCCTATTTCTAATCTGATGTGTGCATTTAACAAATAAATGCGGTGATTTTTCTGCCTTGTCTCATTATATTGAATAAATAATAATGAGAATGATTCCTATTATAGTAAATAATGGTTAAAATGCAATCTTTATTATTGCCGATTATTGGAATTGGAAAGATTAAGTGGCTGGAAATAAAGCAATAGCTGCTAAATATAACCATGAAACTTGATGAATTGTTATTGAAGGCAAAGGAATTAATCATCGCTGGCAAGTACAACGATGCCGACGGGATTCTCGAGCCGTTGAAAAGTGAATATCCGCTATCCCCGGAGGTTGCGCGCGTGTGGTGTTCGTTGGCGATGCGCACGGGCCGAGCGGACGATGTGCCTGCATACGCCGCAAAAATTTATGCGCATGTGCAAGGTGATTTTCACAAAGCACACTGGGCGCATGTGCTCGGAACCGCGAGTTTTATTTTGCTGGATTTATCCACCGCGCATGCGCATTTTACCTACGCGCTGAATCATCTGATGGCGCTGGCCAAATCCGGAAAAATCCCGCCGCAAAAAGAACAAGTCAAACCTGGCCAAGCCGATGCGAATGCGTTCGCTTCCGGAGAAGCGGAAAAATTGCTGTGGCGCACCTGTGCGGAATTAGCTCGGCAGGATATTCCGGTATTTCCTTTTGCGGGCACGCTGTTGGGCCTGATTCGAAATGGATGTTTACTCGATTTCGATAAAGATCTCGACATCGCCGTGCAAATGGAATTCTGGGACACTTGTTGCGCGGCATTGGAGCAGGCGGGCTGGGCGCGTGCACCGATGCGGATCGAATATGCCAATTATCGCGATTACGTGCACCCGGAGTTGGGAATTACGCTCGATGTTTGCGGTCTGCAAGCTCGGGGCAAACAGATCGTCGGCGGGTTTGCGTTGCCAGGTTATCCCGATGAATATCAGCGGGTATCGGTTTTTCCCAAGTTCGATCTGACGCAGCGCGATACAGACTTTGGCACAGCCTGGTTTCCGCGTCAGCCGGAAAGAATTTTGACCGCATTCTACGGTGACTGGCGCACGCCAAATCCCAACTGGGATACCGTGATATCCGCATGTAATCTGGAAAACTTTACCCAGCTCGTGCGTTGCTATGCCTACCATAGACTGATACAACGCTGGCTGCTGGGAGACTTGGCCAAAGCATGGTGTTACGCGCACCAGATTGTCATGAAGGACCCCGACGACGTACTTGCACTGCGCAGTCGGCAGTGGATGGAACGCGCCATGACGCGCCTAAACCGGGAAATTCCCGTGTGGCCGAAAAATCGGCAGCAAAAACGCGTGTATACCCGCATGGTGGCCGACCTGTTTCATGAAGGACACGTGAGTTTCTTGCGTGCGGCGCGTGCACTGGGTACGCATTTAACCGTCTGCGTGGTTTCCGATGAACGGGTGGTGGAAAACAAAGGCAAATTGCCCGTCATGAAGCAAGCGGAACGCGCCGCGGTCGTGGCCGCCTGCAAGTATGTCGACGCCGTCATGACGGAAACCCCCGCGAGTGTTACCCCGGAATTCATGCAACAGAACGGCTTCGATATTTATACTTTCGCCTGCGCCTCGGAACAAGAACGCCGGGATAAATATAAACTGTGCGAATCCTTACCGCCGGAGATGATTCAGGAACTGACCTATACCCCCGGCATCTCCACATCCGAGCTGGTTATGCGTATATGGGATGGTGCGGGAAAAGAAGTTTCAGGGAAAAAATAGAGAAAATGTCCATTTCCGGCATTTTTCTTTTTTTAGAGAATAACTTATATGTCAGGATGAAGTTACGCAGAACGAAGATGATGCGGCAACCTCCAGGAATAAAACCATAAAATTCCCGGAGGCAGTTAGTTTATTAAATCATTCAGAACTTCATTAGATATGTGTAGCCATGCAAGCAGTAGATTTTTTGCGTCGTACTGTAAAACCTATCAAGCCCAAGCCTATTAATAACATAATGTAGGTTCTCGGTTCTGGTACAGGGACAGCAGCTACTACATTATCCAGTGCCCATCTTATGCTGCTACTGCCGGAAATGGTGACTTCAGATACATCGGTTAATTCAAGCGTGAAAGTTCGCATTCCTTCGGTAATTACAATGGGTGATCCATTGGCGAAAATTGTTTTAGGTGTGCTGCAGTCGTAGAAGCACTCAGAAATTGTCATATCGATGCTGATCAGATCGAACACACCGCCTCCAGTTCTTGTAATATGGACACCAGTGTATGGACCTCCAACGGGAATCCACGAATCGGGGATCCATGAGTTAAAAGTCAAACTGTTGGTTCCGTTACTGTTTGGTATGGAACCATCCTGTATAGTCATAAAACCACCGCGACTTGTAAAGATAAAGCCATCAGTAAAGTGAGAAAAACCTCTACCAGGAACCATAGAATCAAATAAAAGACCTACTTCTGCATTACTTGCCGGATCATCGAATGTAATAACAGTGTTTGCTTGAGAAGGAATACTTATTAACGTTGCAGTAATACCAATGACTGCCATAAATTTATGTATGAGATTTTTCATTGTTTACTCCTATCTTTTGAGTGAAGTATGAATCAAAACGATGCCACTCTAATTAACCGGATTAAGTAAGTACAGACTTCAATGGCATCGACAAAGACTATTAGACATGATTCTCACTGCCCAATTTGGAGAATACTCGGATGGAAATGAGAAAATCAAATCTTTCTTCGAGTTAGTTATCCAATCTTTTTATCGCTTTACTGACAAAAAAGCTAGTCACCAAAATCACTCACCCGGTTGCAGTGTAACCGGCACTTCAATTTTCTCACCTCGGCGTAGCACCGTAAGCATGATGGTGTCGCCGACCTTGTAATTATCGATACGGTTCAGCAATTTTTCTACTGAGTCCATCGGTTTTCCGTCAACGGCAACAATGATGTCATTGGCGATGATGTTGCCTTCCGGTGTCAATACGGCGCCTATCAGTCCGGCGGTATCGGCTGCGGAGCCGGGGCCGATGCTTAAGATGACGACGCCAGTTACTTTCAAGTGTTGCGTCAGGCGGTTATTGAGTTTGCTGTCGACAGTGATGCCCATGGCCGGACGGATATATTTGCCGCGGCTGATGATTTGCGGAACGACGCGGTTGACGGTATCGACCGGCACGGCAAAGCCAATCCCCGCGCTGGCGCCGCTCGGGCTGTAAATGGCGGTGTTGATACCGATCAGACGGCCGGCGGAATCGAGCAGCGGGCCGCCGGAATTGCCGGGGTTGATGGCGGCATCGGTTTGAATCAGATTGTCGATAGTGCGGCCATCGCCGCCAGGTAAGGAACGATCCAACGCGGAGACAATGCCGGTGGTCAACGTCCAGTCCAGACCGAACGGATTGCCGATGGCGAATACTTTTTGTCCCACTTTAAGGTCGTTGCTTGTGCCGATTGGCACCGGGGCTGGCCGCTGGAAGCCGATGCCGATTTTCAGCACGGCGATGTCGTGCGCCGGGCTTGCGCCGACCAGGGAAGCCTTGTAATCGCGTCCGTCGGCCAGACGCACGGTGGCTTCGCTGGCGCCTTTAACTACGTGAAGATTGGTGATGATGTGCCCGCTATCATCCCAGATAAACCCTGAGCCGGTGCCGCTAGGGACGGAAAAAATATTGCGCGACCAGGCATCCATGACGCGCTGGCGGGTGGTGATAAACACTACAGAATCGCGTGAATTTTCAAACAATTCGATGGTGCTTTTCTCATCCTCGGCCAGATTGCCGCGCGCCTGAACGACGCGCGGTTCCGCGCTCTCTTGCTGGTTTTGACCGGAAAAGAGATTGAAATGAAAAATATTCGGAAAATAGTGGTAAAGGAAGCTGTGAAAAAATAACACCAGCAATACACCGGCCAGCGTGTACCAGATTAAACGGGAAAAGAATCCGTTGGGCATGAATATTCGCTCCTTTGTTGATTATTTTTCATTATTTATTATAGGCTTGTGCCCATCGTATCAGATCGTGTCCGCTCATCGCGCCCGATTGCCGGGCGATTTCCCGGCCGCCTTTAAATAGTACCAAAGTTGGAATACTGCGAATGTTATAACGTGCGGCCAATCCTTGCTCTTCTTCGGTATTGACTTTGACCAGGCGCATGCCGGGTTCCAGCATAGCGGCTGCTTCGGCAAAAGCTGGAGCCATCATGCGGCATGGACCGCACCACGGCGCCCAGAAATCTACCAGCAGTGGAATGTCGTTATTGGCAATGTACCGGTTGAAATGACTCTCCGTTAACTCAACCGGTTGCGCGGTAAACAATGGCTGGTGGCAAGCACCACACTTAGGCGATGCGCCGAGGCGGTCTGCCGGAACGCGGTTGGTGGCATGGCAATGCGGGCACACGATATGTAAAGACATGGCGGGATTTCCTGTGTAGTTTATCGATCGGACGGAGATTACTTAATCTGCATCCAAGCCGGATGCTTTCAGCCGGGCGCGCAGCGAATCGATTTCTTCGATCAGATCGGCGACCAGACCGGCCAATTCGGGATTGCCTTCGAAATCGCGCTCAATCATGATGATTCTTTTGACGCGCATAAAACTGCGGCTATCGAATAGCCAGATATCCGGATCGGTGCCGGTCGCGCCGTCATTCAGCAATAAACCCCACTGCACGCGTTCGATGACCCATTCCCGGCTAACGTGGCAGCTGTGCGCCAGTTCATCCAAACTGAACAGAGCATCTTCAAGTAAAACAGCATCGATTTCATGCGGCATGGCTTAGACTCCGAGATTCTGGCGCGGATTGAATGCGAGTTCCTGCGCCATCGTTTGGTAAAATTCACGCGCTTTTTCCGTCGCGGCGGGCGGCAGCACCACTTCCAGCACCAAATACAAATCGCCGGGCGTGGCCGCCGGAATGCCGCGGCCTTTTAAGCGCAATTTGCGTCCGGATTGGGAGTTTTCCGGCACGCGCACTTCGACTACGCCATCCGGCACCGGTATTTTGACCGATGCACCAAGTGCCGCTTCCCACGGTGCAATGGGCAATGTGGCATAGACATCCTTGTTTTCGATCCGGTAACGGTTATGCGGATTGAAGTGCACTTCCAGAAACAAATCCCCGGCGGCTGCTCCGGCATGCCCCGGGCCGCCTTGTCCGGCCAGCCGGATCACTTGCCCGGCGTGCACGCCTTTGGGAATGCGCACATTCAAGGTATGTTCGGCGAGCACGGTGCGCCCCTGATTGTCGAGTTTCGGCATACGCAACGTCAGGCTGCGCGTGGCGCCATGATAACTGTCTTCCAATTCGAGCATGATTTTAGCGTGATGATCTTCACCGCGCATGCGATGGTGGGCGTGGCGGGCGCCAGCGCCCATTTTTCCGCCGAATAATTGCGCAAAGAAATCGCTGAAATCCGCTGCCTGCGCACCATCAAATCCGCGCCCGCTGAATTCAAAACCGCTGTCCCATCCGGGTGGCGGCTGAAAATCACTGCCCGGCTGAAATCCGCCTTGCCCGAGCTGATCGTAAGCGGCGCGTTTTTCCGGGTCGGAAAGCACGGCATAGGCTTCGTTGACTTCTTTCATTTTCGATTCGGCGTCCGTTTCCTTGGAGACATCCGGGTGGTACTTGCGCGCCAAGCGGCGGAACGACTTCTTGATTTCTTCCGCCGTCGCATCGCGCGAGACATCCAATGTTTTGTAGTAATCCTTGAATTCCAAGTTAATCCCCCTCGTTGATCACGCTGTTACCGCGTGTCTGCATTATTGCCGCTTTCACTCTGAAAATGAAGTTTCATGCATGGCCATAAAACCGGCCGCAGTTTCAGGCTACATGGGTTCATGGTATCGATTTATCAAGTATCGACGCGTATTTAGAATGGTCCGGAAATTTCAAACGTCATGCCATCCTCAGCGCGCCCGGTTTTGCCGCGCTGCGAGCTGAAATACAGACGCGAACCATCCGGGCTGAGCGCCGGGCCGGTGATTTCCGAACGGTCATGACCAACCAGCTGTAAGAGCGGTAAAACTTTTCCGGCGGTCAGAACCACGATCTGCATATCGCCGCCATCCTCAGCCACGAGCAATTCACCCGCGGCATTGCCGGTGATATTGTCCACGCCGGTCAATACCGGCAAGAGGTATGAAGCCGCGTTGTAGAGAATGCTCAGATGCTGCCGATGCGCATCGTACGCCCACACGCGGTTGTCGCCTTTGGTTGAGAAGTAAACGATGCCGTGGTGATACCAGATGCCCTCGCCACCGTTAAAACGGGTGCTGCTGGCGACCTGTTTACGCGTTGTCGTGGTGTTGGCGAGCGGATCGGGCAGGGTATGCCAACGCACTGCGCCAATGCGGCCATCGATGACCTCGGCCACTTCCAGCACACCGTCATCGAGATTGGGATTTCCGGCGGCATCGAATGTCCGCGCAGTGTAGCGATACAAACAGCCATCCGGCTGATCCTCGGTGAGATAAAGCTGTTTGTTCTGCGTATCCACCGCGACCGCCTCGTGCCGGAATACACCGAGCGCGCTGCGGACTTGCGCTGCCTGGCGGCCAAACGGATCGCATTCCCACACCCGGCCGGTATCGGTTTCCTCGCATGACAGCCAGGTCTGCCACGGCGTATGCCCGCCCGCGCAATTGCGGTTAGTGTGACTCAGAACCGGATACGCATCGGCAATGTCACCTTGAGAATTGAAGCGCAATGCGCCTGCACCGCCCGCCTGTTTATCCAGCTCGCTATTGGACACATAAATCCAGCCGCCATCCGGGGCGGCAAACGTGGCTCCGCCATCCGGTGCGGCATGCCAGCGGTAATCGAAAAGCTTCTGACCCGAATGCGCGACGATGCGCGAAGTAAAGCCCGCGGGTAAACGCACGCCGTTCCGGTCTGGCGGAAAGAGTTCACCCAGACCTGCCAGCGAAGCTGCCGACTGGACAGCAGATGGCAGCAAGGCATTGCCAGCAAACGCACCCAATCCCATGAAACCGTACTGCAATAACTTGCGCCGCTGCGGATTAAATGTATTCATACTGACGATAGCCTCATGTGGTAAATCCAAGCGATAGGTGCACGGGAGATAGTTTACAATGCTGCGCTGTTAAATGACCACTCAACGGATATACGCTGCAATGATTCAGATCCTTAAACCACTCGTCTCTTTTTTGATGTTTTTGATTGTACTGTTTTTTATCAGCACGATTCTAACGATTACAACCGGCTTTCCTGCCTGGCTTTCCGCCACCATTTCGGTTGTCTGCGCAACCTTCGCCGCGTGGTTTACTTGGAAACTGGTTGCCGGAGAAAGAATAGGTACTTTGGTTGCGGTTACCGGCGGCGCATTAATACTGGGCGGACTATTTTTTACCCTGGGTTTCCTCGGGCCGATGGCCATTTCCAAAGACACCAACCAAGGGCCGATGATCGGACTCTTTATCGCAGCGCCGCTAGGGCTGGTTGTGGGAGCGATTGGGGGATATGTTTATGCGGCGAGGCAGAATGTGAGCACGGTGGATTGATGGATTTTTATTATTGATCGCGGTTTTTTTGAAGGTCTTTTGGATATCGCTCATCTTCTGACATAAAGATACCAAGAGAATCACAAATACTTTCTTTCCGTTTAGCACTTTGTTGATAACTGGTTATTTCTGCGGTCAGGTAAACACTTGATAGAGCGATCAGATCTGTAGAAGCAGACAAAACCTTAGCTCTCGAGGGAAGTCCAAACAAAGCAGATGAGTAATCGTACTTTGGAACAAGATAAAGCGATGCTTGAAGTTGTGATGATAATGAGCGTAAATGTCTAGATGTTTCTTCTTCCCTTTCTTTGCCTATCAATCCAGGATTTGCGATAACTTGACCATTTTCAATCAATGAATGAGAGATTTTTCCAATAATTTTTTTCATCTCATGAACTGGTTCTATCACAAGCTTAGAAATTAGCTGTCCGGCTACATATACACTAACCCCACTGATTATAGTCAGAAAAACATCCATGTTAATCTCCTGTAAATTTATCCAAATCAATTAGATATATTTTACTCTTCAGAGATGATAAAGAATGATTAAGTAAGTGCCTTTTTAAAAAAAGGCAACTTAGGTTCATAGAAAAATAAACCTGAGCTATTTTTCAGTACTTACAGCGAAGAACTGTTGTGCACGATATTTTTGTGAAAATTGTTTGCCATTGAGGGTGACAGGATATTGACCTACTTCATCATGCCATTAAATCCAGTTTCCCGGCGTTACAGTTTTCATGTGAGCATCCTGTCGAATCTATGATCAATCCGCTATCTTTGAATTAGATGATGCTGATCAATTGTTTAGCTTGCTCCGCGACACTGCTGATTTGCTCGGCGATGCTGTCCGCTTTACCAGGGTCGATGCCAAGAGCGATCCATTCCTGTGGAGTAATTTCTTGCGCGGTGGATTCGATTATCGCAAAATCCGGCAGCATTCGCTCGGCCAAGTTGACGAGCCTTACCAGCGGTTGGCCGATTTCAGCGTTCGCGCTGTTGGGGATGTGGTGATAGCGGATGACGGCAATGATTTCAGCCGGTAATCCCCAATGGATGCCGAGTTGTGCGCCGATTTCGCCATGATGCGTGCCGAGCAGCGCATGTTCTATTTCCAGCGGTGATGCATCCGATGGTGTGCTGAGTTTTTCGTAGAGTGCGTTGCACGTATCCTTGGCAATAATATTAAGCACGTTGTAACCGATGTCGTGCAGCAGTCCCGCGAGGAAGATTTGCTCGTCCACCGGTCTGGTTTTTGCGGGCATGTGTTTGGCGATAACGCGCATGGCTGAGGCTATGGTCATGCTGTGAGCCCATAGATCGGCGGATTTCAATTTGCCTTCAGGCGGTTTGGTCAATGCCGAAACGGTTGCCATGCCGATGGCGACCGATTTAATTTGCGTCAAGCCGAGATACATGGCGGCATCGATGATCGACGTGATAATGCCAGGCGTGGCGAACAAAGCGGAATTCGATAATCCGATGATCTTGGCTGAGATCTGCGAGTCTTGTGCGACCAGCTTGAGCATCTGCGTTTCGCCTTGATCTGTGTTTAACGCCAGTCCGAGCAATTTTTGCGCAATGACCGGCATGGCTGGCAGCGTATTGATGCGTGCGAGGATTTGTTCCAAATCGATAGGGCCGGATATGGCGGATTCTTCCGGCCGGTATTTCATTTCATTGCATGCAATCTGATTCATGTTGTTTACCTATTATTAATGCGTAACATTGATGCCGTTCCAAAATCATTAAATTATCGATGGCCGGAATGCATGCCAGGATGTGTCATTATAAAAAGCTGGTGTGGTTTCTATAGGATAAATAGCGATGTGAAAGGTAATCTTTTTCGCGATTCTCTCGATACTGACGATGAAAATTAGTTTTCTCAGTGGTTTATCGTGATGAGCGGGATCGAATTGCGGGTGTTATGAGAGACTGGGTGGCTATGATGATAAATACCGAAGCGCCTGATGCTTTTGACCGGAAATGCGTGCGCGGTTTGATACGATTGAGCGGATAATCATCGGTCAGATAACCTTTTACTTCGTTGCTCAGCCATGCTTTCTCATGCAAATTACTCGTAACTTATGATGCATAACGCCGCCGCTCGTTTCCTGTCTTGCCTGCACAATAGGCAATTCATTTATTTACCGGTATTCGTGGTTGGAATTTGCCTTCTGCCGGTCGGATTCTATGTCGATCATTTGCATTCGCGAAACCAGGAGCGCGATCTGCGTGATGCGGTATTTACCCGGCTTAGCCTGTTGCGTGCCACCCTGGAAGGTAACATCACCAGTAATGCGCAACTGGTGCAAGGTTTGGTCGCGTCGGTTTCGGTTGAGCCGGATCTGCCGGCGGATAAATTTGCCCAATTGGCTCAATATCTGTTCAAAGGCCGCTCGCAATTGCGCAATATCGGCGCCGCGCCCGATTTAATCATAAAGTATATGTATCCGCTCGAAGGCAACGAAGCGGCCATCGGGTTGAATTTCCGCGATCATCCCAAGCAACTCCAAGCCGTGTTACAAGCGCGCGACAATAAAAGTCTTCTGTTAGACGGGCCGGTTGATCTGGTTCAAGGTGGGCAAGGTTTTATCGCGCGTATTCCGGTATTTCTCGACCGTCAACAGTCTGGCGAGGGTAACGTATTCTGGGGCGTGATCTCCGCTGTGATCGATGTGGAGCAGTTATACCAGGCAAGCGGTTTACTGGCCCTTGCTGAGGAATTTGATATTGCGCTACGGCGGAACGGCGGGCCGGAAAACGGCAAGGTGTTTTTCGGAACCGGTCAGATCTTCGATCAGCGTCCTGTACTACTCGATATCTCCTTGCCGGATAATGGTTCCTGGCAGATGGCGGCAGTCCCCAAAGGCGGCTGGGCCGCTGCGGGCGGCAATTCTATTTTTTTTCGGTTGGGCCTGATTCTGAGCGGCATTTTAATTCTCCTGCCGCTGGTTGCGATTGCCAGATTTCATCAGAAAAACCGGGATAGTGAGACACGCCTGAGAGCGCTGTTTGTAATGTCACCGGTTGGTATCGCCTTAAACGATTATGCTACCGGTCAATTCATCGAATTCAATGATGCTTTGTTAGCGCCTACCGGTTATTCACGCGAAGAATTTCTTAATCTGACGTACTGGGCTATTACACCGCCGGAGTATGCCGCCGATGAGGCGCGCCAGCTTGAGAGTTTGCGAGCGATGGGCAGTTTCGGTCCTTACCGGAAGGAATATATCCGCAAGGACGGTAGCCGGTATCAGGTTCAACTCAACGGTGTCGTGATCCGCGATGCTTCCGGTCGGGAGTTGATCTGGTCGATTATCGAAGATATTACCGCGCGCTTGCAGGCGGAACAGGCGCTGCGGGAAAGTCAGGAACGATATCAACGCTTGGTGGAAGACATCGGCGGTAAATTTGTCATTTATAGCCATAAAGCGCTGACAGGGGAGCTCACCTACATCAGCAGCGGTGTCGATAAAGTTTTTGGTATTACGAAGGAAGAGGCCATCGGAAAATTCTGGGATGGCATCGTTAATTGGTATCCGGACTCGCTGGATCATGCTTATTCTGTCGTTACCCAGATTGCGCAAGGAAAAATTGATTTTGTGCAATTCGAAATGAATTTTGTTCATCCGGATGGCAGCGAGCGCACGATCCTGGTCTCGGCGCATCCGGCTAGCGATGCGAACAGCGATCTGTGCATCGAGGGTATCGCCGAAGATATTACTGAGCGCAAGGCTGCCGAGGAGGCGCTCATTTATGCCCGGCAAGAAGCGGAGCGGGCCAACCAGGCCAAATCCCAATTTCTTTCCAGTATGAGCCATGAGTTACGCACACCTCTGAATGCGATTCTGGGGTTTAGTCAGTTAATTGAGCTGGAAGACCCTGACAATCAACATTTGAAGTACATCAGAGAAATCAGGAATGCGGGTACGCATTTGCTGGCGTTGATTAATGAAGTGCTGGATTTGGCCAGAATCGAATCAGGGCGGATTGATCTGAAATTGGAGCCGGTTGAGATTGGCCCGATTATCGAAGCGTGTATCAGTCTGGTGCAGACCCAAGCGGATAAGCTGAGTGTTCAACTGGTACAGGTTGGCGTGGCCGATAAGGTTCTGCATACCGATCGAGTCCGGTTTAAGCAAGTCATTCTCAACCTGATATCCAACGCCGTTAAATACAACCGCAAAGGCGGCGCAGTGCATATCGACGCGAGAGCATCATCGGACAATCCGGGCTATTTGCGGATCCTCATTACCGATACCGGGAACGGTATCGCGACGCATAAAATGGCGGAACTCTTCCAGCCGTTTAATCGATTGGATGCTACGAATAGCGGCATTGAAGGGACCGGTATCGGACTATCCATTACGCGCCAGATTGTCGAGTTAATGGGCGGTACGGTCGGTGCCGACAGTGAATTGGGTGTGGGCAGTACTTTCTGGATTGAATTGCCAGTGGAATAGGCGCGGTAAGTCCATCAAACCGATTTGTGATCAATCAAATCAACTGACAAAGAAATTGCGCATCATGCCCATGTCTTCGTGCTCCAAGTTGTGGCAGTGATAAAGAAATAAGCCGGTATAGTCCTTGAAGGGTTTAATGATTTCCACTTCTTCGCCCGGCATGACCAAGACAGTGTCTTTCCAGCCGCTGGTAATGAATCCGTCCTTGACCGTATCGTAAGCACCGCCCGGGTTGTTTTGCTTGCGCGACAGAATCTGAAACTGCTGGCCATGGAGGTGGATGGGATGCGGCAATGCCATCATCATACCCATGCCGCCACCCCGGCCGCCGCGCATTCCTCCTCCCATTCCTTGGCTATCATGGGATATTTTGATTTTCTGAACGGAATTCAGCGGAATTTTTTCCTGCTCGGAATAGTTTTGCATCTCAAACGTTTTGCCGTTGAGATTGAATGCCATATGCCGCATGCCGATGGTAATCGGCACCGTGGTGTCGGGATGGGTAACATCCGTGGTAGTCAAGCGGCGCAATGGAACCAGTGTGGCCGGTAATGCGGGTGAATCGCCGATTTGCTCGGTGATGCGGAATTTAACGACGGGAAACACGTCATTCTGGCCTGAAGCCCCGTCCATCATACCCATCCGGCCCATACCATGGCGCCCGCCTCCCATGCCTCCTCCCATATGCGCGGCAGATCCCTGATAGGCCAGATTTTGCAGCGTTAGATTGGAACCGGGTTTGCGGCCGCTGAAGTCGACCCACAGTTCGACCCGTTCGGCGGGTGCGAGCATGATGTAGGGGAAGGTTTGCGGTTTTTCCAGTAACCCGCCATCGGTGCCGATCGCAATGAGCGGTGTGCCATCATCCCAACCCAGCTTGTAAATTCTGGAGTTTGATCCATTCAGTATGCGCAGGCGGTACGCCCGTGTTTTAACGGCGATAGCGCTGTCACTTTGGCCATTCACCAGGATTGTGTCGCCCAGAAAGCCGCGCATGCGTTGATGCATGTTCAGCATGTAGCGTAATTGATTGCCCTGCGAGAAACTGCGATCCTGGATGACCAGCGGAATGTCATATTCACCGCTGGGTAATTCCAGTCTACGCTCAGCTTCGTCCGTAATGGTGATCAATCCGGCCAAGCCTTGATATACCTGAGAAGCCATTAATTCATGGGTATGTGAATGATACCAGTTGGTACCGGCTGGGTTTTTTACCTCAAATTCGTAAACATACTGCTCGCCATGATGGATCGCATACATCGGATGGCCATCCATCAATTGTGGCACATGCATGCCATGCCAATGGGTAACGCACGGTTCCGGTAATTGGTTATGAAAGAATATCCGGACTTTCTGACCCTGTTCAAAATTGAGGATTGGCCCTAAGTAACCGGGCAATTCCTTGAGTGCGGTCTGAGGCCCTTTGAGTAATTTTCCAGTGTATTTGAAAACATGCGTATGGGCACCCGGCAAGATAGGAATATCGGCAGTCTGGGCGGTTAATGCAATTTCAACGTCGGCTTTGAATGAATGGTCGGGCGTTTTGTTAATAACGCGGTTTTCGGCAAATGCGAAACCGGGCATGGCGGCAGCCAGGGTACCTAAAGCGGTATATTGCAGGAACTGACGTCTTTTATAATCAATGTCTGTCATGATTAACCTCTCGTGTGATTAACAATGAGTTTCGAGCGGTGCACATCAAATTGCGGATGATTCCGCTGTAACTATTTCCTGGAATTCAGTGTATCAGCTCAAACGTAATAAGCAACCGGATTTCAGGCGAATGAAATGATTCTTTTACAGAAACAGCAGGATAAAAATGGAATGAGAAATCTGGAGCGTGACCGGTTTACTTGAGTAGTGCCATCAACATTTGCGGCGATGTATTGGCTTGTGCCAATACCGCAGTGGCGGCCTGCTGCATAGTCTGTGTTTTGGTCAGCATAGTCGTTTCTTGCGCGTAGTCGGCATCCTGAATGCGTGACCGGCTGGCTACGGTAGACTCGACACTGGTATTGTTGTTGGTAATGACCGATTCCAGCCGGTTCAGCTGTGCACCGATTTTCGATCTTTCCTCATTAACATGATTCAATGCAAGATCCATCATGTAGGTGGCAAATCCCGCATTATTAACTAGATCCACACTCTGGATACTCATCGCGGCAGTATTGACCGCTCCGAAAGTGACATTCATGGTGTCGGTTTTGTTTGCCCCTACCTGCAGTTGTTTGTTATTACCGACCGCGGCGGCGTTTATATTTTCCCAGATTTCGTTAAATCCGCCGAGCGGATTGGTACCACCTCTTGAGGCGGTATCGGAAATAACGCTTGTAGCGGTTTGGATTGCGCCTCCATCGGCATTTGAACCGCCAATTGCTCCGGTGTCGGTATCGGTCAGATTCATACTGGCAATGTATGCGGCTCCGTGCGCGACAAAGTCGGCATTAAAGGCATCGGCGGTGGCATATAAGCCACCGGTCGCGGCACTGATGGCATCGCTGAGTGTGGCGCTTTGATTCTGGTTTAAGTAAACCATGACGTCCTTGATGCCCGAGCCGCCGTTATCCTTGATGACTTGATGTAAGTAGCGCACGGCGGAGTAGGCTGCGGAGTAATCATCCGAAGTTCCTCCCCAGGCTGCGCCGGCTGAGCCGAAAGTGGCTGCTTTAGCCATGACACCGCCGATGCCGACACTGCTGATCGAGGACTGCAAACGCTCGTCGGCGCCATGAATGAATTCCGCAGAGCCTTCCATAAACCATGTTTGATCTCCGGAGGGATCAAACATCGAACCGATATTCATGCTCCGGTACATCACCGCGTGCACCATTTCATGCGCAATAATCCGGTCGTTATAAAATGGCGCATTGCCGCCGTCGGGTAAATTGGGTGGCGTGAAGTCGCTCATATCGATCTGTAATTTGACATTAGTCGCCTTACCCGTATAGCTTCCGGGTACCGAACCTACCACCCGGGCAGCAGTTCCGCCCGCACCATCGGTAAACGTTGTCAGCTCGATATTCATATCAGCGCCGTCGGCGGAAATGCCAAAATATTGCTGGATCTTGCTTTCCGCATCTTCCAGCCAGCCATTTTGTAATCCATACATAACAGCCAGTTGATCGGAATTGCCGAGAACACTACTGCCGGAATTATCGAATATTTTGTCGCCGTTAAATGTAGCCGTGGTGGAAACGCTCTCTATTTCCTGAATCAGTTGATTCGCTTCTTCTTGTAATGCTTTCTTGTCACTGAGACTATTGGTTGAATTCGCTGCTTGTATGGAGAGTTCACGGATGCGTTGCAATGCCGAAGTCATCGAAGTCAATGCACCATCGGCGGTTTGTAGCATCGAGATTCCATCACTGGCGTTTCTGGTTGCCTGATTTAGGCCGCGAATTTGCGATGTCATCCGGTCCGGGATGGCGAGGCCCGCCGCGTCATCCCTAGCACTGTTAATCCGCATACCCGATGACAGCCGTTCTAATGAACGGCCGAGATCGTTTGTAGTTGCAGATAAATACCGCGAACTATTCAGCGCTCCTAGATTTGTATTGATCGATAAACTCATTTTTTATCATATGGCGTTACAAGTACGCTTTTTTAACGAAAGCTAGTTAAATTTCTTTAGATACAAGAGTAAATTTTCTGACGGGATCAATCCTAATCGGCCGCATGAAATTTCCTGAAACTATTGTGGTGTGTGGGGTAAGGAAGTTTTTTGCAGTGGATATGAAATTGCTGGCTAAGGCTCGTTACCGGAGTCTTTCAAATCCAGCATCGGTAATTCCAATCCCTCAATGGCAGGTAGTGCGCGTCCTGCAATGCCTTGCAGATCGCCATACATACCGACTGTGGATTCAATGACGCCCTGAATTTGCATTTCCCGCTTGGCCCATAGCCGTGTCATGGCTTTGCGTTCTCTGTCGAGGTCAGCCTGCATGTCGGAGAATTTCTCAACAATGGCTTCGATGCGATGTTTGAATCTTGGTCCGGTCAAGTACTGATAGACTAGCTCCATTTTGGTTTCCTGTCCTTCCTGGATTTGCCGCGCGCTGGCGATTTCGATCAGGGATTGGCGTAGAGCGATGACAAGCGGCAGCACCAGACGAGGATTCGGTAATCCAGACACCATCGATTTGGCCGAATGTTTCGATCTCCTTCGGTAACGTGCTGGATACCAGCACAGCGATCTCCGCTTTCGCGGTGCGTTGATCACCACGAAGTTTTGCCAGCCAACCGTCACTCCAATTCTTGGTTCTTTTGGATTCCCACAAAATCGAACCGCACCATTGTCCCAATGGCCCCATGACTCTCTGTAGCACATCGCCGCCGAATTCGCCTTTTGCAACAGGCTCGATACTATCCAACGGGAATTTGAGCCGCAGCGTGGTTTCCAGTTCGAGTTCCAGAACTTCGCCTTGAAGTTGTTGCGAGCCCTGATCGGCTCTGCGCTTCAGTTCCTCAATTTGCCGCTGCATTGACGCAATTTGCTCTTCTTTTTCACTGACTTTGAGCCGGAGACCGTCTTCGGCTTCTTGTTTTGCTTTTTGACGAACCAGAGCGATCGATTCCTGCAATCGTTTTTCGACGGTTAAATCCAATTCCCGCTTGGCATCGTCCAGTTCACGCTGTTTTCGGATCAAGTCGACCTGCGCTTTTTGCGCTTCTTCCAGTTTGTTGTTGCGCTGCTGGAGAATTTCCTGCAATTCGACCAGTTCTTTTGATTTCGCTTCTAAGTCGTTTGCCATCGCCAATCTTGCTTTCTTGCCTTCTTCGGTAGCAATCAGTGTGCGTTCCGCCTTCAACTTGCTGGCGACTTGCTCATCAACAGTTTTCTGCGCGTCTTCCAGTGATCTCTGCTGGGCTTTGAGTGTGGCTTCGCGTTTGGAAACATCCGCTTCTTTTTGCGCCAATTTCGCCTCGAATTCCTGTCGTGTAGCTTGAATCAGGGGTGCGGCGAGTGATTCGGTGAGTTTGATTTCCGTTGCACAATTGGGGCAATGAATGGTGGGTTCGCTCATGTTGATTCCTTCGTAATCAGAATATCCGGAATTTTGTTGGGTACGGAATCATATCAGCTGGCGAATTGTTACTTTGGCTTATTGCTTGGCAAGCGAATTTTTTACTGCGCATAAGCTGATATATCGGTTGAGGAGTGATCAGTCATGCCAGGAATGAACGGACGATTACCATTCAATAATCTGTCATTTTGTCGTTATCAAGCGGTATTACAACTATAAAGAAACAAAGCATTATGGCCATTGATACAGCGCATTTAAAGATTCTGATTTGTGATGATTCTGTTACTAATATTTTGATATTGAGTAAGTTATTGGAATCTGAAGGGTACTATCATCATACCAGTTTGACCGATCCCACGCCGGTTTTGCCTGCCATGCAGGAAAATAATTACGATTTGCTACTGCTCGACATTGAAATGCCAAAAATGGATGGATTCGAGGTGATGCGGCAGATTAATGCGTCGCCGGTCAGCGAACAACTCGTGCCCATTCTGGTATTAACCGGAAAACAGGGCAACGAGACACGGAATAAAGCACTGCTGTTGGGTGCGCAGGATTTTGTGAATAAACCGTTCGATCAAGTGGAAGTAATGCTGCGCGTAAAGAATTTGCTACGGGTAAGAGCTGCTTATTTAGTAAAGCAAGATATTGCAAAAGAACTGGAGAAAAAAGTAAAAGAGCGCACTTCAGAGCTGGATAAAGCCACGGATACATTAATCAACATCATGGCCAGAGTCAGCGAGATGCGTGATAACGATACTGGAAAGCATGTCATACGCGTGGGTAAATATGCGCGTATCCTCTCGGAAGCATTGGGTCTGCCCGCGCATATTTGTTACTTGATCGAAAAAGCGGCGCCGTTGCATGACATAGGCAAAATCGGTATCCCTGACCATATTTTGCTCAAACAAGGGAAGCTTACCGATATGGAATGGGAGAGAATGCGTAATCATGCGCAAATGGGCGCCGATTTGCTGGCCAGTCACGAATCCCTGATGGTGCAGCTGGCAGCGAGTATTGCACTGTCGCATCATGAGCATTGGGATGGGAACGGTTATCCCAAACAACTGAGAGCAGCGTCGATTCCTATTGAAGGACGTATCACAGCGATCAGTGATGTATTTGATGCGCTCACGTCACAAAGGCCGTATAAAGAAGCGTGGCCGATGCAGAAAGCAATCGAATATATCGAGAGTAAAGCGGGGACGCATTTTGATCCTCAATTAGTGAAATTATTTATTGAGAATATCGATAAAATTATCGCGATACGGGAGCAATACAAAGATTTGACCGAGAATTCAATCCAGCAACCCATAGCTTCCCTGCCGATTGCCATGAGTAATTAAAGTAGCATGCTGGCGGTTAACTCAAGCGTGCGGGTTCAATTCAGCAGCAAAGTATATCCTAACCCTACAGCGGCGCAGGCGCAGATGACCGTAACAATTCCGGCTTTATAGTTGAATAAAGCGACGAATGCGCAGGCTCCGATCAAAGCGGAGAACCATTCAAATCCAGCATTAAATCCTTGCGGCCAAAGGACATGGTAAGCAAAGAATATTGCTAAGTTGACAATAACCCCGACAACCGCAGCCGTGATGCCAGTCAATGGTGCGGTAAATTTGAGGTCGTGACGGGTTGCTTCTACCGCAGGGCCGCCCAAAAGAATAAAAAGAAAAGACGGTAAGAATGTGAATAACGTCGCAACAACGGCGCCGCAAATTCCCGCTAACATCAGCAAATTGGGTCCGAAAAGCGCTTTAGTCCAGCCGCCGACAAAACCGACAAATGCAACGATCATGATCAACGGGCCGGGTGTCGTTTCACCCAACGCCAATCCGTCGATCATTTGTGCCGGATTCAACCACGCGTAATGCTCGACACCACCCTGATAAACATAAGGTAGCACCGCGTAAGCGCCGCCAAATGTCATGAGTGCTGCTTTGGTGAAAAACCAGCCCATTTGTGTCAGTGTGCCATCCCAACCGTATTGCATGGCGAGCAGTGCGATGACGCCGCCCCAAATGAACAGTCCGATTACGATAAGCAGTATGAATTGGCTCCACCGGAAGATGGCGTGCTCCGGATTAGGGGTGTCATCATCAATCAAAGCCGGGCCGTATGTGTTTTTTGATTTTTCGTGATGTCCGCCTGCTCTGAATTTGTCCGGTGCATAGTGCGATCCGATGTATCCGATCAAGCCTGCTATCAGGACGATATAGGGAAAGGGGATGTTGAATGCAAAGATGGCGATGAATGCCGCGACCGAAATGGCACGCAGCAGATTGTTTTTCAACGCTCTCGAACCGATCCGGTAAGCCGCGAAAAGCACAATAGCCGTGACCGCGGGTTTGATGCCATACAAAATACCTGCGACAGCCGGTATTTCACTATAAACCAAGTAGATCCACGTCAGAATGATCAGAATCAACAGTGATGGCAGTACGAACAGTGCACCGGCCATAATACCGCCCCAGGTGCCGTGCATTAGCCAGCCAATGTAGGTCGCTAGTTGCTGGGCTTCCGGGCCGGGCAGCACCATGGTGTAATTCAGTGCGTGCAAGAAACGTTGCTCGGAAATCCAGCGCCGTCTCTCGACCAATTCCTGGTGCATCATGCTGATCTGTCCAGCCGGTCCGCCAAAACTGATAAAACCCAATTTTAACCAATAAACGAACGCTTCCATGAAAGATACCGGTTCGGGCCGGGTTCCGGTTTGTTGTTCTGCGGGTGGCATAGTGTGCGGTGAATAAGGAGGGTGGAATGGAGTGTAAAGATTATTGTTCAGCGGTTTTCCATGACTGACTGCCTTCGGCAGCTTTTTGCAGTATCAAATTCCGTTCATGTTTCGGCAGCTTGCTTAGTTTTGTAATCGTATCAAAGAATCGTTCCATATCCCGGTCATGCTGCTTCAGAATTCCCTGGAATGCCGGTAGTAATTGCGTATAGATCGAAACCGTTGCCAGCAAGGCATTATTTAGTGACTGCGAAAACCATCGGTCGTAACTGCTGAGATCGTTTTGTCCGGCTTTCAGGTGCAAGAACTCGGCCCGTAATTCGTCGAAGATATGCGCCTTGCGTGTCCGTTTTTCAGTGTCACTCAAGTCCGACTGAAAAAGTTCTTGCAAGCGTTTGCGATGTTTGAGTACCAAACCGGTAAAGATTGTTTCTCTTTCCTGCCGCGCGGTTAAAGCAATTTGTTCCGTAGCAGTGCCGCTGCGTTCAAACCAGCGTTTTACACCTTCATGTTCCACCGCGGTGGCAAAGGATTCATTAAAAACAGTGTCACCGGATACATACATGACCTGGTGAGCCAGTTCGTGAAAGATCAAACGCGCCAGATCCATTTCTGAGTAACCGATAAAAGTATTCAAGACCGGATCGCTGAACCAACCTAGCGTGGAATAAGCACGGATTCCGCCAACATGCACGTCATAGCCTTCCTTGCGGAGTTCTTCCGCGTAGCGCTCGGCGCTTTCTTGTGAGAAAAAACCGCGATAGTTGACGCAACCGACCTGCACAAAGCACCATTCTTTCAGCTTGACGGAGAGTTCGGGAGCTGCAAAAACATTCCATACCACAAAGGGGCGCTCTAAATCGGCATAACTGGTATAGCTCAGATTATCCGGCAACTTTAATTCGCGGCTGGCGAACTCACGCAACTGCACCACCTTGGTGAGCGAATGCTTCAACTTTGGATCAATATCCGGGTTTGCAATCACTTTGCTGATCGGTTGCGAACGGTGTATGACGCCGAAATGTCCGTCGACAGCCTGCGCGTAATAAGGAAGATTGGTGCAGGCGCTGAGCCAGATGATCAGACTCATGATCGCGGCAAATAATAAGGTGCGTGGAACGCGTGCTAACACTTCGATTCCTGGCGGAATAATACAGCTCGGGTAAATGCTGCGTTTGTAAGCGCTGTTATCATGTTCATGGGATTCAACTCGATAAATGAGATAGATCAAATCTAAATTGAATTGTGTGCTATTCCGGTTGTGAAGTCATCAGATTCTAATTTCTCCGGTTAATTCCATCGCAATTTTTAAGCATCTGCTATTGGTACTCTCTATTTTTCTCCAGTGGTGCCGATATAAGCATCTGGATTAAAAAGGAAAGAAGGTGATCATGATGAATTTAGGCCGTGCTGGCGAAAGATTTTCTCACACCATGCTGGCGCGCCAGTGCAAAAGACCATTATGGCATCGATTTATTCCATTTTTAAATCCGCTTAATTTTTCTTCTCGATATGGTTTTGTGTATGCAAGCCGGATCTGAATTCTTCCTCATTTTAGGTATTACCTCCGAGGGGCGGCCATTTCGCCCCAGTGACTGGGCGGAGCGGCTTTGCGGCGCATTGGCCAGCTACGATAATCGAGGACGGTGGATGTATTCGAATTATGCCCAGCCGGTCATATGCCAAGGCAAGATAGGCGTGCGAGTGGAAAAGATACTGCAAGATGTTGATCCGGCCGCCTATCAATTTATCATGGCATTCGCATCCGGTAATCGTTTGAGAATAGAACCGGAGGAGGAAGTAATCCATCCACAGGAATCCATTGTGGTGCAAGAGATTGTTGTGCCTGCGCGGAAACTGACATTTGCAATGTGATGGTATCGAAGGAAAATCGATCCCGATTCATTCCGGATTCTGAGCAGCTGAGATTACTTTCCTACAAAGACTTAAGATATTCCAGCAGATCCAGCCGTTGTTCCTTGGTTAATGCGGGCAGTAGTGTTCCATCCGGTAGCGGTGTGCGGCCGGAAGCATATTCATGACCGCTGTTGTGATTGCCCCAAATGCTGGTACGGAACAGAAAACCGTCATAACCCGCTGATTTGAATCCCACCTTATCCGGGTCAAATTCGCGCGATCCGACCATAAACTCATCCGGGCGGTATTCCTCCTCTACTGGATCATCCAATTTTTTTTTCGGTAGCAGCAGATCGTACAGTGTCGGTACCGAGCCGTTGTGCAAGTAAGGGGCAGTTGCCCAGATGCCATTTAGCGGGCGAGCTTTATACGCCATGGCTGAGGCGAAAGGCTGCACGGTAGTGTCGGGTGTGTAGTAGCCGTTTTTCAGAGAAGGCTGTACTTCGTTATCAAAAAAGGTGTAGGTAAAATCAAATGATCGCTCAATCCATCGGCGCGCAAACCATTTATCGCTATCGGGGGTTGTCACTACATTGCGGGTTGCGGCGGTTAGCAGCGCAACCACGGGTGCCTGTTGTTGCAAAAGTATATTTCCCGTGCCGACACTAACGTATTGATTCCGCAAGATACCGCTATAGCCGGTAAACTCAATGGTGTTTGCCGCCATTTTAGAATCGGTTTCGACCAAAGACACATCGATCATTTTAGCGACGACACGGCGATCGGGAGCGGCACGGTCAATTTCACTGTGACAAGCGGAGCAATAACGTAAAAATAATTCGGCGCCTCGTGTCATTCGTAAGGTATCGATTTTGGGCAGGATGTGTTCCGGCCACTGTGGTGACTTTAATTTGCGCAAATGATTTTCCACCCGGCGCAAATTCCGGATATCAATGGAAGATTGAAAGTCGATATGTTTGGAGCCGAATCCCTGCCCGCCTAATACTGAAGATAAGGTAAAGCCATCCTTTTCCTGCCAATCGAGTGTACCGAATACGCCGATCAATTGACCGGCATTGCGCGCCATCGGTCCCAATCCGCTGTTATCGACCCGGCCATTCCATTGAATATAATCGTGTTGCGGCACATCCCACAGAAACGGATAACTGACCGGCGCATCGGCCGGATTATAGATTTTATTGCGCAACTGAATGCTTTGTTTCCTGGTCAAGTACGTTTGGGTCCGTTCGACAATATGGTCGCGATCGCTGCTGTTGAGAACCGGTTCCATGTCTGTCATCACTTGCGTCAGCTCTTCCGGGGAAAGTAATCCGGCAAGCAATTCACGCATTTGCTGCGCACTCATGAGGTGCTCAAGCACGCGGTTGTAGATGCGTCCGAACGCATCCAGCCGGGCATAGCCGTATCGTGTCAGTGGGCGCTGGATGTCCCTTGGGTTGTTAACGATGGTGTAGGTTTTGATGCGTTGCGCATATTGCTTGAGATCAGCTTGAATATCGTCCGCATGATTGTAATGACCTTGTTGCAATACATTCGCTACAAAGCGTTCCAATTTTTCCGGATTTTTCAGAGTGGCATACAAGGCTTCAGCCAGATCGATCATGAATGTTTCCATATCGGAATATGCCGGGCCACCGTCAATGCGGATTCCGGTGCCCTGGTAATTGATCTGGGTTGTGTGACAGGCTGCGCAAGTAAATCCCATGTACGCTTTGCCCTGATATTCATCCCGTACCATCCCGGCAGGCAAACCATTGGGATTGCTACTGGTTTGGCGCTGCGGCAGATAACCGTAGCGATCTATGTTTTCATCTGCGCGGAACAAAGCGGACGAACCGGATTGTTCCAATACCAGGAAAAAACTGTACGGTAACAAATTGGAGCCTTGCGTTGCAGTATAGAACCACAGACTATCCGCGGCAGACCAGCCTTGATCAAGATAGACAATCCGGGAAAACTGGCCGCCAAATTTATCGACGCCGCTGATGGGCGCGCCACGATTGGAATCATTGTCACGAAGCTCGTATAGCCGCCAAGATAAGCCGGTTACAAGCCAGGCAATGACTAATAAGCTAGAAATCAGCAATAAAATTTTTATTCGGGATAAATAACGACTAAATGGTTTGGGATACATTGGGATATATGTCATTGTTCAGCAATTATTCAGGATTCTTTTGTTTAAATGCCTGGTAACTGACAATCAATTGTCCTTAACTCATAGATGGTTATAAAAATAACAAGAAGAGATTAATTGTTCCTGTTATTCAGAGTACTGAATTTTAAATTTCATATATGATGATTAGTAGTTAATTTTATGTGAAAATTATGTGAAGAATATGTAAAAAAGATAATGTTGTCGTAATAATTGAAAGGAATTTATGCAGATTTCCCCGTCTTTTTATTTAGTGTTAAGTATATTCTTAGCCATTTCACCGCTGCCTGCATTAGGACAATCGAAAGCCAAGCTTACAATCGAAGAGATACAACGGATAGGACTGGAAGCCAATGGTCTCGTTCAGGCTGCGCGTTCGCAGGTCAATATAGCCAAAGCTGGCGTGGTTGCCGCATCCGCATTCCTGAATCCGGAAGTGACTGTAACCGCTGGACCTGATAGTAATCGCTATTCGCTTGCTATTACTGGGCCTACTTCCATGCAACGTTCGTTAACGGTCAATCAGCCGATCGAGAATCCTTACATGCGGAGTGCTCGCATAGATGCATCGGAAGCCGGGGTGGATGCAAGCCGTGCAAGCTTAGATCAAGTGCGTGCCGATTTGGCGGCGCAGCTGCGTGTGAGAGCCTATGAGCTGATGCTACGCCTGGAACAAGCAACGATTGAGCAGGGTATTTACGACTTATTGGAAAATTTGCGGAATCGAATTGCCGCCAATGTTGAAAGAGGTGAAATCGCGCGGTTTGAATTGATTCGTGCTGAGACTGAATTGCAAAGCGCGGCAAATCGGGCACAGGCAGCACACCTGACTGCACAGCGCGCCCGAGTGATGTTGCTGCAATTGACAGCCGGCGCCATTCCAATTGATTTTGAGATTAGCGGCTCATTGAAAGATCCGATCCTGCTACCGCCGTTAACAGAATTGCGTGAGCAAGTACCCAAGGTTAATCCGGAGGTAGTGCGGCTGCAGGCGGAACAGGAACGAGCCAGTCATCGAATCTCCCAGGAAAAAGCTTCAGTACTACCGCAGATCAGTGTGTTGTACACCAATTATCAAGACGCGCAATTCACATCCAATATTGCTGGTGCAAGCGTCAGAATTCCGATCTGGTATCGCCGTCGTGGTGAAATCGATACTGCTATTTATGACTCCGCGCGCATACGCGAAACACTTGAGTTTCGCCGTTATGAGATCAGTCAGCTATTTGAAGCAGCCTGGCAAGCCTTGCAGATTGCACAACGGCGCGTGGATTTATTTGAAGGTGGTTTGATCAAGGAAGCGGAAAATGTGGTGCAAGTCGCGCAAACCGCCTATCGGTTTGGTGAGCGCGGGTTAATCGAGTTTTTGGATTCGCAACGTATTCTCCGGGGAATCTTGAGCGATTCCATGCAGGCACGTTTTGAGCTACAAACCGCTGCTGCTGAAATTGACCGTATACGCGCTCATTATCCCAAGGAGTTAGTCTCAGAATGAATTTCAAAATAATTTTTACCGGTTTTACCGTTGCTGTAACTTTATTGCTGACAGGGTGTGATAAAAGCGAATCCACTGACTCCGCTGACAAAGCTCAGCAAGAACCGGCTGAAGAACGAGACTTCAACAGTATTACCGCCCGTCCGGAAGTATTGAGCCGATTGCAAATCGGACAGCCATTCCTGGTCGATCTGGCGGACAAGATCCAAGTGCCGAGCCGGGTTCAAGTCGATGAGGAAAGAACGGCGCAAGTTGGTTCCTACGTGACCGGGCGTGTCGTTGAATTGTTTGTCATCCTGGGGGATTACGTCAAACCAGGGCAGAAACTGGCTCGCATTACCAGTCCTGATTTAACCAATTCTCAACTGGCTTATTTGCGCGCTTTATCGCGTGTAGTGGTCACTACCAAAGCGCTTGAGCGTGCGCACCATTTACTGACTGCCGATGCCATACCACTGGCTGAAGTGGAACGGCGGCAATCCGAGTTGGAAATTGCGCAAGCCGAACTGGGCGCAGCTGCTGATCAACTCAGGTTATTTGGTGTGGGCGAGGTGGAATTTAAAGAACTCAAGCGAAAAGGAAAAATTCTGCCGTGGTTGGATATCAAGTCAACGCGAGAAGGCTACATAATTGCGCGTAACGTACTTGTAGGTCAAATAGTACAACCCGCTGATCCGCTATTTCAGATTGCAGATCTATCTCACGTCTGGGTGGTTGGCGATGTGCCTGAACAAATCGCGCGTGATGTCGAATTGGAGCAACATGTTGAGATCAATGTTCCTGCATTGGGACCGCATCTTCTGGATGGCGTGATCATTTTTGTTTCGGATACCGTCAATCGCTTAACACGAACGGTGATGACGCGTGTCATGGTGGAAAATCCTGAACGGAAGCTGAAACCGGATATGCTGGCGAATATGCACATCACGGATCCGCAGCACAAAGTACTGGTTGTCCCTGAATCGGCCGTGGTTCGAGAGTTGAATCAGGACTATGTCTTTACCGTAATCAGCGATAATCATTTTCAGCGCGTGCCGGTTGAATTGGATAAAGAAGTGGCAACTTTACGCCCCGTGCTAAAAGGACTTACGATCGATCAACGAATTGTGACTGCCGGTGCATTTCATTTAGACAGTGAGCGCAAGCTTGCTGAACTGGAGTAGCCGGTTATGACCGCGATCGTTCGTGCAATGCTTAACCAGCGTTTGCTGGTGTTGATTATCGGGTTGATATTGTGTGCTGCCGGTGTTGGTGCGATTAAAACACTGACTGTGGATGCATTTCCGGATGTGACCAATATTCAAGTGCAAGTCGCCACGGTAGCAATTGGCCGCAGCCCCGAAGAAATGGAACGCTTGGTGACTGTGCCGGTGGAAATTGCCATGACCGGCTTGCCGGGATTGGTCGAAATGCGTTCGATGAACAAAAGTGGATTATCACTAATCACGTTGGTATTCACCGATCAGACCGATGTGTTTTTTGCGCGCCAGTTAGTGATGGAGCGAATTATAGATGTCACGCCGCGCCTGATACCCGGTATTACGCCAGTGCTTGGGGCGGTTTCTACCGGTCTGGGTGAAGTCTATCAATATACGATTGAACACCCGGATGATGGTAAGCGGACATTAACTGAAGAAGAATTGATGGAGCGGCGCACTGTTCAAGATTGGGTGGTGCGTCCGATGCTACGTTCAATCCGAGGGGTGGCGGAGATCAATTCTATCGGCGGGCATGTCAAGGAATATCAGGTGTACGTCGATCCGAATAAGTTGCGGCACTACGACCTGACGTTGACCGATGTGGATCGCGCTTTGGCGAGTAATAATGCTAATGCCAGCGGTAATATTCTGGCATTGCAATATGAACAATATCTGATTCGCGGTGTGGGTCTGATTTCCAGTTTGGAAGATATCCGCAATATTGTGCTCAGAGAAATGGATGGCGTACCGGTTTATGTGCGTGACGTTGCGCATGTGACTTTTGGCGGGGAAGTGCGTCAGGGCGCCAGTATCAAAAACGGTGACACTGAATCGGTCGCCGGCATCGTGATGATGCTGCGCGGCGGTAATGCCAAGGAAATCGTCGGGAGAATCAAGGAGAGAGTCAAAGAAATTAATGAGGGTGGGATCCTACCCGACGGCTTGCAGATCATCCCGTTTTACGATCGCACCGATTTGGTCGATGCCGCATTAGGGACGGTGCAAAGCACCCTGATAGAGTCGTTAATTCTGGTAATTGTGGTGTTATCGCTTTTTCTCGGTACCGTGCGCACTAGTTTTGTCGTGTGTTTCACACTGATTATCACGCCACTGATTACTTTTCTGGTGATGAATCATTACGGTATGCCCGCCAATTTGATGTCACTTGGCGGATTGACTATAGCGCTGGGTATGATGGTCGATCCGACGGTGGTCGTGGTTGAGAATATTTATCAGCGTCTGGGAGAAGCCAAAGACACCGGAAAATCCAAATTCAATGTAATCGTGGATGCGACAGCTGAGGTGGGTACGCCGGTTATTTTCGGCTTAATCGTAACCGTGCTGGTATTTTTGCCTTTGATGACGCTTGAAGGCATGGAAGGAAAAACCTTTAGTCCATTGGCGGTGACTATTTCGATTTCGTTGTTTATTGCATTACTGGTATCACTATCGCTTTCTCCGGTGCTTTGTGACTATCTGCTAAAAGGCGGCAGTGAGCAAGACACCAAGATCATCGCTGTGATGAAAAATGCCTATCTGTACACTTACGATTTGGCCAACCGCAATCAGAAGAAGACCATGATCATCGCAATTTCTGCATTGATGGTGGCATTTGCGCTATTTCCGTTACTCGGCAAATCGTTTATTCCGATCATGAAGGAAGGTTCTATCACACCGGTGATTATTCGTGCGCCGTCAATTTCTTTGGACGAAGCCATCAAAATTGAAACCGAGGCCATGAAGGCGATTGCTGCGGTCC
Organism: Nitrosomonas oligotropha; assembly: GCF_900106555.1. Taxonomy (GTDB): domain Bacteria; phylum Pseudomonadota; class Gammaproteobacteria; order Burkholderiales; family Nitrosomonadaceae; genus Nitrosomonas; species Nitrosomonas oligotropha_A. The sequence continues at coordinate 26,915 of NZ_FNOE01000018.1, read as the reverse complement.
CCGGTGTTGTATCAGTCGTTTCCAAATTGGGGCGCGGCGATACCCCTGCCGATCCGGCTTCGCAGAACGAATCCGATCCGATTGCCAATCTCGATCTGATTGGATCCGGCCGCACTCAGGCGGAAATCGAAGAGGATATCCGTAAAGCGCTGACTGTGTTGCCGGGCGTCAATATCGTGATCTCTCAGCCCATTGCGCAACGGGTGGATGAGATGGTTACCGGGGTGCGCTCGCAAGTCGCTGTCAAAATTTTTGGCGATGACCTGGAAGAATTACGTAAATTGTCCGAACAAGTCGCGCGTATCGTCAAATCAACCCGTGGTGCGCGGGATATCCGTATTGAACGCTTGTCAGGGCAACAAGAATTAACCATCAATATCGACCGTCGTGCAATTGCCCGTCATGGCCTCAATGTATCGGATGTCAATGAGATGATTGCCACCGCCGTGGGGGGCAAAGCAGTTACGCAGGTTTTCGAAGGAGAGCGGCGTTTTACGCTGTTGCTGAGATTCCCGGAAGAGTTTCGCCATGATGTGGAAGCCATCAAGGAATTGCTGCTTAGACCAGCTATCGATGGCGCACGAGCTGGAATGGGAGCTGGCGGCATGCTGGTGCCGCTCAGTGCGGTAGCGGAAATTAAAGTAATCGATGGTCCCGCGATTATCTCGCGCGAGTTTGCTAAACGCCGCGTAGTTGTTGGCGCCAATGTGCATGAGCGCGACTTGGGTGGTTTTGTCGCCGAACTCCAGCAACGGACGGCCAAAGAAATTAAATTACCGCCAGGCTATTATTTTGCCTGGGGCGGGCAGTTTGAAAACATGGAACGTGCGATGACGAAATTAGCGGTCATTGTGCCGATAACGCTAGCCGCTATTTTCTTCCTGCTGTTCATGCTGTTTAACTCGATCAAAATGGCCATACTCATTTATCTGGCACTGCCTTTTGCATCGGTCGGCGGGATAGTCGGGCTATTTGTAACCGGTCAATACTTATCAGTTCCGGCGTCGGTAGGTTTTATTGCGGTGTGGGGGACTTCCATTTTGAATGGTGTGGTGCTGATTTCTTTTCTGCGCGAGTTGCGTGAGAAAGGTTTCAGCGTGCAAGAAGCCGCGAGGAAAGCCTGTGCGCAACGTTTTCGCCCCGTTATGATGACAGCCGCTACAACGGTGCTCGGTTTGGCGCCCTTTTTGACAGCAACAGGGCTGGGTTCCGAAGTGCAAAAACCGCTCGCAATCGTCGTGATTTTCGGGCTAATGACTGCGACAATGATGACGATGGTGGTAATGCCGATGATTTATCGCTGGTTTGACGATATACCGGATAAGAAAAATGAACCGGAACAGAATCAGCCGGAACCGCTACCTTCAACGGATACATTGCAAAACCCGGCCAAAGAAGCTTAATGTTCTATGGATAAACAGCGCTGCAAGCTATCTTGCAGCGCTGTTTTTATTTAGAGTACGCGAAACGCAATGATAGTCACCAGGGTTGGCGGCAGTGCGGCGATTAATAAGCCCAGCGGATGAATGGATTGTTCATGAAATTTGCCTTTTAGAATCGCAAAGCCTGCCGGATTCGGCGCATTGGCAATTACCGTCAGCCCACCTCCGGTTACTGCGCCTGCAACCAATGCAATTTTGAATTCCTCACTGAGTCCTTCAACCAGCGAACCCAAATAAGTGAGCGCGGCATTGTCCGTAAACGCGGTTAATGCCGTAGCGCCAAAAAAGACCGCCGTATCATCCATTTCCAGCAACAGCGGTTGCAACCACCACTGTTGTTGCCCGCCCAATACCACCAATCCTCCCAGGAAGAAGGCAACCAGAAGTGCTTCACGTAAAATCAATGGATTTTGATATTGCTGATAGGCGGCGGTAAATCCCAGGAAAAACAGAAAAATGCCCATAAATGCCGCAGGATGGTGTGCGAATAGAACAATCAGTGCTAGAAATACGATATGTATCAATACCACCGGCAAAGGAGTTTGCGATGCCGCGACAGTATCCTTCTGACTGACGTGTCCCAGTTCGCGGCGGAATAACCAAGTTACCGCAAATGCATTGACAGCAACAGCCAATGCCGCTTTCCAGCCGAAAGTGGTCATCATGAACCAAATATCCCAATTCCATTTTCCGGCCACCATCAATACCGGCGGTGCGGCAAAGGGTGTTAATGTGCCGCCGATTGAGATGTTGACAAATAACACACCGACCGTGGCATATTTCAAGCGGGTGGATACTTCCTTGCTGAATAACGTGTCGCGTAGCATCAACGCTGCCAGCGTCATGGCGGCGGGTTCTGTGATGAAAGAACCGAGTAACGGAACAAAGGCCAGCAATAGAAAGTACATTGCTGTGCCGGTATTTACTGGCAAAACAATGGCCGCGCCTCGAACAGAGGCCGCCGCAAAATCTAGAATCGGGCGTGTTCCGGCAATCACCATGATGACGAATACAAACATGGGTTCAGTGAAATCACGGGATTCGAGGTAGGTTATTGCTTCATGCTTCCCGTCTGCAGCGAATATAAACAGGATCAAGACCATCGCCCAGAAACCGAACACGACTTCCACTTCGCCCAGCAAATGCCAGATACCGGCGTGTTGCGGCTGACGATGCGCCAGATGTTCAAAGAATTTGGTTGAAAAGGTGTGAATGATAGCCAGAGCGAATAACGCCGCGGCGATGAGTTGTATAGTCGTTGGATTCATCGTAATGAGTATAAATAGTCAGGTATGCCGTGAAGATAACATGCTTTTGTTACAGCATAATCAAACTTTTTATAACCAGTAAAAATGCTGGATACTTTTGGGGTTGTAGGGTCTGTAGGAAATGAATGGGTTACGGATACGAAATTTTTTCGTATCGTGGAGAAGGGGTATAATCTGCAATTTTTATAGATTGTAATTTACTATCGTCCCCTTCGACATCATTAGGTTACTCTGTATTCAATCCACGTGCGATTTATTTATCCCATTCTTAACTGTCAGAACGAGCATTTCATGAAGAAGCTATTCGTGCTGCTAAGCATGATGATCATGTCAGTTTTCTGGTGTCTGACGGCAAGTGCGGCAATTAATGTGGCGGAAGAGTACAAGGAAACGATCGGTCAGCGTATCCGGGTCTATCAGGATGAAGATACTCACTGGCGTATGCAGGATGCCTTGGTAGCATATCGAGATGGCCGGTTCTCACAATCCGGTAATTCAGTGATCAATTTCGGAATCGGCGCAAAACCGGTATGGTTGGCATTTAGCGTCAAAAACGATGGACATAACGCGGTGCACCGGAATCTTCTGCTGGAAACTTCCTGGCTGGATAAAGTCGATATTTATTTTTTGCGCCAGGATGAGCTGACTGGCAGCTATCATATGGGAGACAGTTTATTATTTTCCCAGCGCCCGCTGGATCACCGGTTTTTCGTCGCCGGTCATGATTTTAGCGCCGGAGAGACGACCGTGTTGATCCGGGTGGAATCCGATGATGACATGGTTTTGCCGCTTTACTTCATCAGCAACGAGGCACTGGCGGATAGAGATCAATGGCAAGCATATAGCTATGGTTTCATGTACGGTGTGATTTTGGCTTTGGTTGCTTACAACGTGATGCTCTATGTGGGATTGCGTACCGGCCCCTATCTGTTTTATTCGCTGTATCTGCTGTTCTTTCTGCTGTTGAACACCGCTTATACCGGCCATGGTTATCAGTGGTTGTGGCCGGAATCGCCGCTATGGCAAAAATGGGCCAATCCGGTATTGATCATGGCCTGTACTGTCAGCGGATTTGCATTCGCATTGCAATTTCTGAATATCAAAGCGGCTTGGCCTCGTGTATATCGCTTTGTCATTGTCAGCTCGGCTGTTTTTTGCACATTTATGCTGCTAGCGATGCTGGCTGGCGAATTTGTCGTGTCGCTGCTGATATCGCTGGTGTTCATCTTCTTTTTCTATATTTCTTCGATCGTGTTGGGTGTCATTTCGCTGCAAGCCGGTAATCAATTCGCCAAGTATTTTCTGCTGGCATCGATTTTCACGATATGCGGCGGTGCTATTACCGCCAATGCCGTTTGGGGATTTATTCCGTTTACCGAGTGGACTTACCGGGCGACCGATATCGGCATGATGATGGACGCCATCTTACTGGCGCTGGCATTGGCCGAACGCTTCAATATCAATCAGAACGAGAAATTACTGGCGGAAAAAATGGCCGGTATCGATTCACTAACCAATCTGAATAACCGGCGGTCTTTTTATAAGTATGTTCAACCGATCTGGGCCATGGGGTTGCGCAGCAAGAGCAGTACCTCCGTCATCATGCTGGATATCGACAATTTTAAGTTGCTCAATGACACTTACGGCCATGCTCTGGGGGACAGGGTTTTGGTGCAATTGGCGGAAACCTTGCAGAAAGAAGCGCGTAGCGGGGATATCCTGGCGCGTTGGGGGGGCGAGGAGTTCCTGATTTTTCTGCCGGAAACCCGTTTAGCTGATGCGATTGCCATTGCGGAACGGATGCGTAACAAAGTCAACGCGATTCAACTGACAAGCATCAAAGGTGAAAAGCTTTTATTTACCGCCAGTTTTGGCGTTGCCCATACCTTAGTGACTAATGTATCGCTGGATGAATTGATTTCCCAGGCGGATCAACAGCTTTACCGCGCCAAGAAACAGGGGCGTAATTGCGTGTGCTCGGATCAATCCGATTGAGGATAAAGGCATTAAATGCCGATCCATCGGTTCAATGGCAGCACTTAATGCAATTCCTGGGAGTCCGCTATGATTTCATCGTCCTCATCCTCGGCATTGAGTTGATCACAGCTATCTTCCAATTCATCAATCAATCCCACGATCCGGCTATCCGGAATCATGCCATCGGCTAATACGCTGTCATCATCAATATCCGAAGGATCAGCATTGTCCTCATCATCAAACGAAAGTCTTTTCAATGCCACGGCAAACCTCCTTGCGATGTGGGTTGAATACACTTACATTAGAGCATATGGCGGTAAAGTGGAAAGTAAGGATTAGAAAGGATTCTTTGTAACAATTCCGGGCTTTGAAAAGAGCATTCAGATAAAGGCTAATCCGGATAATTTCAGTGTGGTGCCGCTAAGTTCCGGGGATTGGTTGTGATAGCCACTGGGTTCGCACTTGCTCGCGATTCAAGGCCAACCACTGTAATGCAATGATGGCGCTGGCCGAATTGATCCGGCCCGATTGTAGAAATGTGAATGCAGTATCCAGCGGAACGACATGCACTTTGATGTCTTCGTCTTCTTCGGGAGCGCCATGAATACCGCCGGCTTTTGTCGCATCGGCCCGGCCGCAAAACAGGGCAATGCGTTCGCTGGTGCCGCCGGGGCTAACCAGGAAGTCGCACACCGGGAGCAAATCGGTGATGATGCAATCGGCTTCTTCGATGCTTTCGCGTTTGACCACGTCTTGCGCAGTTTCACCGCTTTCGATCATGCCAGCGACGATTTCCAGCAGCCAAGGCCCGCCCGGTGCGGTCAGCGCACCAACACGGAATTGTTCGATCAGGATGACTGCATCGCGAATCGGATCATACGGCAGGACGGCGGCGGCATGGCCGCGCTCGAACAGTTCACGACTCAGCGGACGGCTCCAGCCGCCATTGAACAGCCGATGACGCAACCGGTATTTTTCTATCCGGAAGAAACCTTCAAAACAAATCGTTTTCTCTAAAATTTCTACATCTGCACTCACAGCGGTTTATCCCATGCGGAAAAATTGTCATGCTGTGCTCGCTATGCCGCAAGCAGTGCTATTGCAGCGGCTAGAGCTAACGCAGTCCTAACGTATCGAGTGTCACATCGTCATCTTCGTCCAGATCATTTTTAACGGTCTCGAATTCGTCATCGTCAAATTCATCTTTGGCGGTCTCAAATTCATCGATTATTTTTGCAAATTTTCCGGGCGGTATTTTGCTATCCGTTAGAACATCCTCCTCATCATTCAAGCTATCAATAGGATAGATGCCGTCGTCGTCATCGAAAGAAAGTTCTTTAATCATTGCCATTACCTCCATGTCAATATTTTTGAAGATACGCTATTGATAACAGACCCTGCCGTTGAAACAATTAAAGATCACCCGGGGTTTTTCCCGGTAATTCTGAGGTTTGAATAATATTCATCAAGAAATCATTCACTAAGCAGTGCTTCTTAATTGTAAATATACGCTATTTGATTTCTCCTGGAAGAGAAAGTTTGCTCATGAAATAGTGCTACTGGTATTAGGTATGATGGTTATTACGATTTATGTAATGAGAAACAGTATAGTTTGATAGAGCCTGCTGGTATCTGGGATAGATGTGTAATTCATCGACGAAGAAACAAAAATATGATTACGCGATATTGTTCATCATCTTAAAGGCGCTATCGTTCAATTATCCCGCATAGTGATTGTGCTGATTGCCGGAATAGCTAGCGGTGTTTGAACGATCATCGTTTCCGGTTATTGCCAGCCGGTCACTTCATAACCCTTTTCTTCCAGGCAGCGCGATACAAAATTGGCATACGCTTGGCTGGGTTGTGAGGATCTCGAAGAAAACAGAATTCCTCGCAATAATCCCGCAACCGCGCCACTGGCCGCGCCCACTAATGAACCTTGCCCGGCCGCACCGTATATCGCCCCGCCTGCTGCACCGCTTGCGGCCCCCACACCAGCTCCCATTGCGGTGCTGCTAGCCACATTACCCAATTGACCGCCGCCTTCCTTGGCGCCGGCTGATTCAGCCATTTTTTTGCAAATTTCAATATCTTTTTCAGCAGCTGCTTTGCCGACAGATAGAAAATGCGTGTTAGGGTATATAACAGGTCCGGTGCTGGAGCAAGCCGATAAGCCCAGAAAGATCGATCCCGCGATCAACGTTATTCCCAATTTCATTGTTTCACCTCCGGTTGAAGAAATAATACGGACTGAGTGGATAGTATAGCGGTTATGGTGCTCACTATTCTGCAAAGAAAGCAGCTGCCGGATAGAGCGGCCGATGCGGATTGAAAATTGCAGAGGGGAGTTGAGGAAGCTTAATTGCGATGAAACGAAGTGTGATCACTTATGCATGTAAAAATGCCGCTGCCTGTCCATCTGGCAGCGGCATCCGTCAAGTTAGCCAATAACAATCAAACGTTGTTGTTTTATTTGCTATCTTTCGCGGTTAAAGCGCCCAGGAAGGCTTTGACATCCTCGATAAAACCAGGGCCCACTTTTCGGCCGAGTTGATGTTCCGCCATTTCCTCGATGGCCTCATCCAATGTTTTGACTGAGCCATCATGAAAGTACGGTCCTGTTTTGGTGATGTTTCTGAGGCTGGGCACTTTAAATACTTTTTTGTCGGTTTCCAGTCCGGTTACAGCAAACCTGCCTTCATCGGATGTTTTATATTCTTCGACAAGACCAATTTTTTTATAGGAATTGCCGCCGATGGCCACACCGTTATGACAATTGGCGCATCCCATATGGACGAATTTTTGCAAGCCTCTTTTTTCGGCATCATTCAATGCATTTTCATCGCCTTTGAGAAAATCGTCAAAGCGCGATGGCGTTATCAGCGTGCGCTCAAAAGCGCCGATGGCTTTACCAATATTTTTGTATTGAATCGGATCTTTTTCACCTTTAAATGCTTCGGCAAACATGGCTTTGTATTCGTCGATTTTTTTCAGTTTGTCGACAACCGCAGCTTCACTCGGCATGCCCATTTCGATCGGATTCAAAATCGGTCCCAACGCTTGCTCTTCAACGTCTTTCGCGCGTCCATCCCAAAATTGCGCGATATGTAGCGCGGCATTGAACGTGGTGGGGGAATTTCTGCCGCCGCGTTTTCCTTCATGACCTGGTGATGTAGGTTGGCTGTCGACACCGAAATTATTCAGCTGATGGCAGGAATTACAGGAAATGGTGTCATTCACTGATAGTTTGGGATCAAGATAAAGTTTTTTGCCCAATGCGATTAAAGCAGCATTCTTTTTTTCGTCGATAATCGCTGCTGGCAGCGGTTCAAAGAATTGTTTTAAGGTGGTTTTATCGAGTTTGTGGTGGCCGCCGTGCATCATGCCGCCCATTCCGTGATGGCCGTCATCATGCATTTCGCTATGATGGTCGTCCTTTTTTTTCGCATCACCTTGATGATCATGCCCGCTTTGAGCATAACTGTATGAACTTACTATGAGTGCCAGGAATAAAAATATTTTCATATGACCTCCAAAAAAATTAACATTAGCACTTTGATCGATTTTGTTGAATAAGCAAAATGCTTAATTGCAGACAATTACTTACAGGAGAAACGTTTTTTATCTTTCTTATCCGGTTTTCAGCAGAATCGTTGAAGGACGGAGACGAGATACTAGCGGATTTGTTTCTATTGTAGAAGGAGTGTTTCAAATTTATCGGCAGTCATCGGCTTGCTGAAAAAATTACCTTGCCCGAAATCGCAGCCCATAGAAGTCAATAATTCTTTTTGCAAATCGGTTTCGACGCCTTCGGCAATTACCTTCATGCCCAGGCGGTGCGCCATTGTAATAACTGCTTCGCACAGGATTCTGTCGTTGGATTTGCTGTCCAGGTTGGAAATGAATGAACGGTCGATTTTGAGATAATCAATGTCGAATTTCTTCAGATAGGACAGTGAGGAATAACCCGTGCCGAAATCATCGATAGCTACCTGAACACCCGCATCGCGGTAATTTAATAATTGTTTTACCACCAATTCGTGCACATCGAGCAGCAAGTTTTCGGTGATTTCAACGATGATACTTTGTCCGTCCAAGCCGCGTTCATTGAGATGGTTGACCCAATCGCTCATTTTGCTGATGAATTGCTTGGGTGACTTATTGATGCTGATCTGAAAACCGGCGTTGAAATTGGTTTGCCAGAGGGCGACCTGATTGACCGCTTGTTTGAAAACCCAATCGCCGATGTCGGTGATGAGATTGGTTTCTTCCGCGATGCTGATAAATTCCCCCGGATATACAGTGCCCCGTTCCGGGTGCTGCCAGCGGATTAAGGCTTCGGCTTTGTAGACGTTGCCGGTTGCCAGTTCCACGATGGGTTGGTATAGCAAATAGAGTTGCTGATCCCGTAGTGCGCTGCGCAATTCGTACGCGGTTCTCGAACGGATTTCGGTTGCCGCGCGCATATTCGATGTGAAACAGCTCCAGCAGTTGCGGCCATTGTTTTTGGCGGCATACATGGCTTGGTCGGCATTCTTCATCAATATTTCAACGTTATTTGCATCATCGGGGAAAAACGTGGCTCCGATACTCGCGGAAACATAGGCTTGCTTGGTATTGAGATGAAACGGTTTGGCCAATTCCATTAGGATCATTTGCATGATCTTTTCGGCGCTGCGTTGCTCGCTGATCCCGTTCAGGATGATGGTAAATTCGTCTCCGCCCAGGCGCGCCACGGTGTCGGTTTCCCGCACGCAGCTGCTTAGCCGCTTTGCTGCTTCCGCCAGCAGCGCATCGCCCACGCTATGCCCCAATGAATCATTTACTTCCTTGAAGCGGTCAAGATCGATAAACAACACCGCCAATCCAGCGCCGATACGGGCTGCATTTTTAATGTCATGATTCAACCGGTCGTAGAACATATTGCGGTTCGGTAATCCGGTCAGTGAATCGTAATTGGCTTGCCGCCAGATAATTTCATCTGATTTTTTCTTGCTGGTGATATCGGAAAAGTTGATCAGGTAATAGCTGATCCGGCCGTCCTTGCTGCGTACCGGAATTACATTGAACCACGCTGGATACTCCCGCCCCTGTTTATGGCGATTCCAGATTTCGCCATACCAGTGGTTATGCTGCTTGACGCTTTGCCAGATTTTCTGAAAAAAATTGCTGCCGTGCCTGATGGATGTGACGATGGTTACAGATTTTCCGACGATCTCTTCATCCACATAACCGGTTATTTTGTGCAGTGCCTTGTTAATCGAGATGATGATCTTGTTTGCATCCGCGATCATGATCGCTTCGGTGCTGTTTTCAAAAACCTTGCTGGAAAGATATAACTGCTCGTTGACTTTCTTTTGTTCCAGAGCGATTCCGATAATAAATGAACCGATTTCCAGCAACTTGCGGTGAAAAGTGCTGGGTAAGCGATGTTCGAAACTGGACAGCGCAAACGATCCGATGCATTCGCCGCCTTTGCTGCGTACCGGCATGGACCAGCAGGAAAGGATATTGAAATCGATGGCCAGTTGACGGATATTCTGCCAGCGCGGATCGTCCAGCGTGCTTTCGACAAAAACCGGCTCCTGGTGAAAAACGGCATTGCCGCAGGAACCGGCTCCCGGGCCCGGACGTAGGCCATTGAGTTGCACAATGCACGCTTCGGGAACACTGGGTGCGGCAAACACATTCATGCATTGCTTTTCCTTGTCCAATAGCATGACCGATGCCACCGCGTTATCCAGCAGTTGCTCCATCAGCAAGCAGACTTTCTCGCAAATTTCCTTGTAGTCATTTCCCAGGACCACCAACTGAAGAATTTCTTGCTGAAATTGGAGGATCCTGCCCTGTTCGGTATTGGTCAGGTCAAAATAATTGGTCGGTGCAAAAAACTGCCCGGATAAATCCTTATTCACAGAAATATTCTTACGCATTCGCAGTTAGCATTGCCAGCAAGGTTTCATGAGGGATTAACAATGGATTGAATGCCGGATAGGATGTCAATAAATGAGCTGAGTTGGTCGGAATTATACGACAAGTTACTCACATGTTCAAAAACTTACTGCCGGGATAATAACTTACATTTTTCTGCATTTGCGTATCGCTGCATGGAAATAGTTGTCAGCGGATTGTTTCAGGATTATTCGCAGCGATACACATTACCGACAAATATGATTTCCTTATCACCCCCGGGTATTTCATACCGTCCTGAGTTATTGGAGTAAATGATATGCACGGTGTCGCCGCCCAGTTGCTGCGCTTCGCTTCTTAAGTTGTTGCGGGCTTTGATCAGCCGGTCCACATAGGGGGTATTGTCCTCTCCGCTCTCATTTTCTTTCGAGGAACCCTTCACTTTGCCGAGTAACTCGCATCCATCGGGACCTTGTTCACCGACCACCATCGTGACGGTTTTGGTTTTTTCCGGTTGCGGCGGAGCTTCGCCCGTTTGTGCTGAAGCGCCGGTACAGCCCAGGATGATTGAAACGAACACTGCTGCTTGGGTTAACGGGTTTAATTCTTTGCAGACACTCATTGATGACTCCTGATACATACGGATTGTATTCTTAAAGCCGGTTAGCATAGAGAAGCGCAGTATCGCCCGTCAATAGCATTCGTCGAAGCTCGGCCAGATAATGGCGGCAATAGGAGGAAATAAAGCCACTACCGGCATCTTTTCAAACGGCTTCCCGGATTATCGGTGCTGTATATTGCAGCAATGTAACTAACAGGAGGTGTGACGTTGGATATCATGATTTATATTTTCCTGGCGGGATTTGCCATCGTGTTTGTGTACGGCATCATGCTGTATAACAGTTTGGTGGATATTAAGCACAGCGTATCGCAGGCATGGTCGAATATCGATATTCTTTTGAAGCAGCGCCATGATGAACTGCCCAAGCTGGTGGAGACCTGCAAGCAGTATATGGGTTTTGAGCAGGAAACGCTGAAGCAAGTGATTGCGGCGCGCTCGCAGGTCGCTAGCGCGCGGGAAACCGGTAATATCGGTGCGCTGGGCGCGGCGGAAAATATGCTGCGCATGGGATTGGGCAATCTGTTTGCCGTCGCGGAAGACTATCCCGAGTTGAAAGCCAGCGAGAAATTCCGCCACTTGCAGGCGCGCATCAGCGGATTGGAAAACAGCATCGCCGACCGCCGCGAATACTACAACGAAGCCGTCAAAATCAACAACGTGCGCATCGAGCAGTTCCCCGATGTCATCATCGCCAATTGGTTTAAATTCAAACCGCGCGATCTGCTGGAATTCAGCGATACCGATAAGCAGGATGTCAATATCGGCAAGCTGTTTGGTTGACGTGGAGGACGCATGAATCAAATACTGGCTGAGATCCCGCCGCAGGATTATCCCTATGTGCTGGGTGCGGTGATCGTTGCGGCATTGACCGGTTTTTATTTTTTTATGCATAACTGGAAACGGCTGCGCATTATTGAGGATACGCCGACTGCTAAATTACGCTCGGCGCATCAGGGTTATGTTGAACTGGAAGGAAAGGGGCAATTCATCGATGACCGGCCGATTTACGCGCCGTTATCCAATCATCCTTGTCTTTGGTACCGCAGTGAAATTGCACAGCAAGAGACATTTACCGAAAGAGGCCGCACGCAAACGCGCTGGAATGTGGTGTACACCAATACCAGTGATCACCGCTTCAGGCTCACCGATGGCGTCAGCAGTTGTTATGTCGATCCGGATCACGCGGAAATCAACGGTATCGAGAAACTGGTGTGGTACGGCAATAGCGAATGGCCAACCCGGACGCAAATACTGGAAAGCCAGTCGATCGTTCATGCCATGACCAACAACTACCGCTACAGCGAGTGGCTAATACTGCCCGGGCAGCCGCTGTACATATTGGGGCAATTCAGTACCTGGTCTGCTGCAACACAAAAATCAATGCGCGACGTGATGATCAATGTGATCAACGATTGGAAAAAGGATCAAGCCGCGTTGCGGGACCGGTTCGACAGCAACAAGGACGGCAACATCGACCAGCAAGAATGGGAAGTGGCGCGATCTGAAGCGCACGCCGCAGCGCAGCAGATCCACGATGAGCTGGCACTGGAGCCGGATACCAGCATCATGGCGAAACCAAACAATCCGTCGCGGCCTTTTATTATCTCGATGTATCCGCAAGCCCTGCTGGCGCGGAAATACCGCCGGAGTGGCTATGCCGCCTTGACGGCGTGCATCCTATCGATCTGCGCTGCCGCCTGGCTGGTGCATGCGCATGGATGATCCGCTTAATCGCTAGATACTAATGCCAGAACAATCTGGATCGCGCCAGGCGATGCCATAAGGCCGGAGATAACCGTGGATGCCGCGCGGCTTCGGATGCCAATACGCCACTGAGGCGGCCAAATTCAAAGCCGAGCGCGGCGGATTTATGCGGTAGCTTGTACAGTAACTGCAGCGCGATACGCCGGTCGTTCTCGATTCCCAATTCGTCTTGTAAAGCGGCCAAAGCGGTCAAGAATCGATTCACCCGTTTTCCGTATAGCGGTGCAAACGCTTCCACGCAGTAACGCATTTTTTTGGCGGCGATACGCGCAAAATGGCGCTCCGCCGGATCCAGCCGGGCAAAACCGCGACAGCATGTGCGCAGCTTCTGCCAGCGTTTCTCCAGTATGACTTCAGCCCATGTTCCGGTAGTGCGCATGTGTTCATTGACCGGTGCTATCAAAAGACTGCGGCCGATGTCGAGCATGAGCTGGGTGAGTGCCGGTGCCAGCAATAATGCTTGCGCCCGTTGCCTTGCTTGCGCAGCGGTATTGTGCAACAAAGCCAATGCGGTTTCGGAAACGGCGGTATTTTCGGCTGATGTAGCCAGAACAGGCAGGATGCCGGGTAGCATTTCTTGGTGAAACACATCCCAGTCGCGCGCTGGATTCAGTGCGTGGGTCAATGCGCGCAACGGTTGTTCCCAAACAGGTATTTCCTGTCCCAGCGATTTCGCCAATTGCGCACCGCCACGTAAACGGCGCAACGCAATGCGCAGCTGATGCAGGTACTCGATGTTCTCTGCTTGTTCGAGAAAGCCAGGTACGTTGGCGGATAACTGCACCAACGCCGCTTGCACCATGGCATGCCATGCTTCACCCGCTGGTTGGTTCCGGCCGATGTCCGGGCGGATGGCTTTGACCGGACTGGGACTAAGCGCGCCGCACAGGATATAACCGCGTTCCGCTTTGCTGCGCGGTTCGATATGCAATGGCGCTTGCTGCAGCAATTGCGTTGCAATATCAAATAAAAATTCCGCCGGACCGGATTTGAGTTCGATTTCCACTTCGCAAATATCGCGCGATAACTCAGCGGCGAAGATTTTGCCGGTGTCGAGCGCCACTTCTGCTTGCGTGGCACCATCGCCGATTTGCCATGTTGTGCGCCGGAACTCGGTGGTGAATACCGGTGCGATGCGCTTAAGTTTGATTCCGGCGAGCAGATCCAGCGCCGTTGGCGGCAATGCGGAGAAATCCGGATGGCTGCCGTCTGCAACGGCCATTTCCCATTCCGGCCGGCTCGTCAACGCGCCGACCGATTGTGCTTCGGCTTTCAACGTTTGAATCCACTGATTGTTCACCCGGCGTACGCGCAACGCGATGCCGCGCCGCATCAAATCAAACTTCGGGGTATCGAAATAAATGCTGAGCAGTGCATGCTGTTGCGGTGTGCTGGCGTTCAACAGGGGATGGCGCCGGATGCGGGTCGCATGGCGTGGCTGCAAAGCCAGCTTGAGCTCGATTTCCATAAAATCTTTTCACTGGGATAATGCCGCTGCGGGCGGCGGCTGAAGCGGATACTGTACTACTCAATCTTCAAGGTATCAAAATTGATTCCGGCGGGTGCGGGCGGCGTTTTCAGTTTCATGTTTTCCAGCGCATTGACCACCTGCTGTGCAATAACCAGATTGCGGTACCACTTGTAGTTGGCCGGCACGATATGCCACGGCGCGAGATCGGTGCTAGTGGCGCTGAGCATGGCTTCGAACGCTTCGATATAGTTTTTCCAGAATTTACGTTCTTCGATGTCGCCTTCGTTGAATTTCCAGCGTTTTTCCGGGTTGTTGATGCGCTCCTCCAGTCGTTTTTTCTGCTCATCCTTGGAAATATGCAGAAAAAACTTCAGAATGCACGTGCCGCTTTCAGACAATAGTTCTTCAAATTCATTGATCTGGTTAAACCGTTGTTGCACCACCTTATCCGAAATCAAGCCATGCACGCGCGTGATCAGCACATCTTCATAATGCGAACGGTTGAAAATACCGATCTGGCCTTTCTCCGGCGCTTTCTGATGCACGCGCCACAAAAAATCATGCTTTAGTTCTTCCGCCGATGGCGTCTTGAACGTCACCACCTTGCAGCCTTGCGGATTGACGCCCGACATCACATGCTTGATGACGCCATCCTTGCCGCTGGTATCCATGCCCTGTAGCACGACCAGCAACGCGCGGTTGCCGTTGGCGAACAAACGCTCCTGTAATTCATCCAGCTTGCCGATCAATTTTTCCGTGACCACTTTGGCGTCTTCCTTACCTTGCGTGGTTTTCTCGAAATCGCCGGTATCACCGGGATCACATTGCGACAGATCGAGCTTGCTGCCGGGTTTTATTGGGTGGTTTTTCATTGTGTTTCTTTATTATCTAGCGGATTTGAGATAAAAATCATAGAGGAGCGATTGATAACTTTATCATTTCGGGCGACGTATATTTCAGATTAATTCGATGCTATCCTGAAATTCATGAAAGAATCTTATTCCACCCCCCCCATCGCGCAGCACATCTGGGATACCAAATACCGCCACTATGAGCACGGTGTCGCCCTGGATACTTGCGTCGAAGACACTTGGCAGCGCGTCGCGAAGGCGCTGGCCGTGCCGGAGAAAAATCCGGATGATTGGCAGGCGCGTTTTTACAGCATTCTGCGCGATTTTAAATTTCTTCCCGGCGGGCGGATTCAAGCCGGAGCGGGCACTGCACATCAGGTGACGTTGTTCAATTGTTTCGTGATGGGGATGATTGCTGATTCGATGGACGGCATTTTTGACGCGCTCAAGGAAGGCGCGTTGACGATGCAGCAGGGCGGCGGGGTTGGTTATGATTTCTCGACGTTGCGGCCACGCGGCGTGCCAGCCGCCAGTGTAGGGTCGGTAGCTTCCGGGCCGGTTTCGTTCATGCGCATCTGGGACAGCATGTGCGCGACCATCCTGTCGACCGGCGCGCGGCGCGGTGCGATGATGGGTACGTTGCGTTGCGATCATCCGGATATCGAGGAATTCATCGCCGCCAAGCAGGATCGCAGTCAGTTGCGGCATTTTAATGTTTCCGTGCTCGTTAGCGATGCGTTCATGGCCGCCATCAGCCGCGACGAAGATTGGCTGCTGGTTTTTCCTGCGAATGAAAGTGAAGCCGGTGGCGAGCTGCTCATGCGTGCCTGGCCGGGTTGCGATGATCCGGTGCCGTGCAAGGTGTACAAACGCATCCGGGCGCGTACGTTATGGCAGAAAATCATGCAGGCCAACTACGACTACGCCGAACCGGGCATGTTGTTCATCGACCGCATCAACCGGCTGAATAATCTGTATTACTGCGAAACGATTCAAGCCACCAATCCGTGCGGCGAAGTGCCGCTGCCGTCGTACGGTGCTTGCAATCTGGGTTCGATCAACCTCACGCAATTCGTACGCGATCCTTTTACCGTGCAAGCGTGGCTTGATTTCGATGCGATTGGGGCGACAGCCGCAACTGCCGTACGGCTGCTGGATAATGTCATCGATGTTTCGCATTTTCCCTTAACCCGTCAGGCTGAACAGGCGCACCGCTCGCGCCGCATCGGTTTGGGCCTGTCGGGCTTGGCCGATGCGCTGATCATGCTGCAAATCCGCTACGGTAGCAGTGAAGCGGTGCAAATCGCTCAGCAAGTTATGCAGCGCATCTGTCACGCGGCCTATCAGGCTTCGATAGAACTGGCGCGCGAGAAAGGCGCGTTTCCGCTGTTCCATAAGGAAAAATATTTGGCTGGCGCTTTTGTGCGCACTTTGCCGGAATCCATACGCAGCGGTATCGCGCAATACGGTATCCGCAACAGCCACCTGACCGCCATCGCTCCGGCGGGTACCATCAGTCTGCTGGCCAACAATGTTTCGAGCGGATTAGAACCGGTATTTGGCAGTGATTACACGCGCCGGGTATTGAACCGCGACGGCTGTTACGCGGATTATGCGGTGACCGATTATGCCGTCGCTCTATGGCGTAAGGACCACGTCAGCGATGATTTTCCTCCGGCTTTTGTCACCGCGCACGAACTGGCACCGGCCGAGCATTTGCGCATGCAGGCGGCAATTCAGCCGTACGTCGATCAAGCGATTTCCAAGACGATCAATGTTCCAGTGGATTACGACTTCGCGGCTTTTTTCGATTTGTACCGGCAAGCTTACGATCTCGGTTTGAAGGGATGCACCACGTTCCGGCCCAATGCGGTGACTGGAGAAATTTTGCATAAACCGGATGTAGAACACGTGGTGCCGCATTGCTGCGGTCTGGAGCGGGAACCGGACTAATAATCTACGTCATCTGGAAAAATACCCGTTCGCGCAATGCCATCGTCCCCGATGCTGCCGCGGAACATGCCGCTGGTGTTGAAACGCATCGCGAAGCGGCCTTGCGCATCCAGCACGATCAAACCGCCGTCGCCGCCGAGCGCGGCGACTTCCGCGAGTGTACGGTCGGCAGCCTCGGCGAGAGGAACTTGTTGCAACCGCACCTGCGCCGCCGTATTAAACGCCGCTGCGGTTTGGATGAACATTTCGCCGCTGCCGGTTGCGGATACCGCGACTGAACGATTGTCCGCGTAAGTGCCCGCGCCGATGATGGGTGAATCGCCGACGCGTCCATAACGCTTGTTCGTGAGTCCGCCGGTCGAAGTGCCTGCGGCGAGATTGCCGCAGCGATCCAGCGCTACGGCGCCGACAGTGCCGTGTTTCTCATCGCCATCGGGCGACGGCGTGCCGGAATCCATGTCGTGATCGCGCACCACTTGTTCTTTCGCGATGGCTTTTTGTAGCTGATCCCAGCGGTGCTGTGTGTAGAAATAGGATGAATCGACGATTTCCGTGCCATGCCCGGCAGCGAAAGTCTCCGCGCCCTGGCCGATCAGCATCACATGTTTGCTTTGCGTCATGACCGCATGCGCGGCGCGGATCGGATTGCGGATCGTGGTGACCCCGGCAATCGCGCCCGCCATGCGTGTAGCGCCGTCCATGATCGATGCATCCAGCTCGTTACGGCCTTCGTGACTGAATACCGCGCCTTTACCGGCATTGAACAACGGCGAATCCTCCATGACCACAATCGCGGCAATCACCGCATCGATACTGCTGCCGCCCTCTTTGAGCACGGCATGACCAGCGGTTAGCGACTCTGCCAGCACTTGCCGGTAAGCCTGTTCGCGTTCCGCAGTCAGGCGGTTGCGTTTGATCGCGCCCGCGCCGCCATGAATGATGAGGCGGATGGGTGAATGATTGGCGGGTGTGCTGGATATTTGTGTTGTCATGGGTGACAGAATCGGGGGCGGTATCGCCTCTGCTGTTTAACGTGTGATTTACGGGGGATGGGGGCTGTTGCTATCGAACCCGGGTGGATTCCTCGTTCGCCATTTCCAATACATCGTTTGCCGAAAGCTGCCTGCTCATGTCGCCATCCCAAGTGGCATTGAACGGTAGGGTGTTCTGCACCCGCGTGGCGCGATCCAGATAGGCTTGCAGCGTCAACTGCGGCTGGGTGATCGGCGTGGCGGTGGCGCGGGGCGTGCGGATCGTTTCATCCAGCAGCGCTTGATTGATCTTGGCCTGACGCCGCCCATCGCGTTTTCCTTTCGGTGTCGCGCGCACGGTGGTCAATGATTTCTTGAACAGGTTGGCGTGATTGCGTTTGTCATCTTCCAAGATGGAATACGCTTGCAGATACAGCTTGTTATCGCGCCAGCCGAGCAAGCGCGGTTGATTGACGATGCGAACCGGCGTGCCGACGGGGACATTCTGGTAGATGTACACAATATCTTCCGGGTACATGCGCAGGCAACCGTGGCTTCCGCGCAGGCCGATGCTGGGCGGCTTATCGGTACCGTGAATGGCGTAGCTCGGCCAATCGAGTTTCAATACATGCGTACCCATCGGATTATCCGGCCCGGGCGGCACCACGGCCGGTAACGGGTCGCCATTTTTGGCGTGCTCGCGGCGGATCGAAGGTGTTGGAATCCAGCTCGGATTTTCGACTTTCGAAGCGACGCGTGTCATCCCCACGGGTGTTTTCCATTCCACCCGGCCGATGCCGACCGGATGCGTGATTACCCGCTGTGGTTTGCCGGGCTTGGTTTTGGGGTAATAAAACAGCCGCATCGCAGCAAGATTGATGACAATGCCTTGGCGCGGCGCATCCGGCAGCACGAATTGCGTGGGAATGATGATCTTCGTGCCCGCTTTCGGCAGCCACGGATCGACACCGGGATTGGCGCTGACGATTTCTTCGTAACCCAGATTGAAGCGCCGTGCGATGTCAGACAACGTGTCATCTTTACCGGCCGTGACCACTTGCAAGGTGCCGACGACATCGTTGCGTGCAGCATCAAAACTGAATTCGTGACTGGCGACCGGAATAGGTAAAGGCTTGACCACCGGCGCCGGTACAGCCACTTGTTGCGTCGGTAGCGACTGGCAACCGCTCAACAGAAAAAGACCGGCGCAAAAGCCGAGGACGAAGCCGCTGCGGAGTAGCGATATTGATTTTTTATTCATAAGAATCAACAAGATCATAAAGATTCGATGTGATCGATGACAGTCAATTTACAAGATTTCTCACGATGGCACAACCATTAATCATGTCAAATCAGGGTATTTCTACTGCAATTTAAAGTATCTAATGAGAGTCTGGGAATACGCTGATCG
The DNA here is from genome assembly GCF_900106555.1 of Nitrosomonas oligotropha. Lineage (GTDB taxonomy): Bacteria > Pseudomonadota > Gammaproteobacteria > Burkholderiales > Nitrosomonadaceae > Nitrosomonas > Nitrosomonas oligotropha_A. Next base: position 7,275 of record NZ_FNOE01000018.1, on the reverse strand, counting down.
CTGCCAGAACTGTAAATTCATGCAGTAATTTTGAATTGTCATCCGCACATTTTTTGCCCGGCAAAATCGATTGCCAGTATGATTGCCGGTTTGAAAAACAACATTCGATCACTCCGCTTCATGGCCAAAATTTTCATCAATTACCGCCGCGACGATAACGGAGGGTACGCAGGCTGGTTGTATGACCGGCTGGCTGGTCATTTCGGCCATGACCATGTGTTCATGGACATCGATCAGATCGAACCGGGTGAAGATTTCGTCGAAGTCATTCAGGAAAAACTGAAAGCGGTGCAGGTTGCTGTGGCGTTGATCGGCAAACAGTGGCTGGATATTACCGATGCCAACGGGCAACGGCGCTTGGATAATCCCGAAGATTGGGTGCGGCTGGAAATCGAAGCTTTGCTGGCACGCAAGATCCGCTTGATCCCGCTACTGGTGGGTGGTGCCAATGTGCCCAATTCGTCACGACTGCCAGGAAGCTTGGCGGCGATAGCGCGGCGGCAAGCGCATGAAATCAACGACCGGCGATTTCATGAGGATGTTAATAAACTCATTCGCGTTTTGGAAAAAGATTTGCAAGCCAATGCAACTTCTAAGTCATCTAGTGTTACTGATATTGCACAATCACTGGAAGTAAAACTGCCAGAAGCAAGATTGCCTTTCGAACCCGAAATGGTGCGTATTCCTGCAGGAAAATTTCTGATGGGATCTGATGATTACCCAGGTGAACGACCGATTCATGAGGTTACCATCGGTTACGAGTTTGAAATCGGCAAATACCCGGTAACGTTCGATGAATACGATGCGTTTGCCAAAGCGACTCAGCGCACATTGCCGGATGATCATGGCTGGGGACGAAGCAAACGGCCGGTGATTAATGTGTCCTGGCACGATGCGCATGACTATGTGCAATGGTTATCCAAGCAAACCGGTAAGCAATACCGGCTACCGACGGAGGCGGAATGGGAATACGCCGCACGTGCCGGCACGCAAACCCGCTATTGGTGGGGCGATGATATCGGCAAAAATAATGCAGTATGCGATGGCTGCGGCAGTCAATGGGATAACCAACAAACCGCGCCAGTGGGATCGTTCAAGGCGAATGCATTCGGATTGTATGATACCGCAGGGAATGTGTGGGAATGGGTGCAGGATTGCTGGCATGATAACTATAGTGGTGCACCAGCAGATGGCTCGGTGTGGCTGAAAAGAGATGGCAGCGATTGTAATCGCCGGATAGTGCGAGGCGGATCGTGTGTCAATGAATCGCAGGGTCTGCGGTCGACCATCCGTCTTGGATTTAAACCCGATGATGCATACGACATCTTCGGTTTTCGCATCGCCAAAGATTTTTGATCTTTGATATTTGCGGGATGCAGGGGCGGAGTCCCTGCGGGTTTTGGTTTATTGGGTTTGGATTTGTAGGGTGGATGAGCGTAGCTTCATCCACCATCATGCGGAATTTCTTAAATAAAAAATGACAACTATGACCACTATCGGTTTCATCGGCCTCGGCATCATGGGCAAGCCCATGGCGGGGCATTTGATCAAAGGCGGGCACCGTCTGTTTTTGCACTCGCGCAGCGGTGTACCGGCGGAGTTGGTCGAGCTGGGCGGCAGTGCGGTATCGTCGCCCAAAAAGGTTGCGCAGCATGCGGATTTGATTATTACCATGCTGCCGGATACGCCGGATGTGGAGAAGGTGCTGTTTGGCGAAGACGGTGTGACCGAGGGGTTGCAAGCCGATCCCGATCGGAAGCGAATCATCGTCGACATGAGTTCGATTTCGCCGCTAGCGACGCGCGAATTTGCCGTGCGGCTGAATGCACTCGGGCACGATTATGTCGATGCGCCGGTTTCCGGCGGCGATGTGGGGGCACAGAATGCCACGTTGACGATTATGGTGGGTGCGAGCGCGGCGGGATTTGAAACCATCAAACCGGTGCTGGAGTTGATGGGCAAAACGGTGACGCATATCGGCGATGTCGGCGCCGGGCAGGTGTGCAAGGTTGCCAATCAGATCGTGGTGTCGTCGGCGATCGAAGCGGTGGCCGAAGCGTTGCTGTTCGCGTCCAAGGCCGGCGTCGATCCGGCCAAGGTGCGGCAAGCGTTGCTGGGCGGGTTTGCCGCATCGAAGGCGCTAGAAGTGCATGGCCAACGCATGATCGAACGGCGTTTTGAGCCGGGATTTCGCATCGAGTTGCACCATAAAGATTTGAATATTGCGTTGCAAAGCGCCGCCGAATTGGGCGTGAGTCTGCCGACAACGGCGGCGGTGCGCGAATTGTTTTCCGCTTGTCTCGCGCACGGCGGCGCAACATGGGATAATTCCGCCATTGTTAAAATGCTGGAAAAACTGGCCAACCACGAAATTAAAAAACACTCAGAATAATCGTATGTCTGCTCAACAACTTGTCAATCAACTACGGTCTTTTTTGCCGCCTGACGCGGTGTTGCATGAAACCGAGGATTTGAAACCGTACGAATGCGACGGTTTGTCCGCGTACCGGCAATTGCCGATGATCGTGGTGTTGCCGCAAACGGAAGAGCAAATCGTCAAAATTTTGCAGCTTTGCTATGCGACTCAAACGCCAGTGGTGGCGCGCGGCGCGGGTACCGGCTTATCGGGCGGCGCGCTGCCGCACGCGCAAGGTGTTTTGCTGTCACTGGCGAAACTGAAACAGATTATCGCCATCGATCCGCTGGCACGTACCGCGCGCGTGCAGCCCGGTGTGCGCAATCTGGCGATTAGCGAAGCGGCGGCGCCGTATGGTTTGTATTACGCGCCCGATCCTTCGTCGCAAATCGCCTGTTCGATCGGCGGCAACGTCGCGGAAAATTCCGGTGGAGTGCATTGCCTGAAATACGGCCTGACCGTGCATAATATTCTCAAATTGCGGGTGCTGACCATCGACGGCGAGTGCCTGGAGATCGGCGGCGATAGCCTGGATAGCGCGGGCTATGATTTGCTGGCGCTGATGACCGGTTCCGAGGGCATGCTGGGTATCGTTACGGAGATTACCGTCAAGCTGATTCCCAAACCGGAAAAAGCGCAATTGGTGATGGCGGCGTTCGACGATGTGCAGAAAGCGGGCAGTGCGGTGGCGAGTGTCATCGGCGCGGGCATTATTCCCGCCGGTATGGAAATGATGGATAAGATTACGATCCATGCGGTAGAGGAATTTCTGCATGCCGGTTATGATTTGAATGCCGAGGCGATTTTATTATGCGAATCGGACGGCAGCACCGAGGAAGTGGCGGATGAAATCCGGCGGATTCATGCCATCATGCAGCAAAGCGGCGCGACCAACATCAGTACGTCGAATAATGAAGCCGAGCGGCTTAAGTTCTGGGCCGGCCGTAAAGCAGCGTTTCCCGTAGCGGGCCGGGTTTCGCCGGATTATTACTGCATGGACGGCACCATTCCGCGTAAGCGTCTGGCCGATGTGCTGCGCGGCATCGAAGAACTTTCACAGGAATATGGATTGCGCTGCATGAATGTGTTTCATGCCGGGGACGGCAACTTGCATCCGCTGATTTTGTACGATGCGAACAAACCGGGCGAGTTGGAAAGAACCGAGGAATTCGGCGGCAAGATACTGGAAATGTGCATTCATGCCGGTGGCACGATCACCGGAGAGCATGGCGTGGGGATGGAGAAAATCAATCAGATGTGTTCACAATTCGGAGCCGGAGAACTGGCCATGTTCCATGCCGTGAAAGCGGCGTTCGATCCGGCGGGTTTGCTCAATCCGGGCAAGGCTGTGCCTGAATTACACCGTTGCGCGGAAATGGGCGCGATGCATGTGCATCGCGGCGAGCAAAAATTTGCAGAATTGCCGCGCTTTTGAATGCCATGCAAACCACGATTGATCAATACCAGGCAGTTATTCGCGCTGCGGCTGAGTCCAAAACCCCGCTGCGAATACGCGGCGGCGGCACCAAGGACTTTTACGGTAATCCGGCAGCAGAACAAAACAGCACGTTGCTGGATATGACCGATTACAACGGCATCGTGGATTACGAACCGACCGAGCTGGTGATTACCGCACGCGCCGGAACGCGGCTGGCCGATCTGGAAGTCGAGCTTGATCGACATGGCCAGATGCTGGCATTCGAACCACCGCATTTCGGTTCGGCTGCCACGCTGGGGGGCTGCGTTGCTGCGGGGCTATCCGGTCCGCGCCGTGCTGCGGCCGGTAGTGTGCGTGATTTCGTGTTGGGTGTGCGGTTGCTTGATGGGAAAGGCGAGGATTTGCATTTTGGCGGACAGGTGATGAAAAATGTCGCCGGTTACGATGTTTCCCGGTTGATGGCGGGATCGATGGGCACGCTGGGTGTTTTGCTCGAAGTTTCGCTGAAAGTTTTGCCCAAACCGGCGATTGAAACGACGCTATGCATGGCTATGGATGAAGCGGCTGCAATTGAGAAAATGAACCAATGGGCTGGCAAACCGTTGCCGGTTTCTGCAACGTGTTTTGCCGATGGCCAATTATTTGTCAGACTTTCCGGCGCCGAACCGGCAGTGCGCGCGGCCCAAGTGAAATTGGGCGGAGAAACGCTGGTGGATGATATGGTTTTTTGGCGATCGGTGAGAGAACATACGCATGGCTTTTTTCAGCCGGACAAACCGCTGTGGCGTTTATCGATCAAATCAACAACGCCGTCTTTATTGTTGGCAGGGAGACAGTTGCTGGAATGGAATGGCGGCTTGCGCTGGCTGAGTACTGATGACGGAGAAGACGCGGAAGCTATTCGTGCCGCCGCGAAAGAGGCAGGCGGTCATGCCACGTTGTTTCGTCATAATAAATCAGGTATTTCCGTATTCCATCCTTTACCTTCCGGCATGATGAAAATCCATCGCGCGCTGAAAGAAAAATTTGATCCATCAGGGATTCTCAATCCCGGGCGACTCTATTCCGAGATTTAAATGCAAACCAAGCTTGCTGATTTTATAAAAAATTCTCCACAAGGGCAGGAAGCCGATGCCATTTTGCGCAGTTGCGTGCATTGCGGTTTCTGCTTGGCAACCTGTCCGACGTATCAGATTCTGGGCGATGAGCTGGATAGTCCGCGCGGGCGTATTTATTTGATGAAACAGATGCTCGAAGGACAGCCGGTTACACAGAAAACCCAATTGCACCTGGACCGGTGTTTGACGTGCCGCGCGTGCGAGACGACGTGCCCGTCTGGTGTGCGCTATGGCGCTTTGGTCGACATCGGCCGCGCTATGGTTGAACAACAAGTGAAACGCGACACGCAATCGGAAGTGTTGCGCTTTACATTGCGGAAAGTACTGCCCAATGCTTGGGTATTTAATACTTTGTTCAAGGCAGGTCAGCTTGTGCGGCCGTTTTTGCCGCAGAGTTTAAAAAGAAAAATTCCGCCTAAACTCAGTTCCGCCAAAGCCTGGCCTGAGTCGCGTCATGCCCGGAAAATGCTGGTGTTAGAGGGGTGTGTGCAACCGTCATTGGCGCCTAATATTAATGCCGCCACCGCGCGTGTACTGGATCATCTGGGCATTTCGTTAATGAAAGCTGAGAATGCCGGGTGCTGCGGGGCCGTGGCTTTTCATCTAAATGCGCAGCAGGACGGACTCGATTACATGCGCCGTAATATCGATGCCTGGTGGCCATGGGTGGAGCGGGCTGAAGTCGACGCGATTGTGGTCACTGCCAGCGGTTGCGGCGTGACCGTGAAAGAATACGGACATTTTTTGCAGCATGATCTGGTTTATGCCGGGAAAGCCGCTAAGGTTTCGGCCCTTGCTAAAGACATTGGCGAAATCGTTCATGCGGAATTGGATAAGATTGAGCAATTGCTCGCTCAGCAGCGTATTAAGGCTGGAAAGACCAAATTGTCGTTTCATTCTCCCTGTACGTTGCAGCACGGCATGCAGATTCGCGGCGTGGTCGAGAAAATTCTGCACAGCGCCGGTTTTGATTTGACTGCTGTGCCCAATGCGCATCTGTGTTGCGGCTCGGCGGGCACATATTCAATCCTACAACCGGAGCTTTCGCAGCAGCTGCTGAAAAATAAAGTGACAGCACTGGAATCGGGTAAACCTGATCAGATAGCCACCGCGAATATCGGTTGTTTGATGCATTTGCAGACCGGTACCACATTATCAGTCAAGCACTGGATTGAGCTTCTGGATGAGCGGTTATCCGGCAGCTGAACGGCGAAAAGTTTTCATTTCGATTAATATTCTAAATTTTTTGTTATACAATCCTTGGCTAAGTTGTTCGGGCGAAATTTCTGGGCATACATAAATGAGTAACAGGCATATAGATAATCAATTGGAGAAAATATGAAGGTAGTTTCTAAAAGTAGTTGGGTAGCAAAATTTGGTGGTGCAGTATTGGCATCTTTTATAGCGCTACCGTCGTATGCGCAGTTAATGCTCGCTCACGAAGGTCATCACGATGCTGGCGGTTGTACGATCAAAACCGGTGAATTTCCGGTGACATTCAGCGCGTACGAAGTACCGGAAGGCGGCATACCACCGATGCATTCATTCTGCGAGAATCTGCCAAATACCGGCAAGGTGAATTTGACCATTGAATTACCACATGAAGCACGCGAAATTCCTTTGGCAGTTCGCTTGGTTAAGGATGGACATGAAGGCCATGGTGCCAAGCCAGCTGCACCGGCGGAGCAAAATGCAGCGGATGCCGGCGATCATGCAGGACACGAAGGAATGAATCATGACGAGCACGCAGGACATGCTGCTGCAGAACATGGTCTTGTTTATATGCCTGCTCAAAAGCATAGCTCCGGAATTATTGTGGTAGCTGCCAATATTCAGGAAGTAGGTCAGTACGCAGTACAACTGGAAAGAAAAGATGACGCAGGCAATGTCAAAACAATCGTTAAAATTCCATTAGGCGTTGGTAAAGGTGGCGGTCATGGCAGTCATGGCGGCGGTCTTGGCGTGATGGAAATTGCTGTATTAGTCCTAGTTGCTGGTGGCGGCGCTGCATTCTATTTTGTGCGTCGCAAAAAGGCATCTGAAGCTTCAGCGTAAACTGAGGTCAGGCTTTTTATTGGTGGAAGCCGGATTACGCTATTGCACTGCTTAGGTTGTGGTTGAATCAAGCGGTGCAATTTGATTTTTTGAATCAAAATCAGCGGATAAGATTAATACCAATTATTCCTACGTTACCATGTCAGCTAAAATCCCTTGACAGTGGTGAGGTGACTAAGTAGTCTAGAGGAGGCTACCTGCCTGTGTTTTGGGAAGCTGTATGGGCAGAGGGGACCGGATGGATTGAG
>NZ_FNOE01000033.1 GCF_900106555.1 Nitrosomonas oligotropha | reverse complement strand
GTGCTGGAAAAAATGAAAGCCCGCATCGAGCACGATCTCTATTACCTCAAAAACTGGTCCATCTGGCTCGACCTCTGGATCATCTTCAAAACCGTCTGGATCGTGCTCAAAAAAGATAATGCTTACTAGCTTCAGAAAATTCGATATGACAAAGTCATCGGGTAGCGAAACACGATAAAAAATCTTTGAAAGACAATATTCAAATTGAAAAGGCCAGCCGTTCTAACTGGCCCTCCCCTTTACTGCTTATACAAAAATAGCAGTCAATTTCGCCAACAATCCATTGAATATAGGTTGGAATACACCCAAGAAATTATTCAATTGCAGCACACCGACAATGAGGATCATTAAACCGCCGGCAACTATGCCATATTTGAGGCCCCGTGCAAAATTGGCCGATGCTGGCGCACGTGTGTATGTTTGATTGGAAAACGCCAAAAATATTTTTAGTATCCCCAGCAACACACCCGTGGCAATACAGCCTAGAAACAGATGCAGCGCACAAAACACGCGCTTGGTCAGATTCTCGTCAGCGAACTCAAGACTTGAGAAGCGAAGACAAACAATAATCACAAAGAGCAAAATGAGGGAGTTCCAAAAACCTCCGAATCTCATTCTAAACTCGCTTTCCATACTCATATTCCTCTCCCTCTTAACAAAATAATTTAAAGATTATCCAAGCTTATAAAACTATCAAAAACGATCACGAATTCATGTACTCGACGTCAGCAAAAAAAGCGTATACATGTACAAATACCGATCACTCTTTTTTTATCTTTCAGGTTATTTTAGAGCTTGATGATTATAGCTAAATTAGTTCTATTTGTAGTCTTACCCACTAACAAATTTATTCATTTTGTTTTAACTTATCTATCATGCAGTTAACCATCAGTTAAGAGCGCATTCCCAAAGAATCTCTACAAGCTTTGCACAAAAAAGATTTATAGTTGACTAAATCAATCAGGTATTGTATAGTTGACTATATTGATCAAGTATTATTTAACGACAAGTATCTTATATAACCATCAACCCACCCGATTCTTACAAGGAGTCAATCATGAGATTAACAACGAAAGGAAGATTTGCAGTAACTGCACTATTAGATCTTGCTTTACAACAAAGCAATCATCCCGTAACGCTGGCTGACATCAGTCAGCGGCAAAAAATCTCACTCTCGTATTTGGAACAGCTGTTCGCAAAATTGCGCCAATCTGAGCTTGTGGATAGTGTTCGTGGTCCCGGGGGCGGTTACTGTCTGGCGAAAGATTTGGACAAAGTTTCGGTGGCCGATATTATTCTCGCCGTCGATGAGCCTATTGACGCAACGCAATGTGGCGGTAAAGAAAATTGTCATAACGACGGAAAGTGCATGACACATGACTTATGGGCAAAATTAAATGAACTTATTTTCGAATATCTGGGTGCGGTAACACTAAAAGAACTGGTTGATAATCAAATAAATCAATAGGATGGCACCATTATGCCGCTCCTTGATATGCGTGAATCAACCGCTGCGTAAATTGAAACCAGTTGATCAAAGCACTCAATTTGCCATGAGATCACAATACTTTACAGAACATTTTAATTGAATCTGTGTCCAATTTTCCGGTAACTTCGCTGATATCTGAAGCCCGTTTAATAGCACAGAATTGATAAAATTAAAGTATCGCACCTGATTTTAAATTGAGAAAATTGAACTGTCATGCCAATTACATTAACTGAAAATGCCGCGAAACATGTCCGGCAACAACTTGCAAAACGAGGTAAGGGTTTTGCCCTGCGCGTCGGGATCAAGAAATCCGGCTGTTCGGGCTTTGCTTATACCTTTGACTATGCGGATGAGATCAATTCGAATGACCAATTATTCGAGTCTCATGAAACCAAGGTTGTTGTAGACACAAACAGCTTGCCTTATCTGGACGGATCGCAAATTGATTTTACCAAAGAAGGTCTTAATCATTCTTTCAAATTTATCAATCCTAATATCGATAATACCTGCGGCTGCGGAGATAGCTTCAGTGTTAAAGAATCTGCTAAGATTTAAGCAGTAACGACTTCAATCACAGTGGTTTCTCAATTTGCGAATTAACCAAACCAGGTATCCGGCAATTTAAGATTCAAAGCGATCTGTTTCAAACAAAAGATACTAAAAAGGAATAAACCAAATGAGTGCAGTATTGCAAAGTCTGGTTAATCAACCGTACAAACATGGCTTCGTTACCGATATTGAGTCCGATATCGCTCCTAAGGGATTAAATGAAGAAATAATCCGGTTAATATCGGCTAAAAAAAATGAACCCGAGTGGCTTTTGTCATTCCGTCTGAAAGCCTATGAAAAATGGCTGACTATGACCGCACCCGAATGGCAGAACGTGCACTATCCAAAAATCGATTTCCAGGATATCAGCTACTATTCAGCACCAAAGCCGAAGAAAAAACTGGCCAGCATGGATGAAGTCGATCCTGAATTATTACGCACATTTGAAAAACTGGGCGTGCCGATGCACGAACGCGCTGCATTGGCTGGTGTCGCTGTCGATGTGATATTCGATAGTGTTTCAGTGGCCACCACTTACAAACAGAAACTGGCGGAAGTAGGCATTATTTTCTGTTCCATCTCGGAAGCTGTACATACTCACCCTGAGCTTATTCAGAAATACTTGGGTTCTGTTGTTCCGGTTGGCGACAATTACTTCGCGGCTTTGAATTCCGCAGTATTCACCGATGGTTCTTTCTGCTTCATCCCGAAAGGCGTCAAATGCCCCATGGATTTATCCACCTATTTCCGCATTAACACGGAAGGTTCCGGGCAATTTGAAAGAACGCTGATCATAGCGGAAGAAGGCGCATCCGTTTCCTATCTAGAAGGCTGCACTGCTCCGCGATTCGATACGAATCAACTGCATGCTGCTGTTGTTGAACTGATCGCCTTGGATAATACGGATATTAAATATTCAACAGTACAAAATTGGTATGCTGGTGATGAAAATGGAGTCGGCGGTATCTATAACTTCGTCACGAAACGAGGATTGGCCAAAGGCGTCAATTCGCGCATTTCCTGGACGCAGGTGGAGACCGGCTCTGCGATCACATGGAAATATCCCTCCTGCATTTTGCGCGGCGATAACTCTGTCGGCGAATTTTATTCGGTCGCAGTCACGAACAATTATCAACAGGCTGATACCGGCACCAAAATGATTCATATTGGAAAAAACACACGCAGCACCATCGTCAGCAAAGGCATCACCGCAGGTCATTCCAATAGCAGCTATCGCGGATTGGTACGGATCGCGCCAACTGCGGAAGGTGCACGCAACTACTCGCAATGCGACTCCATGTTGATCGGTGATCAATGCGGCGCGCATACGTTTCCGTATATTCAGGTGCACAATAACAGCGCCAAGGTTGAGCATGAAGCTTCCACGTCAAAAATCGGTGAAGATCAGCTCTTTTACTTTTCACAACGTGGCATTGACGCCGAAGAAGCTGTCTCAATGATTATCAATGGTTTCTGCAAAGATGTATTTCAACAATTACCGATGGAATTCGCGGTTGAAGCCACCAAGCTTCTGAGCTTCAAGCTGGAGGGCAGTGTCGGATGATTATTGCAAATAGCCACACCATCCTTTCGGTGCAAGGCCTGCGCGCCAGCATCAACGGCACTGAAATTCTCAAAGGGATCGATCTCACGGTCAAAAGCGGTGAAATACATGCCATCATGGGCTTGAATGGATCGGGTAAAAGCACTTTTGCCAAAGTCTTGGCTGGTCATTCCGCATATGAAGTCACTGGCGGATCGATTCAATTTGCAGATAAAAACTTGTTGGAATTACCCCCCGAAGAACGCGCCCGTGCCGGATTATTTCTTGCTTTTCAATATCCGATTGAAATTCCAGGCGTAGCTAACACGCAATTCCTTCGCCTTGCCTATAACACGGTGCAAACACAACGCGGCAAAGAAGAATTGGATCCGCTCGAATTCGATGATTTTGTACGTGAGAAAATGAAATTACTGGAAATGAAACCTGATTTTCTCGATCGCAGCGTCAATGAAGGCTTTTCCGGTGGTGAAAAGAAACGTAACGAAATCTTGCAAATGGCCTTACTGGAACCCAAATTGAGCATACTGGATGAAACCGACTCAGGTCTCGATATCGATGCGCTCAAAATCGTCGCCAATGGCGTTAACCGGATTACCAACAAAGACAATGCAACGATTCTGGTAACCCATTATCAGCGCTTATTGGATTATATCGTGCCGGATTTTGTGCATGTCATGCAGGCGGGCCGTATTGTCATGACCGGCGGCAAAGAGCTCGCATTGGAATTGGAAACGCGCGGTTATGACTGGATCACTGCAAACAAGCAGCCGGTTGCCGGAGTTAACGCATGAGTGAAGCGATCAATACCAGCTACCTTGAATGCCTGCTGAAGTCCTGGCAGGCAAAGCCGGCTGAGTCACGAGCTTGGCTGAATCAATTGCGTGCCCAGGCCATCGATTGCGTCAGCACACAAAAACTGCCGACCAAGCGTGACGAGGAATGGCGCTTTACGGATATTTCGCCGCTCACTACCCTGCCCTATCGGCCATCTCAACCGGGTTCGGCCCTAAAAATAGAAGACATTCAGCATTTGTTTCTGAATGAGGCAAAAAATCGCCTGGTATTTGTTGACGGCCATTTCTCTCAGTCATTATCGGCTATCGCCGAACCTGCGGCACTGATCGCTGGTAATCTATCGGCATTGTTATCTACACAGGCATCGATCCTGGAATCTCATTTAGGTCAGCACGTGCCATTTGACCACAATGTGTTTGCCGCATTGAATACCGCTTTTCTGCAGGATGGCGCTGTCGTCATCGTACCCAAAAATACCGCCATTGCAGAACCGGTTCACCTGCTGTTCATAGCAACACAACGTGAAGTTACCAGTTACCCGCGTTGCTTGTTAATCGGCGAAACGGGCAGTCATGTCACGTTGATTGAAGACTACGCCACGCTTCAGCATGCTGCTTACATTACCAATTCAGTCACGGAAATCAATCTGGCCGGTAATGCGCATGCCAAGCATATTCGCGTGCAGCGCGAAAGCGCGAAAGCTTTTCATTTGGCGAATTGCGCGGTATCGTTAGCGCATGCCAGCAATTATCAATCGATCAGCATTTCGCTTGGATCGCAGATTTCCCGCTATAGCCTGGATGTGCGCTTAACCGATGAAGCAGCTGAATGCAGCATAGACGGATTGGCATTGATATCGGATCGCCAACTGGCCGATACCCATACTTGTATCGATCATGCCAAACCGAATGGCACCAGCCATCAGCAGCATAAGTGCATCGCCGACGACGCGTCGCACGCCGTGTTTAATGGAAAAATCATCGTACGCCCTCAGGCGCAACGCACTAACTCATCTCAATCCAGCCGTAACTTATTGCTGAGTAAAACAGCACAAGTGGATACCAAACCGCAGCTGGAGATTTTTGCCGATGATGTGAAATGTTCGCACGGCGCAACGGTCGGGCAGCTCGATCAGGAAGAGATTTTTTATTTACGCAGCCGGGGGTTGTCAGAAACGGCTGCACGCAATTTATTAACGTATGCCTTTGGCGCCGAAATAATCAGCCGTATCCCTGTTTCCTCGCTTAGGCAGCAACTCGAGCAAGCGGTACTCGATCAAACACAGAGTAACCCATCATGACGCCCGTGAATGCTTCATTGAAATCTGACGTTTCTTCCAGCCCAGACTGGGAAAAGATTCGCGCCGATTTTCCAATTCTGCAGCTCGATATTGATGGTAAGCCATTGGTCTACCTTGACAATGCAGCATCCAGTCAAATGCCGCAACAGGTGATTGATCGCTTGGTGCGATATCAGACGACGCAGCATGCCAATATTAACCGTGCTGTCCATTATTTATCCGAGGTCGCCACACTGGAGTATCACAACGCGCGTTGCAAGTTGCAGCAATTCATCAACGCACGCGAAGACCGGGAAGTCATTTTCACCAGCGGTACGACCGATTCCATTAACCTGGTGATGCATGGTTATGGCCGGAAATTTATCAAAGCAGGCGATGAAATCATTCTGACCACATTGGAGCATCACTCCAACATCGTACCGTGGCAAATGCTGGCTAACGAGAAAGGCGTAACCATCCGCGTTGTTCCGATCAATGACAAGGGCGAAGTGGAGATTGATGAATATGAGAAATTATTTAACGAACGGACCAAGTTTGTTGGCCTGATCCACGTATCAAACGCACTCGGCACGATCAATCCCATCAAAGGAATGATCGATTTCGCGCATCGGCACGGTGTTCCGGTATTGATTGACGGCGCGCAGGCAGCACCGCATATCACCATCGACGTGCAAGCGCTCGATTGCGATTTTTATGTCTTTTCCGCCCATAAACTGTGCGGTCCGACCGGCGTCGGTATTCTTTATGGCAAAGCGGCTTTGCTTGAAGCGATGCAGCCCTTCAAAGGCGGCGGTGACATGATCACTTCCGTCACATTTGAGAAAACGATCTACAACACCATTCCGCATAAATTCGAAGCTGGCACGCCGCCCATCGCTGCCGCCATCGGTTTCGGCGCAGCCGTTGACTATTTAACGGCGATCGGTATCGAACACATCGCTGCTTATGAATTAGGATTACTGGAGTATGCCACGGCATGTCTCAATGACATCCCCGGGGTCAGGATCATCGGCACCGCCGCGGAGAAAACAGCGGTCATTTCCTTCGCCATCGACGGCATTCACCCGCATGATATCGGTACGATCTTGAATCAGGATGGCATTGCAGTCCGCACGGGACATCACTGCGCCCAGCCTGTCATGCAACGCTTTAATGTACCGGCCACTTCACGCGCCTCATTTGCTTTTTACAATAAGAAAACAGAAGTTGATGCTTTGGTGGCGGGCATTAAAACTGTCCAAAAGATTTTTTTATGATGCATACCAATTCACTGTATCAAGAGGTCATCCTTGACCATAACAGAAAACCGCGCAACTACGGCAAGCTGGATCACGCCAGCCATCATGCCACCGGGCATAATCCGCTCTGCGGCGATCGCCTCGATATTACGCTGCAACTGGAAGACGATCAGATCAATAACATCGCGTTTCAAGGCGAATCCTGCGCCATCTGCAAAGCATCCGCTTCGATGATGACTGCGGCGGTGAAGGGAAAATCGCGTGAAAATGCGGAAATACTGATTCATGAATTCCGTGAACTGGCTACCGGAAAACTGGATACCAATCAACCGCATCATTTGGGCCGATTGACTGTTTTCTCCGGCATACGGGATCTGCCGACACGGGTTAAATGCGCGATTTTACCGTGGCATACATTACATGCCGCGTTGAATTCGCTCGACGGCGCATCGACAGAAGCAGACGATTCCGCGCCACCGATACCGAATCATTCTTAATGTAACAAAACAACGTTCAACGCCAGGTTCGTATGATGTTGACTCGATCTCATATTACGGCCCTGTATAACCTCACCGATTAACTGTTGGATTCAATATTACCACCCATCAAAATGCCAAAAATTGCTGATATTGAAGGTACGCCGAATAAAAATGCCTTGAAGTTTATCCTCAAGGAACCACTGACTTGGGGTGTTGCACGTTCGTACGATAACGCCGAAGCTGCCAAGGACGATCCATTGGCTTCCGCGCTATTCGACATCGATCATGTCACGAATGTTTTTTACATTGATCAATGGATCACCGTCACCCAAGACGGAGATGCCAATTGGCAGGATCTGGCACGCGAAATCGCCGATCCTATCCGTGCGGCGCCAGCCGCTACGGCGCAATCCGCCGAAACAGTAGCGGCTGCTAGTAGTGCACTCGCCGATTTAAGTCCGGAAGACCAATTGCGTCTGGAGAAAATCAATGTCCTATTGGATGAAGAAGTGCGTCCGTACTTACAGCACGACGGCGGCGATTTGCATATCCTGGGACTGGAAGGCAATATTTTGCGCATTCATTATCAAGGCGCATGCGGCACCTGCCCCAGTTCGATATCCGGCACCCTGAGAGGAATTGAGAACATGCTGAAAACGCTTGAGCCGGACATTCAAGTCATCGCCAGTTAGCACCCCAATAAAAAAGGTGACCTCGGTCACCTTTTTTATTGGGTAGATCACAGTGATTGATCAAACACGCTTTCTGAATTCGTGGTTATGCGGATCAATTTCGATCTTGTCGCCAATTTCCACAAAACCGGGAACCTGGATTTCATAGCCTGTTCCCAAGAGCCGGGCTGGTTTCATGATCTTTCCAGTGGTATCGCCCCGAACTGCCGGTTCGGTATATTCCACTTCCCGCACAATCGTATTCGGTAATTCAACGGAAATCGCTTTGCCATCGTAGAAAGTGACCTGACAAACATCTGTCATGCCATCGATCAGATAATGCAGAACATCCGACATATTGTCCGCTTCCACTTCGATCTGATTGTAATCGGCATCCATGAAAACATAGAGCGGATCGGCATAGTAGCTGTAGGTACAATCTTTTCTATCGAGAACGACCAAATCAAATTTCTCATCCGCTTTGTAAACCGTTTCCGTCGTGGTACTGGAAAACAAATTTTTCAGCTTCATTTTAACCACAGATGCGTTACGGCCAGATTTCGTAAATTCTGCTCGCTGCACAACCATAGGGTCATTACCAACCATGACGACGTTACCTGAGCGTAATTCCATTGCGGTTTTCATATTTCTGTCAGTTCCAAAATTAAGTTATATGCAAAGTTGATGTTATGTTGTAGCGCCAACATCCGATTCAAAAACGGCGAATTATAGCTGATTTTCAACAAACTGCACCAGACCGGATACTAAATCATCCTGCTCGAGCAATTGTTTAATCCATTTTTTATTATGCTGCATCAGAGACTCACGCAGTGCCAAGAAGTTCATCCACACGGTAGCATTTAATGCCTTCCCGCCATTCCAGCAAAACCACATTTCACGCACCGCGATGGCCATTTCCGGCGGCATATCCACAGTATAAAGATCAAGAAACGCTTCCAGCTTTTTCCAATGCACGCCTTCGGCCTGCGGATAAATATTCCAAATAAAAGGATTGCCTGCCCACTGCGCACGGACAAAGGAATCTTCACCGCGCACAAAATTGATATCGCAGCTCCACAGCAACCGGTCGTAATCATTTTGCGCCATAAATGGAACGATCTGTACGGTTAACTGCTTATGTTTGATTAATGACTCATCGGGTGAGGCTGCATGACTTAAGATTGCCACGATGCGATCCGCCGCACGCCCCTGCGGTACAATCAGCAAAACCGGATTTAAAGAGTCTGACAACAGCCCGATCAGGTTCTCAATCGGCGCTGAATCGTAACAAAACAGCGCGATGCGGATCTCAT
This sequence comes from Nitrosomonas oligotropha, assembly GCF_900106555.1. Lineage (GTDB taxonomy): Bacteria > Pseudomonadota > Gammaproteobacteria > Burkholderiales > Nitrosomonadaceae > Nitrosomonas > Nitrosomonas oligotropha_A. The sequence continues at coordinate 20,055 of NZ_FNOE01000033.1, read as the reverse complement.
CGGTCCGGCACTCACACAGGCCCTTTTGATCCAAAAACAATCGCTTTGCAACACCATCAAAAACTTCTCTTTGCGTCAGTAAATTCTTTTCCCGCAACAATCCGCCCGTGCCCTTCACAAATCCAGGAAAAAAGAATGTCTTGCTTAAAGGAAAACGCGGATGCGGTGAAGGCAAGCCGTGATATTGCGCGACCCAAGGCTCGGCACTGAGATATTCCAGATTAATCCAGACGGGCCGCTTGTGCTTGCGCACCATCGCGGCAATATATACATCAGGCAGCTCGCAGGCGAATGCTTCAATCACCGCGTCAGCCGGTTCAACATCCAGGAACACCGTTTGCCAATGGCAGACTTCAACGCCTTGCACGTTTTGCTGTTGAATTTCCGCATTTACGTCCGGTGCAATGCAAGAAAAACAGAGTAAATCATCGACCCATAACCGCACCTTCTGGTTATGATCCTGTGTCAATTGCTTTGCCAAACGCCAACATACACCGATATCGCCAAAGTTATCGACAACCGTGCAAAAAATATCCCAGCGGCGTTGCATAAAATTCAGGATTAGAAAAACACTCTTCCGTCACGCATTGATAAAGGCGTTACACTATTTCGCACAACACTGCCAAGGCAGGATGGGCTCAATGGTTACCATCGTTCAGAATTTTTTCTTTTTGCTGCTCAAATTCCTGTTCCGTCAGAGCCCCTTGGTCGCGCAGTTGTTGTAACCGTTCCAAGGCCGACAGGTGATGATGTCTATGCACGGAAATGCCCGTGTCTAATTCAGCTGAGGTAACCGGTCCGGTATTCACGAAACCAAAAAATTTTCCTATTCTGGCGAGCAACACTTTGATCAAACGCCATAACTTCGGCAGTAACCAAATGGCAATGCCGATAAAAATGATCAACAGGATGAGAAAGATTTCCGGGTGCTTTACTGCGGTCCACATGCCTGAAAACACCAAGAAATCCCCGGTAAGCGAGGCCGACCAGTTGGTAAAAGGCTCGGGGGAGGTATTGATCAACAACCTTGTACCTGCTTTGGTCGCATGACTTGTAGCGGCCAAGCTGCCCCCCAGAATACCCGCTGCAATCTCAAGCGCCGGCGTCACATCGCCGACCGCGCCTGCCGCCAGCATGGCGCCAGCCGGAATGCGCACAAACGTTTGAATGGAATCCCAGGCGGAATCCACACCGGGTATTTTGTCGATAAAAAATTCGATGAAATACATCACGGCAGCGGCGCCGATCACCAATGGGTCTTCCAATACCGTCAGCTCGGCTGGCAGGTCAATATGACCGGTCGAACCACCCCAGCCCAATACCAGCAAAACCGCATACAGATTGATACCGCTCGCCCAGGAAACACCCATCATCAAGGCGATTGTCGTGAGTAATGCTTCGTAATTTTCCATAATCTGATTTTCTTAATGAATACGTAGACTTATTCTTGATGGCGAAGATCAACCGCCACGGATCAGAAGAATCGGGATATCCGCCGTGCGCAATATCCCTTCTGCAACACTACCCAGCAGCATACGGCTAAAACCGGATCGGCCATGGGTCCCTACAATGATCAGATCCGCTTGCGTATTTTTCGCTTCGGCGGTAATCACATGGGCGACACGTTCCCCATTGGTTTCGAGTAACTTTGTCTCCACCGGCACTCCGGCCTGCTTTAATTTCATCTGTGCTTCGGCAAGTATTTTCTCGCCGCTGCGTCTCAACGAATCGACCATTTCGGCATAATTGAGATAATTCTCCTCATCAAAATACCCGATTTCCTCCAGTACATGAACCACTTCCACGTGTGCCTTGTGCTGTTGCGCAAATTTAATCACTTCGGCCAATGCGCGCCCGGATGTTGCACTGCCGTCAACCGGCACTAAAATTCGCTGATACATGACACCTCCATAAAAGTAGTAATATATTCAGGAGCTTTAACAAAGTAAGAAAGTTTGCACAGTACCTGGATAGTGACAGTACCACATTGTATTTTGAAACAATAAAAATGCATACAGCGAATTTCTTTCTCCCAGTATGCCTGAACACCTGGAAAACCGGTCGATTCTTCAGTACACTTAATTTTGGTACCTTTTGCGTTCTTTATGAATGCTTGATTTACCAGATTATAAAATAATCAACTGAGAATCTTATTTTTCTCGTATCCACTGAAACCCATCGCATTTCACTATTCGTAGCTCAAACCTATACGGATACAGCGATAAAATCTACCGGGAAGATAGTATGCTGAATCAGTCAGAATTACAGAACAATAAGACGATAAAGTTTTGGTTTCATGCATCATTACCACGTCTTTGTAAAAAAGCTTATTCACTATCGAATCTGCTGATTCTTATCACTATTGCCCTGAATTTCGCCGGATGCGCTTCCCAGGAGCAACTTCCTCCCCCGGTTATTGAAGCAGCACCCGTCACTTCTTCACAGGAAGAAAATCTGCGCAAGGAAATCGCTCGCCTGGAAAAATTGCTCGCGGAAAAAGATGAATTAATCAAGAATCAGCAAATACGCCAGCAAAACCAGGCGCAAGTTCTGCGAGAAGTCAACAAGGAAGCAACGCGGGCGCAAGTCAAGCTGCACAGACTCGCCACCAAGCCTGGCACGGCTTCCGCCATCGCGGAAACCGAGGTGGCGCTGGCAAATCTGAAGCAAACGAAAGTTTCTCCAGCGAACCAGGTGCTGCAAATTCAAGCCAAGCATTTGGTCGATACCGCCTCGATACTGTTTGCCAAGGATCAATATGCCTCGGCCATGAATTATATTACCCAGGCCAAGCAATTGATCAGCTTGATCACAACCCCCAATCACAAAAAAACGGCCGATGAAAATAACTCGCTGCTGGAATTTCATACACCGATAAAATTGCACGCCAAGGCAAACATCAATTTACGCAAAATGCCTAGCGCCAATGCGCAATTATTGACCACATTGAAAAAAAATACCGTGGTCATCGCGAATGCCAGTCAGGGTTCATGGTTGCGCGTTCAAGTCGACGAGAAACAAGGCTGGGTTCTCAATACCGGTCTTGAAGCCGGCAAAAATCACCATCCTTAACAGGCCGTTGAGAAACATCCGAGAGGCGAAGCAAGCAAGAAAGCGCGGTCTACGCGTGATGATGCACGATGAGTTTGTTAATTCATTGCAGCGGCAATGCAAACCGTTTTTTCAATGGCCCGCAAGCCTACTATGTGGCTGAATCGGATTTAGGCTGTACGCAGTACACTCGATCGCGCCCCGAGCGCTTAGCTTCATACAACGCACCGTCGACCCGGGATAACAAAATAGTCAGTGATGTGTCTTCCGGTTCACTTTGAATGACGCCGATACTGAGCGTTACTTTGAACGTCTTGCTGATCGTGCTGCAATGTACACTTGCCGCATGTGCCCGGATGCGCTCCGCAGTCTTCAGCGCTTCACTGATCGCAGTATCCGCCAGAATGATAATGAATTCATCGCCGCCAAAACGGGCTGCAAAATCGACGTTGCGGATCGATTGCGAGATCTTTCTTGCAATCCCTGCAATGATTTCATCGCCGGCGACATGGCCGAGACTATCGTTCAATGTTTTGAAATGATCGACATCAATCATCAGGACGGAAAACGGGCGCTTGTTCCGCTCATATCGTGCCAACTGATCATTGATGATGGCATTCAGTTTATTGCGGTTAAACAACCCGGTAAGGCTGTCGGTAACCGATAGCGTTTCCAAGAGCGCGTTCTTTTGCTGCATGGCGGCGCTCGCTTCCTCGATTTTCGCTTGATCCAGCCGCAACTGATTCGTCATCTGATTAAACATCTGCGTCAGCTGCCCAAGTTCATTGCGCTGCATGCTCGTCAATTCAACGTTAAGATCGCCTTGCACAATTTTTCCGGTGGCATCGATCAATCTTCGCAATGGAACGACAATCGCATGACTCATTTGGAACGCGATGGCGGCGACCACCAGGATGATGATACTGATCAGACCCACGAATAAATTGCGTTGCTGTTCCCAAAAAGCATAGATCAATTGATGACTTCTGGTCGCAATGATAGTAATCAGCGGTTTTTCCGACATATACGCCAGACCGGCAACCTTTTCCTGCCGCGGCCCTTGGAATATCTCGTATTCTCCCGGATTATTGCGCAATCGCTCTATTACCGCGGGATCAAGCGACACTGGGTTCTCCGGATTGACAATCGCAGCATCGCTGGCCAGCATGACATTGCCATCCTTGTCCAGGAGCAGGACATCGCCGGGCGGCGATTTGATCTTGTCCTTTAAGTTTGACTGGATGTCCCGCAAATCAAACGTTACGATCAGCGCACCCAAAATAAAATCGTCCACCGATAATATGGGAACTGCAATACTCAGTACGGCCGTTGCGTAATCCGCATTCCATTGCGGTGGTGCGACGACTTCCCCTTGAATCGATGCGTCTTGCGGCCAATCCGGCGAAAGCTTTACCGGGAAAGGCGACTCCACGTTACTGGCGAGTATTCCCCCTTCCACATCGACCACCGTTAATTCCAGAACGGTTTCCAGCCGCTTATGCACGGATTGCAAGTACAGCTCCAGTCCCTTCCGCTGCACTTTGAGTTTGTTTTTCCGCGCTTGCGCTTGATTGTCTTTAGACAATCCCTCGATCAGAATCTTGGATGTCGCCAGTTCCCGGACCGTCAGATTCTGTTCCTTAATCCACAGCTCCAGTTCCCGGCTGGCATAATTGGCCAAAGCACGCAACTCGCGGGTGACATTCTCGTTGATCATCGTTTCATTTTGTTGAAACGACAATATGCCCAATCCCAGTGAAGGGATCAGTGTGGCCAGAATGGAAAAAACGATAATCTTGCTTTTGATGCTTCTCAAAATCAATCCCGCAAGGTTATTGAGAACTATGCTGTATGAAGTGCAACCGGCTGTTTATCCGGGTAATTACTCATTTGATAACCCTGCCACAACCGGCCCGCGATGAACGTCGCAATGGCATTGGCCTGCTGCTGCAAGTCCGGATTACCCAGTTCCTTGGTTGTCTCTTTAAACAGTTGCAACCAGCGCTCAAACAATGCCGCATTGAGATCGGGCAAAGCGATATGCTTAGGCATCGGTGCGCCGCGGAACCGGCTGGTACCGCGCAATTGCGCCGACCAGAAATTGATCATCTGTACAAAATGCGCATCCCAATCGATGACATGGGCCTCGAAAATGGGTCCCAGCCCAGGATCTTTCCGGGCTTTTGCGTAAAATGTATGAACCAGGTTTGCTATTTCTTCTTCAGTATATAAACTAGGATCCGGCATTGGAAATGGCGATTGACTCATAATGTATTGAAATTACCTCAGTGCTGATTAAAAAGAATTGATCCATGGCTGAGATGGATTGTAACAGTGTTCCACAGATACTATTGTCAAGCGTATCTTAGATGGAAACTAGTTTATCTTCGGTTTTCCGGATTGTCCAACTTTGCAGCAAATTAAGCGGTTTTGTAGCGTACTGGTCATGGCAAACCCCGCTGGCTATTAGGGAGATAGGGATCAAAATGAAAAATTTATACGGCAAAGCATTGTTAACCGATCCGGGACTCACAAAATCAACAGCATTTACGCGGGAAGAGCGGGAACGGTTCGGTTTGCGGGGATTACTGCCCTATGAAGTGGCCAGCATGCACAAACAAATCGAGCGCGTCTTAGGCAGTATGCGCTGCAAAAGCAGCGCCATAGAAAAATATATCTTTCTAAATGCCTTACTGGAGCGCAACCAACGGCTTTTTTACCGCACCATGATCGACCACATCGAAGAAATCATGCCGTTGGTCTACACCCCCACGGTCGGCGAAGCTTGCAAGAAATTTGCGCACATCTTCAGAAAACCGCAGGGATTCTATATCACACCTGAAGATCGCGGCGAAATCGCCACGATTCTGAGAAACTGGCCGGAGGAAGATATACGCGTCATTGTCGTCACGGATGGAGAGCGTATCCTGGGTTTGGGCGACTTGGGCGCAAATGGCATGGGAATACCGATCGGCAAAGTGGCTTTATACGTCGCCTGCGCCGGCATCCATCCGGCGCAATGCATGCCGGTCATGCTCGACGTCGGCACGAATAACGTAGCGTTACGCGAAGATCCACTGTACCTGGGTTATCCCCACCCCCGCATTGACGCTGCTACCTACCGTGCCCTGGTTGATGAGTTTGTCCAGGCCGTGCAATTACGTTACCCCCACGCCGTCATACAATTTGAGGATTTCCTGACACCCCATGCGTTTGAATTTCTGGAACGCTACAACGGACAAGTGCGCTGTTTTAACGACGATATTCAAGGTACCGCCGCCGTGACGCTGGCGGGCATTTACACCTCGTGCCGCATTACTGGAAAGCAATTCGCCGATCTGAATATCATGTTTCTCGGGACAGGATCGGCCGCCAGCGGGACGGCGGAATTGGCCGTGGATGCGTTTGTCAAAGCCGGTCTCAGCAACGCAGAAGCGCAGAGACGATTATGGTTCATCGACCGGAAAGGATTAATCACCACGGCGAATGAGAACATCAAACCGCGCATCAAACCTTTCATTCAAGCACATGCGGCGTGCAGTTTTGCCGAGGCTATCGATGAGATCAAGCCGGATGTATTAATTGGCGCAACCGGTGTGGCCGGTACGTTCAACGAAGCTATTGTACGCAGGATGGCGGCGGTGAATGAGCGTCCGGTGATCATCGCCCTATCGAACCCGACATCGCACACCGAATGCACCGCTGAACAAGCTTATCAATGGAGCGACGGGCGGGTTATCTTCGCCAGCGGCAGCCCGTTTGACCCGGTGCGCTATGGAGATACCGTTTTCAAGCCGGCGCAGGGAAACAACGCCTATATTTTTCCGGGTATCGGCCTGGGTGTCACCGCCAGCGCTGCGCGGCTGGTGACGCAAAGCATGTTTCTGACCGCCGCCGAGGTGCTGGCAAACACGGTCACCGAATCGGAAATCCGCAATGGCTCGGTGTATCCGGCATTAACCCGGGTACGCGATGTATCGCTCGCGATTGCAGCCGCCGTTTGCCGGGTGGCGATGAATGAAGGATTAGCGGAATCGGCATTACCGGAAGATTTGAACAGCTATATCCGGTCGCTGATGTATGAACCGGATTACTAGAATCGATGCATTACCGTTGCACGGCTGCGGTTCATGCGAATAAATTGGTGACGCCGTCCAATCCGACATAATCGATCGAATACGTCGCCTGCTGTTTGACAATGGGTTTAGCATGATAAGCAATGCCAACGCCCGCTTCGGCCAGCATCGCCAGATCATTGGCGCCGTCTCCGATGGCGATGACTTGTTCACGCTGCACCCCCAATTCCGCGCAAACTTGCTTCAGCACTTGCGCCTTGCCTTCTCTGCCGATAATTTCTCCGGCTACCTTTCCGGTCAGCCGTTCATTCTCTATTTCCAGCACATTGGCCGCGGCAAAATCGAGTTGCAGCTTTGTCTTGATCCGCTCGGTGAAAAATGTAAAACCGCCGGAAATTACCATGGTCTTGATGCCGGATTGCTTTGCCAGCTGTAACATTCTTTCCGCGCCCGGACTGAGCTTTACGCGCTCATCGTAGACTTTCTGCAAGTCATCCTGGTGCACGCCGCGCAATAAAGCCGTACGCCGTGTCAGACTTTCCTCAAAGCTGATCTCACCCCGCATGGTTTGCACGGTGATGGCGGCCACTTGCGGTTTGATCTGCTGCATGTCGGCAATTTCGTCAATCGACTCAATCGCCAGCAAGGTCGAATCCATGTCCATGGCAATCAATTTGAAATCGGAAAGTTTCGTTGCCGCATTCACAAACGCAAAATCCAGTTCGGCCTGCGCGCAATATTCCGGTACCGCATCGGAATGCGTTGCATGGGTCAACCGGAAAGCTTGCCCGGTAATCCGTTCGATAGCGTCGGCATGCGATAACTTCGCCAGCTCGCGCAGATCGCTGTTGTTAACATCCAATCCTTGGATAATCAAATTCATAAGGTCGTAAAGAGTATTAAATGCAGTATTTCAGGTTGAAAAAACTATCAGGCGTTACCGTCCCATTCCATAATCTGATTCCGGCCCGCGTGCTTGGCGGCATAGAGCGCGGAATCAGCCGCTTTGATCAGATCGCGCGGGTCGCGTATTTGTGCCGCATTTTCCAGATATCCGGCGACACCGATCGATGCCGTGATACGAATGGTGCTGCGGCCGTCAAATTTATACGCGATTTCCGCGATCGAATCTTTTAGCCGGGCAATGAGATTTCTTGAAGCCGCCACCGCCGTGCCGGGAAGAATCAAGGCAAATTCCTCTCCTCCGTAACGGCTCAGAGTGTCATCCTGACGGATTTGATCAAAAACCGTTTTGACCACCATGGCCAGTAATGAGTCTCCCGCAACGTGGCCATAAGTATCGTTAACATTCTTAAAATGATCAAGGTCGATGATGGCAATCGTCAACGGCAGATTGTATTGCACTGCCAGATTGAATTCGCGCCGTAACGTTTCGTCAAAATAGGTGCGATTATAGGCGCCGGTTAAACCATCCCGCTGCGACTTATCTTCCAGATCCCGCATCCGGGATAAATCATGAATCATCAGCAATTCCTTGGCTTCGGCGAGAATTCCACTGACTTCCGCTGGATCATGAATGTTCATTTCAAATAAATCTTCCACCGCATTCAGCCCGACTTCCATGATTTTAATCACGTCGATGAGCACATTCGCGTCAAATCCGAGCCAGTCTTGCGCCGCTTGGTTCAACGCGGTCATTTTTTCGGCCTCATGCGGATAGAGAAAGTAGTCGGCCAGATAACGGGAAACCGCCAGACACGATTGCAGTGTCGGCCCCAGACTCTTGGGTTCCGGCTGCGAATGGCTATTGATGCAGGACAACGCGATGTAATCCGGAATATGCCATCTTTTCAGCAACGCATAACCCAGCTCATCGTGCCCCGCGCCGAATACCTCGCGTTCGCTATTCAGCAAAACATCGTGATCCGAAGTCGACGCAAAAACCTTACCGTACTCTTCCGGCATGATGACCCAGAAAGCCAGAATGCCGATTTCTTGAATTAATCCGGCCAGAAATAAATCGTCCAGATAGCTCAACTCAAGTTTTTCTCCCAGCGCACGCGCGGCAAGCGCCGATGCGATGGAACGACGCCAAAAAATCGTACTGTCAAAAACCGCGCCGTGATTCGGCACCGGGTTTTTCATCAGTGAATGGGTCAGTGAAAAGGATAGAGCGATCACAAGGACGGTGTGCGTACCCAGAATACTGACGGCTTGACGGATATTGGTTGCCACCCGGCGGGATTTATATAACGGTGTGTTTGCTGTACGCAACAGTTTTGCCGACAGCACCGGATCCAATGAAATATACTGGCAAACGGCACCAATATCGGCATCGGGATCATTCGCCATTTCAATTATTTTGACGGCTACAGCCGGTAAACTAGGCAACGCCGTGCAATGATTCAAGCGTCTTTTCAATGCATCATCAATCACTTATTATCCTTCGTGTTAGATAATAATCATATATTGTTGAATAATATGATAATTGTTGCTGATTATAAAATAAAGACAGTATATTAACTTATTTTAATTTACGCCATTCGCAATAATTCGCAGGCGTTTCCCGCCTATTTCCTTTACAGCAGTACAACTATTCAGCTTTTCAATCAAGCTGATGTTATTATGTTATTTGACGTGTGTTGACATTATTTTGCTTATCGCAGGCAAAGCGATTACACGATAACCGGTTGTACTCATAGTTAAGTTACATAAGCAAATGGCTCGCAAGAGCATTCTGGATGAAGGAGTTTAATGTGGAATTTGGAATAAAAATAGGCACCCCGGAAAAACAACGCGGCGCCTGTGCAGTCATCGGTATTTTTGAATCAAGAAAACTGTCGGATTCAGCAAAAGTTCTGGATACAATCACCCAAGGATATATCAAAAATATCCTGGCATCGGGCGACATGGACGGTAAAGCGAATACTTCGCTGTTACTGCATAACGTCCCGGACACTTTGTTTAAAAGAGTATTGCTGATCGGTCTGGGTAAGGAACAGGAATTCAAGGAAAAAACATTCTTGTCGGCGCTCGGCACCACTTTGAATGCGCTGCAAAAAACCGCAGTAACCGATGCCACACTGTTTTTATCCGATTTTCCCGTCAAAGACAAAACCAACGCCTGGAAAGTCAATCAAACCGTGATTGCAGCAATCAGCAGCGGCTACCGTTTCGATCAGCTGAAAAGCAAACCGGATAATAACCAGAGCAGCCTGCGCAAACTGATCATGTGCATTGACAACCGCACCGAACTGGCCGCTTGCGAAGCCGCCCTGCAACAAAGTATAGCGATTGCGCATGGTATGAATCTGGCCAAAGATTTAGGTAATCTCGCGCCGAACATTTGCACCCCCACGTATCTCGCCAAGCAGGCCAAGGATCTTGCCAAATCCCACAAGCTGAAGGCCTCCGTGCTGGAAGAAAAAGACATGGAGAAACTCGGCATGGGTTCTCTTCTGGCAGTCGCACGCGGCAGTGAGCAACCGGCAAAACTGATCGTGCTGGAATATCACGGCGCGGCCAAAAAGGAAAATCCGGTGGTTCTGGTGGGTAAAGGAGTGACCTTCGATACCGGCGGCATCTCGCTCAAACCCGCTGCTGAAATGGATGAAATGAAGTTCGACATGAGCGGCGCCGGCAGTGTATTGGGTACCCTGCAAGCGGTCGCGGAAATGAAGCTGCCCATCAATGTGGTGGGAATTATCCCAGCCACCGAAAATATGCCTGGCGGCAAAGCAACCAAACCGGGCGATGTGGTCACCAGCCTGTCCGGCCAGACCATCGAGATTCTCAACACCGATGCGGAAGGACGGTTGATTCTATGCGATGCGCTGACTTACGCAGAGCGCTATAACCCGAAAGTAGTGATCGATATCGCTACATTGACCGGCGCATGCGTCATTGCACTCGGCAATTTCACCACCGGCTTGATGAGCAACGATGACAAGCTGGCGCAGGAATTACTAGCCGCGGGAGAACAAGCTGCCGACCGTGCCTGGCAGTTACCGTTGTGGGATGAATACCAGGATCTGCTGAGAAGTAACTTTGCCGACATCGCTAATATCGGCGGACGCGCTGCAGGAACCATCACAGCGGCGTGCTTTTTGTCGCGTTTTACCAAGAAATACCGCTGGGCACACCTCGACATCGCAGGCACAGCGTGGAAATCCGGTAAAGATAAAGGCTCAACCGGGCGTCCGGTGCCGCTGTTGACGCAATTCCTGATTTCACAAGCGAAAGCAACCAGCTAGCCGCACTTTCGCACCGCTGATTAATTTGTGGCTCGCAGCTGAAGAAGCTGCACCATCAACCACTGTCATGAATTAATTAGCCGTTGCGGAGCGTATAAAAAAATACTCACGATCGCGCGCTCAACTAGACAGTGATTCGATGACACAGATTTATTTTTATTCGGGATCGGTCAATAAGTTGCAAACAGCTTGCCGGCTTTGCGCCAAGGCATTGCAGCAAAATATGAAAATATTGATTTATACGCCCGATGCAACCCTGCTCAAACAATTGGACGAACTGCTGTGGACGTTCTCGCCCACCAGCTTTATTCCGCATTGCCATATTCACGAAGACATTGCACTGGTCAGCGCCACGCCAGCGATTCTGAGCGACCGCATACCACCGGATATGCCATTCGATGTTCTGCTGAATCTGCACCGCGAGCAGCCGCCCTCTTTCGATCAATTCAACCGGCTCATCGAAATTGCGGGTAACTCGCCGGAAGACAAGCAAGTCGCTCGTGAGCGCTATCGTTTCTATAAAGATGCCGGTTATCCGCTACAACACTTCCAACTGGATAATTAAATGAAACCGTTGATTTTCCTATCATGAGTGACGATAAAACCGCAGCGGATTTCGACGATACCGAGATCATGGTTAAGTTTCGCAGCCTGCTGGGAAAATACCAGAATCAAGGCAAGATCGTGGGTACCGCACCCGCTGGCAAAGCGCCGGAAATCGATAAAACAACCCCTGTAATTGGCGCGGATGCAATACCGCTGCTGACCGATGCCGTGTTTCTTCATCCCGCCGTGATACAGCCGCAACCGACGCGCTTAACGCCCATTCGCCAGATTCTCGATGCCGCGCTGGAAGACGCGCATATCGACATGGACGTGCAGGACCGGAAAGCACTGGCGCATGCATTGGAAACCCGCTTGTCCAAGCAAATTAAATAACCGCCGCTCACGCCGCACTTCTTTTTGGCGGCATCTGCTTCACCAGTTGCTACACAGCAGGTCATCGCTCTTATTGTCCGCAGCAATACCCCATCGGCTATAATGGCGACCTTGTGCGCCATTCAATACCACTCAAAATCCATGGAACTCGAAAAAAGCTTTGACCCGAAACATATTGAAGACCGCTGGTATTCCATCTGGGAATCAGCGGGGTATTTCAAACCGGATGCGGCAACCAGCCAATCCGCTTACTGCATCATGCTGCCGCCGCCCAATGTCACGGGCACATTGCATATGGGGCATGCTTTCCAGCATACGTTGATGGATGCGCTGACACGCTATCACCGCATGCTGGGCGACAACACACTGTGGCAACCGGGCACCGATCACGCCGGTATCGCCACGCAGATTGTCGTTGAACGCCAATTGGATCAACAGAAACTCGATCGCCGCACCATGGGGCGGGAAGCATTTCTGGAGCGAGTCTGGCAATGGAAGGAAGAATCCGGCTCCACCATCACCCGGCAAATGCGTCGTCTGGGCACTTCCTGCGACTGGACACGCGAACGTTTCACCATGGATGCCGAATTATCGCGCGCTGTGACCGAGGTATTCGTGCGCCTGTTTCGTGAAGGACTCATTTACCGCGGCAAACGGCTGGTGAATTGGGATCCGGTATTGCAAACCGCGGTGTCCGATCTGGAAGTGGTGTCGACCGAGGAAAACGGCTCGTTGTGGCATATCCGCTACCCGCTGGAACAGGCGGACGGCATGCATCATACCGAGCCAACGGAAGCGTTGATCGTCGCCACCACCCGCCCCGAAACCATGCTCGGCGACGTCGCCGTAGCCGTGCATCCGGACGATCCGCGCTATCAGCATCTGATCGGACGCCATGTGCGCTTGCCGCTATGCGAACGGACCATTCCCATCATCGCGGATACGTATGTCGATCTGGAATTCGGCACTGGTTGCGTAAAAATCACCCCGGCGCACGATTTCAACGATTACCAAGTCGGCCAGCGGCATCATCTGGTGCCCATCAGCATCTTTACGCTAGATGGAAAAATCAACGATCTGGCGCCGCTGGACTATCAGGGCATGGATCGCTTCGATGCGCGCAAGAAAATCGTGGCCGACCTGGAAGCACAGGGTTTTCTGGCCGAAACCAAGCCGCACAAACTGATGGCGCCGCGCGGCGACCGCACCAACACCATCATCGAACCGATGCTGACCGATCAATGGTACGTCGCCATGGAAGGCTTGGCCAAGCGCGGTTTGGACGTTGTCGCTAACGGCGACGTCAAATTCACGCCGGACAACTGGACGCATGTCTACAATCAGTGGCTGGAGAATATCCAGGATTGGTGCATTTCGCGCCAATTATGGTGGGGACACCGCATTCCGGCATGGTACGACGAAGACGGCAACGTCACGGTCGCACACAACCTGGAAGAAGCACAACAGCTTTCCGGCAAACGCGATTTGAGACAGGACGACGATGTGCTGGATACCTGGTTTTCATCCGCGCTCTGGCCCTTCTCCACGCTGGGTTGGCCGGATGACGCCGCGGAATTGAAAACTTTCCTGCCAACTTCGGTGCTGATCACCGGATTTGACATCATATTCTTCTGGGTTGCGCGCATGGTCATGATGTCGCTGCATTTCACCGGCCAGGTACCGTTCCGGGAAGTGTATATCACCGGCCTGATCCGCGATGCCGAAGGCCAGAAAATGAGCAAATCCAAAGGCAATGTGCTCGATCCGCTGGATTTGATTGACGGTATCGCATTACCCGATTTGATCGCCAAGCGCACTACCGGTTTGATGAATCCCAAACAAGCCGAATCGATCGAGAAAAACACCCGTAAGCATTTCCCCGACGGCATTCCGGCGTTCGGCACCGATGCCCTGCGCTTCACGTTTGCCAGCCTGGCTTCGCATGGGCGCGATATCAAGTTCGACATGCAACGTTGCGAGGGTTACCGGAACTTCTGTAACAAGTTATGGAATGCGACACGCTACGTGCTGATGAACTGTGAAGGAAAAGATACCGGATTGGATGAAACATTACCCCTCGCCTACTCCGCTGCGGATCAATGGATCATTAGCCGATTACAGCAAGCGGAGCAAGCTGTTGAACAGGCCTTTACCAATTACCGTTTCGACCTGGTCGCGCGAGAAATCTACGAACTGGTGTGGGACGAATATTGCGACTGGTACGTCGAGCTTGCCAAAGTCCAGTTAAATTCCGATCAAGATGCAGCGCAGCGAGCCACCCGCCGCACTTTGGTGCGCGTACTGGAAGCCATGCTGCGGCTGGCACATCCGGTCATTCCATTCATCACCGAGGAATTGTGGCAAACCGTCGCGCCGCTGGCGGGAAAATCCGGCGCCAGTATTATGTGCCAGCCGTACCCGGTTGCGAATGCCTCCGTCATTAACCCGCAAGCCATCGAAAATATCGGTTTGCTGAAAGAAATGATCAACGCCTGCCGCACCTTGCGCGGTGAAATGAATGTGTCGCCAGCGCTCAAAGTGCCGTTGCTGGCTGCCGGTGATCAATCCATGCTATCCGGCTACTCGCCGTATCTGCAGGCTTTGGCGAAATTATCCGGCGTGGAAATCCAACCGGGCGGACTGCCCGAAGCGGACGCGCCAGTCGCCATCGTGCGCGATTTCAAATTGATGTTAAAGATTGAAGTCGACGTAGCAGCGGAACGCGAGCGCCTGAGCAAGGAAATTACCCGCATCGAAACGGAAATAGCCAAAGCGCAGGCCAAACTATCCAATCCGAGCTTTGTCGAACGTGCACCAGCCAATGTGGTGGAGCAGGAAAAAGATCGCCTGAATGCGTTCAACGCAAAACTCAACAGCTTGAAAGAACAATTGCAAAAACTGAATTAATATTTCGCACACCACCCGATCGACGAGAACCGGGTGGCTCGCCCAGAACCGCTAAATCTCGTCACTTAATATTTTAATAAGGAAAATTGTATGAACAAAACGCTTCTGACAGCATTATCGGCCGCACTACTATCACTTTCCGGCATATCACTTTCACACGCCGAAAGCGTGGCTGTTGAAGGCCGAGCTATTTTTATTGTGGATAACAGTGTGCCGGGCTCGCAAATCCTGGTGAAAAATCTCGCCAATGCCGCTGCGAATGCCTGTCTTATCAACGCGGGAACCAACCTGCTGGGTTTAGGCACGGACACGACAGCGACCGATATCGTCATCAAAAACGGTACCGCGGTGATCACCACGTACAACGCAACCCTTTTTGCCACCGACGTTAAGCTGGTCGATGTCACCAGCTGTCCGATCACCTCCGTCGTTGATCTGAGCGCATGCTATGCGACGGTTCATGATGGCAAACTGACGGTCCCCTGCCTCCAGTATGATGACGACGTCATTTCCGTCGTACTCGGACAACGCGGCAAATCGATGAATTTTGAATTCGAATCGTACAAACCCGGTAAAGGCCACGGCCACGATCACGATTAAATAACCGCACAGCATTCCAATCCATTAAAAAGGCTCTGAGCCGGTCAGAGCCTTTTCACAGTTCACCATGTCAGCAGAAGCTTACGCCAATGCCATGGTTAGCACAAAAACGCATAAGCATCATATCGAAACAGAACAACGGTAAAACACTGGTGTTGGAAGTAAAAGGTATCGACGACGAACGCAACCGCATCAAACGCGCGGCGATGGCGGTTTGGATCAAGACGGTCAACGAGCAAGGCAGTTTTGGGCAGGGGTGCTTCGATGTGGTGTTCTAACCGGCGAGAACGAGAGATGTCTTGCTAAAACAGGCCAGCGAATGCAAGAACGGGGAATGAGCGCTTTTTCAATCCAATACCTTGATTAATCGAGTGCTCCAATTTGATTGGCCATGCTGTCTTTATGCAGGGAACACCACTCATGCCAAACTGTTCTGGCTTCTTCAATATTGCTGAAAGTCCACAGCACAACACCATCTTCGGTCATCAAGGTTGCCATTTTGTTAGGCCATTCTTTAATTAAGCAGTACATTATTTTTCCTTTGTAGTTACAACTGCGGCAAAGTTTAATCAAATAATGTGAAACTTATATGAATGAATTGTGAAGATTTTATGACACTATTCTGATTTGAGAAATGTAATCCAGAAGTTCACAACCAGTTCATACCGCAAAATTACGCAAATGCCTTATAGCAATTTATTGTGAATAGCCTATGATGAAAAACTATATACAAAAACTTTAATCATCAAAAAGGGAGCAAAGTATATGGTTAAATTAATAAGAATCCTGTTATGCAGCGGTGTTTTTTCGGTTGGATTGTTAGCGAATGCGAATGCAGCGTTAGAGACCCGTTTGGGTGGTCTGGCTGTGTATGATACGGATATAGATATCACTTGGCTGGCGGATGCGGATTATGCAAAAACATCAGGGTATGATGCTGATGGTGTATTGAGCTGGCCCGACGCCAAAGCTTGGGCCGCAGGCCTTAGCATCGAGGGTGTTACGGGTTGGCGTTTGCCGACGGCGGACACTTCTTGCACTGGTCACAATTGCAACCATAGCGAGATGGGGCATTTGTTCTATGACGAACTGGGCGGTAAAGCAGGCTTCCCAATTCTAAGTATTAGCAGTCTTTTTTCAAACATCCGGGATTACTTTGGGGGCTTTGAACAATTCTACTGGACGGGTACGGAGTTTACTCCTGATCTAGGATGGATTTTTTTCTTCGCCAATGGTCACCAAGGCTGGGGAGGCGATATCCCTCACTATGGGTTCGCATGGGCTGTTCACGATGGCGATGTCGGCGCTGCGCTTGTACCCGAACCAGAAGCGTATGCAATGATGTCTATCGGACTATTGATGCTGTTTGGTTTTAGAAGATTAAGGCAACAATGTTAATGACAGAATAATTCTTAGCACTATTAATCACTAACCCGTCCCAGTGGCGGGTTTTTTTATGACTACAGCCCCCAAAGTCATGCAGGCTGGCGGCGATCCGCGCAAATAGAAGCCTGGATATTGGAACAAGCAGGATTGCACACTATAAAAAATAAACATAACTACATTAGTAGATGAAAGTAATTTACGATGCTGCCACGGATGCAATAAACAAGGAAAAGCATGGCGTTCCCTTTACCCTACGACTAACTAGGATGATTTGCTAATAGTTTGGCGATAGAATCTGAGAAGAACAATAAAACGAACAGATATTTTTTTGGAACAGACACTTAAATGGCGCAGTTAGAGAATATTGAAGCAATAGAGAAACGTCTTTGGGGCAGTGCAGATAACCTACGCGCAAACAGCAACTACGCCAGCAATGAATACTTCATGCCCGTCATGGGGCTTATTTTTCTTCGTCATGCCTATAGCCGCTATCTGGCCGTAAAGCCGCAAATCGAGGCCACGTTGCCTTCCCGTGGCGGCGTTACCCGCCCGCTAACGAAGGAAGATTTTTCCAGCAAGGGTGCCATTTTCCTTCAGGAGAAAGCGCAGTTCGATCATTTGGTGAATCTCACCGATGCCGATGATAGAGCGCAAGCCGTCATCGACGCGATGGAAGCCATCGAGGCCGACTACGAAACCCTGAAAGGCATCCTGCCCAAAAGCGAATACCAAGAGCTGGATAACGATGTTCTGGGCAATCTGCTGCGCACCTTCAATGACTCCGCACTCAAGAAAGCCACAGGCGACATCTTTGGCCGTATTTACGAATACTTCCTGACTCAGTTTGCCAACCAGAGCGCCCATGACGGCGGTGAATTTTTCACACCCGTTTCACTGGTGCAGATGATCGTGAATTTTATCGAACCCGATCATGGCTCAGTCATTGACCCCGCTTGCGGCTCTGGCGGTATGTTTGTGCAAAGCGCGCACTTCATCGAGAAGATGCACAAGAACCCGCAAGACGTTGCCACCTTCTACGGCGCGGAGAAAAACCCGACCACTATCCGTCTGGCCAAGATGAACTTAGCCGTGCATGGTCTGGAAGGCAAAATCCAGAAAGCTATTTCCTACTACGAAGACCCGCACGACTTCCTCGGTAAGGCCGATTTCGTCATGGCCAACCCGCCGTTCAACGTTGATGACGTGGACGCGGAGAAAATCAAAAACGACCCGCGTTTGCCTTTCGGCTTACCCGGTGTGAACAAGAAAGGCGCGGTCTCCAACGGTAACTATCTCTGGATTTCGTACTTCTACAGTTACCTGAACAAGGAAGGCCGCGCCGGTTTCGTTATGTCTTCGCAAGCATCCAGTGCCGGAGGGCAGGAAGCCGAAGTGCGCCGCAAGCTGGTCGAAAGCGGCCACGTCGAAGGCATGGTCGCCATCCGTTCCAACTTCTTTTATACCCGCTCGGTGCCTTGCGAACTATGGTTTCTGAACAAGAGCAAGCCCGCAGGCATGAAAGATAAAGTGCTGATGCTGGATGCGCGCAATGTCTACCGCAAGGTCACGCGCAAGATTTATGACTTCTCGCCGGAACAATTGGCCAACCTGACTTCCATTGTTTGGCTTTATCGCGGACAAAAAGAGCGCTTCTTGGCACTGGTGGAAAGCTACCTCACACGCACACTTGAGGATGCCAAAGCCGCCAAACCCTCGATGGATGCCTTCATTGCATCGTTCGACAAACTGGCGGGCAAGCTGGAACAGGTTGAAGAAGAAACCAGTAAGGCCTTTGAGCTATTAGCCAGTGACATCAAAGCCTTCGAAAATGCCATTGAGGCTGAAAACAGAGACTGGGAGAAAGCCCCGCGTGACAATGCGGGCTTGATGAACGCTGCCCAAAAGCTGGAGCCGATGGCGGAAACCAGCCGTGACCTGATTAAACAGATCGACCAGTTCTATAAGCTTGCTGAAAAGCAAGCCAAGCAAAGCGCGGAAAAAGGCTTGAACAAACTCATCAAGGAATTTGACGACGAGCGCAAAGAAGCCGTCGAGCAGTTAAAGCAAGTACGCTATATTTTCAAGCAAGCGCACTGGCTGCAAGAACGCTTCCCCGATGCCGCGCTGCGCGATGTCGAAGGCTTGGTGAGGCTGGTGGATATTGCCGAGATTAAAGCCAATGACTGGAGCTTAACGCCCGGTCGCTATGTCGGCGTCGCGCCGGAGATCGAGGACGAAGATTTCGACTTCGAAGAAACGTTGCGCGATATTCATATTGAACTGAAAGGCTTGAACGAAGAAGCCGCCTTCCTCGCTGCCCAAATCCAAAAGAATTTTGAGGAGCTGGGGATATGACGTTACGAAGGGTCGAATTTCAAGAATTGGTCGACTTTTACGATCATGTTCGTATTCCGCTCAGTGGACTGGAGAGAGAGAAGCGACAAGGCTCCTATCGTTATTATGGCGCTCAGAGTGTTATTGATTATGTTGATGGTTACCTTTTTGATGGAGAATATGTGCTAGTTGCTGAGGATGGCGCAAATCTCGTAACGAGAAATGAACCAATTGCGCAGGTCGTGAGTGGACAATTCTGGGTCAACAACCATGCTCACATCGTTAAAGCCAAACAAGGAGTTAGCACTAATAATTTTATAAATTTTCTCATTAACTCCAACAATTTGTCTGGATACGTTACTGGAGCCGCTCAGCCGAAGCTTTCGCAAAAAAATCTTAGAATTATAAAGTTTGATGTACCTAGCTATGAAACGCAGTTAGCTATAGATAATCTGTAAGAATTCCTAGCGTTGTTTACAGTATTCAGGAGAATACTGTAGATGAACATACACAAACGCACTCGCTTAACATTATTGGATCGTCAGGAA